>DATINP010000185.1:0-32955 GCA_035474135.1 Chloroflexia bacterium | reverse complement strand
GCGTATTGTGAATGGTCATATGCGCTCATTTTAGCAGAGCAAAACGAAGCACGCCAACCACGCCGCCCGTGCTATAATCCTGGGTCGTAATGTTGCAAAGCCATAGTGAACTCATCTTTGGTAGAAAGTAGGCGCCGTATGAAGATTAGAGCTCGTGTAGAGAATAGTGAGGGGCGGCATGAAGCCGTTGTATCAACTAACGGACAGGCACAGCAGATTCCTATACCGCCCAAGCAGTCGGGATTCGGCTCAGCCGCTAATGGCGGCGAACTGCTGTTCCTCGCTCTCGCGACCTGCTATTGCAACGATATCTACCGTGAAGCCTCCAAGCGAGGAATAGTTGTACAGCAAGTAGAGGTGGAAGTAGAAGGCGATTTCGGCGGCCCGGGCGAGCCGCCGTTGAACATCAACTATGGCGCGAAAGTCACCGCCGATGCGAGCAAGGAAGAGATCGAAGCTCTAATGCGCTACACCGACACAGTAGCCGAGATACAGAACTCACTACGGAGGCCAATCCCCGTGACTCTCGACAAGGTGGAGGCGGTCACCACCCAGTAAACAGCCCCGGGAAGGCTACTTACCGCGCCACGAGTCTACCATGCCCTCAACAGAGTTGATATAAGCAGTAGGGTTGTTGCCGTCGCCACTTGGGGCGTACACTGGGATTATCGCGTCCACGGTGCGCAGGCCCCACTGGTTGATATAGAGATCGGTTATGAGCTTGTACCAATCCTCCATGCCCGCTTCCCATGTGGGATATACACGGTATCCCTGGAAGTTGTCCCAACCGTCGGTCCAACGGATGTTACCGAGGGAGTGGGTCGTGCGGGCAACGCCTTGCGTGCCGCAACCGCTTTCGTGGACGAAGAACGCCAGGGCGTAGGCAGGATCAATGCCGTAACGCACGCCGAGGTCATAGAGGTTTTGGCCCAGTCCGGCCGCCGGGGAACCATACTTCTGTAGCACCGCTTCGATCTGAGCAACGCTTATGCTGGGGGAAGCTACGAGAGAATACGTGCCATCGGGCGCCGGCACTTCGGCGGCAGGTTGAGACTGTGCGGCGGCAGCCGACCCAGCCGTGGTGTCTATCACCGGAGCCTGTGGAACCGATGAGCCCGACTCATCTGTATAGCGGCTGATCGGCAGGCTCGAAGCAAAGGCTGGCGTGACGAGCGCCCAGGCAAGCACGAGTACGATTAGTATCCCGAGGCCCGTGATCAGGGTTTGCGATAGCGCCAGGCGAGGGCGACGCCGTCGCGGCTTGTCGCTACGCGGAGCAACTCCCAGGTCAATGTTCCAATCGTCGTAGCGGTCGGTGTGCGGATGGGGTCGTGTGGCGGGACGTGAGTCCGGGCGCAAGGCTTGTGCTTCAACGTAGTTCTCAATTGCTCCAATATTCACGGCGTAAGTCTGGCTGCGACCCCCACCCAACATTCTGCACAGGCCATTGTCGCTAGTGTCAGAAGGGGTGGCTTCATAAGTGGGGAGCAGTGGGCGAACCGAATACCGCTGAGTTGATGCGGGAGCAGCGAGAGGCATGAAAGGCGGCTGCTGGGCCCGCGTCACAGTGTTGGAATAACCCTGTAGCTGCTTCATTTGGTTGTGTCCCCATTGATTGTCTGCGCGCTATCGGCAAGAGCCGGTTGCTGCTGAGCTTGGGCCTGCGCTTTTTGGATCGCGAGTCGTTCCTCGGTGCTGGCGAGATGGAATGCTGAGCCATCATTGAGGTAGAGTAGTTGCTCGTTCTTGACATTTACCGAAAGGTCGGCCAGCCCGTCGCCATTCAAGTCGGTGGAGGACAGGGTGATGGGAGTGAGGTCTTCGCCCTGACCAAACAAGTAGGGGCCGAGGATTGTGCTTATCTTGGCGCTATCGCCACCGGGCATCTCGATGATAGTGACGCGGCGGTTGAGGTTCATCGCGACGAAGTGCGAAGGTACGCCGTCGGCCTCATTGTGTCCCACATACGCGTCAAGCTGCATAGTTCTAGGGCGGCCATATTGCAGGTCATCGAGCTTAACCTGTGTCCATTGTACTGCTGCACTGACGACGGCGTAGAGCACAACCACCATCACTGCGGCTCCGGCAATCATCATTACAGAACGGGCCTCGACTACCTTTTCCTGCCGTGCAGGCGCCTGAGCCGTTGCGCGCTCCATTTCGCGAGTCGGTGCAGGGCGTGCTGTCTCGTCTCTCCGCCAGGGTAGCGAAGGCGCCACGCGGCGGGGCTGCGGCATAGCGGGTGCGGCCACGGACGCTACTGCATGGAGGCGATGAGCGGTGTACATTTCGTCGTCAAGCCCATCGAGGGGCATCCAGCTACCTGTTCGCCCGCTGTCCTGCGAGCTATCGTCCCAATCCAGTTGTCGAGCGTTGGCGCCATATGCGCGAGTGTTAGTTGCCATGGTGTTCACATCTCCTGGGATATGTCGTATGGATAAAACCGTCGAAACGCGGTTAGTTGTTGGAAAGATATGGGAGTGACAAAAGAGCGCAGTGGGGGCGAAGGAGCCTGCCAAGGTGAGAGCCTGGATCGGCCACGGCGTTACTCTCCCCAAGGGTAGCCAACTGCCAGCGCTTGCCATCGCCGTCGGGTAGCTCGACGATCAGCAGAGAAGGAGTGTGGCGAAGGAATAATCTGCGAGGAGCAGAAACCTCGGCCCATTCCGGCGCGAGTTGGTTGGGGTAATCGGTCGCATCGTAATCGTTGTCGTTCGGGTTGAAGTGCGAGTCTTCTTTGTGATAAGGTTGCATAGTGGTCTCCGTTCTGACTTCCGTACAAATGTTCTAATTGATCCGTAACAGGATCATATATTAGAACATTCGTTCGTGTCAATAGGGTTTTCCACATGTTGCCGAGCAATTCGGCCCTATTTTGTGCTTAACTTGGGGAAATGGCGGTACTTCTTAGCTTTTCGCGCAAGTTATCAATGGGCGCGAGTTCGCCGGTTGCGGGGTCGCGGAAGTACCAGTGCTCCCAACCGTTCAGAGAGGCCACGCCGAGGAGGCGTGCTCCTAATGCGTGAATTGAGCCTGTGGCGACGCCTGCGTGCAGGGTTCCATCGGCGGCCACAAGCGCGGCGTGCTTGTCTCTATCGAGATAGAGGGTATCGCCTGGTCTCAATAGGCCCGACTCGAGCAGCCGTCCGAAGGGGATGCGTACTGATGCTCGGCCTTTCAGCGTGGAAAATATCTGCTGAGGCGCATCGGGCGGTATGATGGCGTCGATGCGTTGGTGGGCGACACGCACGTATTCAGGATCTCGCTCGATGCCGATCCAGTGCCTGTGCAGTTTTTTGGCGACCGCGCCGGTGGTTCCGGTCCCAAAGAACGGATCAAGCACAACATCGCCAGGGTTGGTCGTCGAAAGAATTACTCTGAATAGGAGAGCTTCCGGCTTCTGTGTCGTATGGGCCTTCTCACCATCCACTTTGATGCGTTCCGCTCCCGTACATAGCGGCAGTTCCCAATCCGAGCGCATCTGCTTGTCGTCGTTCAAACTCCGCATGGCCAAGTAATTGAATGTGTAGCGTTGCTGGTTTTGCGACTTCCTGGCCCAGATCAGGGTCTCGTGGGCGTTGGTGAAGCGCACACCCCGGAAGTTGGGCATGGGATTGGTTTTTACCCACGTTACATCGTTCAGTATCCAGTAACCCAGGTCCATCATGATTTTGCCAACCCTGAATATATTGTGGTAGGTGCCTATTACCCAGATTGCGCCCGTATCTTTTAGAACTCGGCGACATTCGCCCAACCAGGCCCCTGTGTAACGGTCGTAGGCCTCGAAGTTATCGAACCGGTCCCACTCGTCATCAACAGCTTGTACGAGCGAATTGTTCGGGCGGCGGAGGGTGTTCTGGAGTTGCAGATTATATGGAGGGTCGGCGAACACGAGGTCCACACACTTATCGGGCAGGCTTGCCAGCACCTCAAGGTTATCCCCGCGAATAATCTGGTCAATGGGTAACTCGGTCCCGCTGGCATTCTTCTCGTTCATGGCGTGTCCATTGTAATATAGGCAAGGGAATCCGTGCTTGGGAATGCACGTGACCAGGGCATTCGGGATGCACGAACCTGGTATATTTGCGCTTGAAAAATTCATGCAACTTATCCGTAGAAGTCTGCGTACATACGATTGAACACAACAAAGATTGCTCTGACCGCCAGAGCGACGCTAGAAAGCGATGGAGGAGATTCTATGGACAACTATGGCAACAGCGGTGGCGCACCGCCACAACCGCCCCAAACCAATGACCCCAACCCAACGCGCTATTTCCCTCCACAGGAAACACCGAGGCCGGAAGTCCCTAATACAGGACAACAGGCGAACGCAGGTGGCACAGCGCAGCAGGCTTCCGCCGGGCAAGGCACTCAGGGCCAGCAAGGTAGCAGTGGCGGGTATGCCCAGCCTCAGTATGGTACATACGGGCAGATTCAGCAGACCACTTACCCGTACAGGGCGCCCGCAGACAGGCGAAATAGAGACCGCACCATCCTGGCTTTAGCGCTTATCGGTGGGGGACTCCTTTTCATGTTAGACGGGTTCAGCTTTGTTCCCAGCTTCGGCGACATGGTACTTCTGCTTATCGGCGGCATCTTCATGTACGCCTACTTCACAAGCAAGCCGGGCTACAACATCGGCTTTTTGATACCCGGCGCCATCTTGATGGGCATCGGCCTGGGTACCTTCCTTGAGAGCTTTGGCGTGGTAAACGCAGTCTTCGGTGGCAGCATAACCGGCATCACTCTGGGCCTTGGCTTCTGTACGATTTGGTTCTTCGAGCGCAAGCACTGGTGGGCGCTAATACCCGGCGGCATAATCCTACTTGGGAGCCTATCGAGCATATTCCAGATGTTCGCCCTCTGGCCCGTTGTTCTCATCGCACTGGGTATTTACCTGCTCTATGAACAGTCGCGCAGGCAACCTCGCTAATTAGTGTCCTTGGTGTGAGCATGGATCTTGCTCTTTGTTCAACTGATCAGACAAAGCAAGCACCTGCAATTGCAGAGGAGGCACAACGAGCATGAAGGACAACACGGGCATTCCGCCAATGGAAGACTATGGGACAAGCGACGTCGATGACGTACGCACGCTTGGCGAGGAGAGTAGAACTGCCTTCGACCAGCCCGAAGATACGTACGCAGGCGGCACCGATGGCACGCGTCAGGCTGACGACGAGGGTGAACAGTTCGGTGAATTCGAGGACACAAACACGGGCACCGACCTCACCAAAGAGATGGACAGCACGAAGGCCGATGTGGACGCCGATCTGAACGACGCGTAGCTCGGACTTAATGGCAAAGGGGATGCACTTGTTATGCATCCCCTTTGCTGTGTCTTTCAGGCGGCTACTCCGGCTGGCGGCGGGCAAACAGCCGGTAGTCGATGTCGGGGAACGGGTTGTCGCGCTCGCCGTATTGGTAAGCTAAACCTGCCAGCACTTCTGCATCGGTTTGCATTTCCAATCCGCTTGCCAGGTCATTGAAGCGGGCAACATGCTCATTGAAGCGGTCGCTCGCGTACTGCCGTGCTTGACCTGTTGTATACAGGAACTCCCAATCGCTGGCTTCTAACAGCACGAGTTCGCGCGCTGCCTGGTTGAGGGCTGCCAGGGCGGCACCGTCCGCATCAGGATAACGCTCGACGAGACCCTCCATGCGGCGTTCGGCAGCGTGGACTGCGGCCCACATCCATGTGGTTTCGGGGTTCAGCCAGGTAACATGCGTTCCTGCGTGTCCCCACGAACTTTCGGGCAGGTCTATCACCTGGCGGGACGGGTGTTCTTCCAGCCACTGCGAAGCCGCAGTAAGCTCGATATCAGGATGCGTCGCCAGTAGAGTCAGCACCCTCTTGAGCCAGTCTACACCCTCGAACCACCAGTGCCCGAAAAGCTCAGTGTCGTAGGCCGATGCGATGAAGCCTGTGGAGCCATGCTCTTCCTTGAACGCCTGCAATTGGCCCACTACAAGTTCAACAAAGTGGTGGGCATGTTCTTCCACGCGCTGACCTGCACGATAGGGGTCGTACAGTTCTTTATAGGCGATGTCCGTCTGAGTATCAGTAACTCGCCAGTATTGCAGACCGTGTTCGGCGTCCTTTCGGTGGAACTCACGGTAGTTGGGGTCGCCCGGGTAGCCGATGGCTGCGGCCCACACCTGCTCGCCCACCGTGCGATTGCGACCCAATACAGACACGTCCGAATCTCGTACAAGGTAAGGCTCAAAAGTACCACCGTTGTCAACTGCGGGCGCTCCGCCACCCTCGTAGGGTGTCACATTCTTTTCGGTTATGAAGCCCGCGCTCTCGTAACCCATTTCCTCGATCACCTGCTCCACCTGCCCGTATATGCCGCGCTGTTCGTGGCGGCGGCGGTTAGCTCGCATAATCTCGTGCGTTTCGCGAGTGGCTTCGCCTATCAGGCGGCTGTTTTCGACCGGACCGCTCTCGCTGAAGAATAGCCGCAGGGCGTGCGCCTCGAGCCAGCTTTCGAGTCCCGGGCGGTCATAGCGAGTGCCGTCGGCAGCCATGGCTGCGTAACCGGGTCGATAAGCGCACTCGGGCAGCCAGATAGCACGGGGAGACTTGCCGAAGTGGCGCTCGGTCACCCGCTTACCGAGAGCAAGCTGAGCGTCAATGGTCAAATCTCGCATCATTAGGGGCAAGTAGGGATGAGTGGCTGCAGAAGTTAGGATTTCGATCATGCCTGCGTCCTGCAGGCGTCGGAAAGCGCCGTTCAGGTCACGGTTAAACCTTTGCTGAAAAGTATTGAGCGTATTGCGGTAAAGTTCCAGATAGAAGTGGGCCAGATAGAGGAAGTGGGATTCCTTAGCAGCCTCGAACCTGGCGACGTCGGCAGAAGCGCCATCGATTTCGCGGTTGAGGTAATCCTCGAAGTGGTCGATTATCAGCGGGTCGGCAAGCTGTTCTGCGAGCACGGGCGTAATGCCCAGCGTCACGCGGGCCGGAACACCGGCCTCGTGGAGGTCGGTGAGAGCCGCGAGCAGAGGCACGTAGCTTTCAGCCATGACCTCGTGCAAGTTTTCCTCGCCGTGCGGCCACATGCCCGCACCTCGATAGAACGGCATATGCGTATGCAACACGAATGTAAATCCGCCTATAGTCATCCTTCCACTCCTCTTTCCCCAGCGGGGAATCTTCGATCTGAAACCAAGATTTATCCGAAAGCAAACACGCCTATTATATCATTTACGTTGGTGCCTGTAGGGCCGGTCATTATCACGTCGCCAACCGCTGCTAAATAACTGTAGCTGTCGTTGTTGTCGAGGAAGGATTGGACATCGAGACCGAGGCCTGCGCCTCGCTCGACAGTCGTGCCGTCTACCAAGCCGCCCGCGCTGGGGGATGTGCCATCGCCCCCATCGGTAGCGAGCGAAGCTACCAGCACACGCGGGCCAAGGCCGCTCAAGTGTATGGCGGCGCTCAAGGCAAGCTCGGTGTTACGACCCCCCACGCCACTGCCGCGCACCGTCACGGTGGTTTCGCCACCAAACAGCAGGCAGGCCGGGGTTTGCACGGGCGTACCGTGTTCGGCCACACCACGCGCCAATCGGGCAAGATCAGCACCGACCACGCGGGCCTCGCCTTCCAGAGAGGTGGAGATGATAGATGTGTTGAAGCCGAGGTGGCGCGCCATCATGGCTGCGGACTCCACCGCCTGCACATTGCTCGCCACCAGCTTGTTGGTCACGCGGCTAAACAGTGGATCGCCATCTTTGGGAGTTTCCGGCAGATCGCCGCGCTTTCCCGCTTCCAGGTGTGCAAGTACATTTGCGGGTACTCGCGCAAGGAGATCGTAGAGCGCGAGCACCGCCAGCGCATCAGCATATGTGGTAGGGTCGGGGACGGTGGGGCCTGATGCTATCACATCGAGCGGCGAGCCTGTGACATCGCTCAGTATGAGGGATAAGACACGAGCGGGCGCGGCAATTCGGGCCAGTTGCCCGCCCGACTCACGCGACAGGTGTTTGCGAACGGCGTTAAGCTCGTTGATCGTAGCGCCCGACTTGAGCAGGAGCGCCGTGACAGCTTGCACGTCTTCCAGTGTGACCTGAGAACCGGGCAGGGTCAGCAGTGCCGAGCCGCCGCCTGAGATAAGGCAGATCACAAGGTCGCGTTCACCTGCGCTCTCAATGAGAGATATTAGCTCGCGGGTGGCCTCCACGCCACGAGCGTCGGGCACAGGGTGAGCGCCTTCGCGCAACGTTATATGGCGAAGGGGTGCGCCAACCGTGCCTGCATATCCATCCTTCACAATGACTAAGCCTCCGGTCACCCGATCACCCAGCGCTTTCTCGACAGCCACGGCCATAGAAGTGCCAGCCTTGCCCGCGCCCACGACGAAGATATCGCCGTCCGGCTGCACGGAAGCCAGGATCTGGATGACTTCCTCGTCAAGTTTGAGGGCAGTGTCCACCGCGCGGAAGGGGTCGGCGGCACTCAGCGCGGCGGCCAGCACATCCATCACGATATCCCTGTCATTAACGCGCTTTTTAGCATTGAAGGAGGGAGGCATTAGCCTGTAAAATAGCACAGGCGCCGAGGGGCGTCAAGGTTGCATTGGCCTGTGACATCTGGTATAATCAGAAGGCTGTAAAGCAATATGGGTGCCTGTAGCTCAGTGGATAGAGCGTTGGGTTGCGGACCCAAAGGACGGGGGTTCGAGCCCCTCCAGGCACGCCCTGGCACTCAGCGACGTTGTACAGCAAGAACAGAAGGCCAGCCCCGCGAATCGCAGATGGCTGGCCTTTTTTAACCGGGAGAGGTGTCCGAGCGGTTGATGGAGCTCGTCTCGAAAACGAGTGAGGGTGTTAGAGCTCTCCGTGGGTTCGAATCCCACCCTCTCCGCCCCGTAATCGGGGGAGATCATTCAAGAGAAGTAGGCACAGCAGGAGCATGACCGGCAAGTCATAAAGCTCACAATCCAAGGCCATATCAGGGCTATATTAGTCGGAATCAAACCTTTCTGGAGAGGTCGCATAGTGGCCTAGTGCGCTCGCCTGGAAAGCGGGTACGGGTAAAATCCGTCGCGGGTTCGAATCCCGCCCTCTCCGCCAAGCGCGAAGGTGGACTTCCGACGATATCGCACAAGTAAAGAGGGCGATCTATTCAACATAGATCGCCCTCTTCGCATACTCACACAGGGTCATAGGGATCAACGTACTTCGCCCACAGGTCTGCCGCGAGGCGCACCGGGTCAGACGTAATCCTGTAGCGCTCGAAGTACTGGCACACGCGAGTAACATCACGCTCCAATATTGCGTAAGCGTAGGGGTTCACGTCGGGGTTGACCGCCTGTGGGAAGTCTATAATAGTGACCTTATTCTGCCAGTAGAGAATGTTGTGAGCCGACAGGTCGCCGTGGATGCGCTTGTGTGCTAGCATCAACTCGATGTTCCACAGCAGGCGGTCGAAGATCGTGCGCGCCTCAGCCTTGGAAAGGGTCACATTCTGGAGGATGGGCGCCGGCCAGTCGGCGTCACCCAGGTAGTCCATCAGCAGTGCATGGTCATTATTGGTGTACACATGCGGTACGTCCGCTCCGGCCTCGTTCAGCAGACGCAAGGCCGACACCTCGTTCTCTAACCAGTTCGACTGGCGCAAGTCCTGGCCGAACCTAGTATTCTTTTGCAGAGCGCGCGCCTCGCGACTGCCCACCCGCTTGCCTTCTTCGTCCATCACGTCGCGGCCCATTCGATAGAGCGAGTCGTTGCGCAAGTTGCGGAAGATGCGCGGCCTGTACAGCTTGGCAGCCACCAGTTCTACACCCAGCGACGGCCCCGCCAGACAGCAATAGACTGTGGCCTCCTTGCCTCCCTTGACGGGTTTGATAACGTCTTCGATCTGGTGGTCTTCATAGAAGCCGCTCAGGTATTCGAGAATCCACGCCCGCTCGTGACGCGACACGTTGAACTTCTCGGCTGACTTTGAACCAAACGACGGGTCGAAGCCCTTGCGTGCGTCATCGCCCTTCTCGACAAGCGTTGCGACTACCTCGCTGCGTACTCGCTTTCGGGCTGTTACAGGTTTTCTTCTGGGTTGCATCAGGGCATCATCGTACTCGGCGAGTTCTTCCTCATAGTTCCATTTGTAACGCATTGATTGCTATATCTCCTTGCAGGGTGCCTTGCTCAAGGCATACCGTAGTTCCGGTGATCAGGTGGCGAACACAACGAAAACCGGGGACTTCTACAGTGGGGGTCTCGAGCATCCGTTTGCGCACCTGCACACCAGGCATGAGCAAGGCAAACAAAAAGCCATGAGCGCATAGGAGCGCACACAGCCTGCAAGTTAGCTATGAGCTACATTAAGTGGCTGTCCGGCGAATTAGCCGGCGCAGGTCAAACAGGAGGCGGCGCTCCCACACTGTGGAAGTGTGGTTTCGAACTGGATTGTGTATACAAAGGTATTTTTCATCACAGTCATCGCCTCCTACTAAAATACGAGGGGCCATCAGCCCTCTCTGCACTCACTATACCCGCCAGGCCCGCCGCAGTCAATAGGTCTTCAGCAGTAGATCGGACGCGTCATAGATCGAAGATCTAAGATCTTCGATCTATGACTCAGCTTGACACCCAGAGGGCAAGTCGGGTAAGATCGTAGTACCGTGCTAGATGGGGAACCGGCGATGCCCTGTAACCCGCAACTCGCCTCAGCGGGGTCGAACTCCCTTTCGAGGTACGGCATTGTGGGACTGCGCTTGTTAAGTTGTGTTGACGATTGGGTCCTGCGCGGCGGGAGCCTATGAAAGTCCGTCAGGTCCGGAAGGAAGCAGCGGTAAATAGACACTCTCGGGTGACGTGGGACAGCCTGGTCCGAGCTGGCTGGCAGGTTGCAAGCTGGAATGCTGTTATCGGAAAAGGGTGCGCGGTGCTATCATCCCCCGATTTGGGTCACTCAGGACGAAGGACACAAGCGCCTTCGTCCTTTGTAATTTGTAGGTCGGGGTGTATTGTATGGAAATCAGGGATCAGTGGATAGCATGGATCTAGATTTGAAAGCAGTGCTGTTCGACCTGGACGGCACACTGATACACTCAGTTGACCATATTGTGAAGTGCTGGCAGTATGCGACGCTTACCTGCCTGGGGCGCGAATTGACACGCGAGGAGATACTACCCTCGATAGGGCGCACATTGACTGACGCTTTTGAAGAAGTTGCGCCCGGCAGAAGCGCAGACCTTTACGCCGCATACAAGGCGAGGCAGGTAGACACACACGATCTTGAGGTAGAATTGGTGCCGGGCACGGTCGAAGCCCTGCGAGCGTTGAAGGCGCGAGGCCTCAAACTGGGGCTGGTGACGTCCAAGCGTCTGCCGATCGCTATGCGAGGGCTGGATCTGTTCGGCCTCGCGCCTTATTTTGATACGCTTGTGACACTGGAGGACTCATCCCGCCACAAGCCCGCGCCCGATCCCCTGCTGGCGGCCATTCAAAAGCTGGGCATCCGGGCGGACCAGGCGGTCTACGTAGGCGACGCAGACGTAGACATGCAGGCGGCTCACGCAGCGGGCATGCCCCGAATATGGGTAAAATGGGGAGTGGGCACACTGACAGATCTTCAAGATGCGATGCCCAACTTTATCGTGGACAGTATGGACGAAGTAGTCTCGCTGGTTACGAACAATGAACAAGCAGCAGTCAACGCGAAATGAATATTCAGCAGGCGGCGTAGTTTTCCGCCTAAGCGCCACCGGTACGGGGTGGGACATCGTGGCTGTGCAGAGGGCGCGTCACGGCGATTGGTCGCTCCCCAAGGGGCATTTAGAAGCGGGCGAAACACGTGAACAGGCAGCAATACGCGAAGTGAAAGAAGAGTCGGGCATCGATGCGCGAATAATCAGTTCGCTGGGCGAAACTGACTACTTCTTCCGCACCACAAATGGCGGCCTCGTGCACAAGACGGTGTATCACTTCCTGCTCGAAGCCACAAGTGACACGTTGGGTGGGCCGAACTGGGAAGTATCAGAGTCACGCTGGGTAAATATCAACGAAGCAAACAACCTGCTCACCTACGCAAAAGACATCGACATCGTAGCAAGGGCGCTAACCGAACTGCGACGCGGCGAGGGGCAAGCGGTTAGTAGGACGACCGACGACTTGTGATGCGTGACGCCTTTACTAACACCTAACACCTCGCCCCTAAAAAGAGACACCATGTTTTATGACAGAGCGAAAATTTATGTGAAAGCAGGCAACGGCGGCGCGGGAAGCGCCTCGTTCCGGCGCGAAAAGTACATCCCGAAAGGCGGACCTGACGGCGGCGACGGCGGGCGCGGCGCGAGCGTTTATCTGCGCGTAGACCCCGCCATGAACACCCTGCTTCCCTTCCACTACAAACAGCACTTCAAAGGCGCGCAGGGCGGCAACGGAGGCGGAAATCGAAAGCACGGCAAGGCAGCGCCCGATGTCTATATCGACGTGCCGGCCGGTACCTTCGTCGAGGTCATAGACGAGAACCCCGTCTCGGGCGCGGCAGGAGAATCTATACAGGCCGACCTTCTGCGCCCCGGCGAAACTTTCATGGTGGCGCGCGGCGGACGCGGCGGGCTGGGCAATACCCACTTTGCTACCGCTACACACCAGGCTCCCCGCTTCGCAGAAAAGGGTGGTCCGGGCCAGGAACGCATGGTCACGCTAGAGCTAAAGGTGATAGCCGATGTTGGACTCGTGGGCTACCCGAATGTAGGCAAATCCACCCTGCTGTCAGTAGTCAGCGCAGCCGAACCCAAGATAGCGGATTACGCATTTACCACCCTGCAACCTATGCTGGGCGTGGTAGCCGTGGACGATTACTCGTTCGTAATGGCCGATATACCCGGCTTGATAGAAGGTGCGAGCGGCGGCGCGGGCCTCGGACTCGAATTCCTGCGCCACGTCGAGCGCACTCGCTTGCTTGTACATATAGTAGACGGCTCGGCCGGACTATGGGGGGAAGTCGCCGCCACAGACGATGCGCACCCCTCGCAGACCACCAACCCTATTGAGGATTTCAAGCGCATCAACGAAGAACTTCGCCTTTATGAAGTTGAATTGGCCGACAAGCCGCAGATCGTGGCTATCAACAAGATTGACCTGCAAGAAGTGCGCGATAGACTGCCCGCCCTGGTAAAGCAGTTCAAGGATCTGGGCTACGAGGCGCACCCGATCTCGGCGGCCACAGGTGAAGGCGTGCAGGAATTGCTGCAGATAGTGGCTACTCGATTGCGCGAGATGCCCCCGCCCGCCTGGGACGAGCCGCCCGCCGAGAACGAGGTCGAGGCCAAGCCTCGCTACACTTCCGAAGAGTCGTCGCGCTTTACCGTCACCAAAGAAGCCGAACACAGGTATCGCGTCACGGGCGACCGCATCGAGCGCATTGTGGCCATGACTGATTACAGCAATCCATTCGGCGTCGAGCGCCTGCAAAGCGAGCTAAGCAGGATGAAAGTTTCGCACAAACTGCGCGAAGAAGGCGTCGAGAAGGGCGACACCGTAGTAATCGGCAGGGTCGAGCTTGAGTGGAGCGACGAGCCCTGGGTGCAGTTCGGCCCAACACCATCGCGCCGCAAGAACAAGGGGCCAGGCAAGAAGCATAGCTGATAGACACCATATACGCCGATATTGTATAGTTGGCTGGTGCGGCGCGTGCAGCAAACGCACGCTTACACGCCAAGCGAAACCGGGCAACCGGAAAGGCGTATATAAAATCGGCGGCTTAGGGGCGCACGCCCGACCCCATGAGTGTTATCTACCGCAATTGTCTTGACTTGTACATCCTACCTGGAGGTGATTAGATATGATCGGCTCAGGAAAAACTATCGGCATGGTCTTGATAGCCGTAGGGGTAATTGTGGCCCTACTTGGCATTTTCTACTTCGGCACTAACGCCCAGACCGACTCATCGGCCAAAGTGCTGGGTATCGGCATATGTGTGGTGCCTGCCGCTGTGATCGCGGGCTTCGGCGTGTGGTTCACCATGCAAGGCAGGGGCGAGGCAGTACAGTTCGCCCAGGTAGAAAAAGAGAAAAAGATCCTCAATATGGTTTCTACCCAGGGAACCGTGCAGATAGGAAACGTGGCCCTTGAGACAGGCATGACCCTCGACCAGGTCAAGAATGCCCTGTACGACCTCGTTGGCAAGGGCCTATTTACGGGATATGTGGATTGGAAAGGCGGCAAGCTCGTATCTGCCGACGCAGCCGTGATCAACCAGGCAGTCATCACGGGCAAGTGTCCTAACTGTGGCGCGCAACAGGTCGTAGGCGGCAAAGGCATAATCCGCTGCGACTACTGCGGAACCGAGTTCTTCATCCCACAATCAAAGCAAACAGCCACCCCCGCTCCTGAACAAGCCCCCGGGACCACCACAACTACACCTCCCGCTCCGCCTCCTACAGCCCCGCCCACGCAGGGCTAACCCGTATCTCAATTTCTCACACCGGAGAGGTCATAAAGAGCTTTGTTGGACACGAATAGGAGCGAAGATCACGGAGGATGCTGTCCGACAACAGCCTAAAAACCCGACGTGGACTTCGCTTTTGTTGCGTAATAAGTAACGACGTGCGGCCGTCGACCTATCAAAAATTAAAGAAGAAGGGGTAATGCGATGGATAAACAACGTAGGCGATGGAGTATTCGTCTGCTGGCGCTCATTTTACTGTCGGGGCTTATGCCCGCTGTACTTGCACTTGTAGACTCGCCGAACCAGGCCTATGCTCAGGCGACCAAAGTGTACCACATGGATCGCTACGACTCGGACATCACCGTAAATAGCGACGGCTCTCTGGACGTGCAGGAAACGCTCGTATACGCATTTACCAGCGGCACTTTTAGCAGAGGTCTGCGCGAAATAGACCTGGGCAAAGTTGACAGTATCAGCAACGTCAAGATCCTGGAGCAAAAAGGCAACCTCTTCACCCCATACCGGCAAACCGGCTTTGACTCTGATGACTCGACTTCGGGCGTGACCGGAACCTACGGTACGCAAACCTCAGGCTCACTTCTGCGAATAAGATGGATATTCGGCAAGACCTCCAACCAGACACGCACCTTCCTCCTTACTTACCACGTAGACGGCGCAATCCGCGTATATAGCGATCGTGACGAGTTCGACTGGTATGCAGTGCCGCCCGACTGGGACGTGCCTGTATATGCGAGCAGGGCGCTAGCCACCTTCCCCAGCGCCACCGACACCCAGGCATGGAAAACGACTCAGGTGCCGTTCAACGCCGAGGTGCGCCGCTACGACAACAAGATCGCCTGGACCGCCAACGGAAGCCTGAACAACGGCTTCGAGGTGGGCGCGCAAATCCCGCCAGGCATACTCTCGCCCATCAAGCCCAACTGGCAAGATGCCGTTGACCAGGAGGAAAAAGCGGCAGCCGAAGCCGCTGCCGCCCAACAGGCTTACGACAAAGGTATTCGTCCCCTGGTAGAACTGGGCGTGCTACTGGCAGGCATCCTCCTTGCCATAGGAGGCATCCTCTGGAATATCAGGCGCTGGTACACAGCTGGCCGCGACAAGCCCGTCAAACTGCCTATTGACTATCTGACCGACCCTCCAAGCGACCTACCCCCTGGGCTAGTAGGCACGCTTCTCGACGAAAGCGCCGACGTACGTGACGTGATAGCCACCATCGTGGACCAGGGTAAGAAAGGCAACCTCACCATCGCCGAAACACAGTCCGGCGGCCTGTTCGGGCTTGGCGGTAAAGACTTCCAGTACACCCAGACCAACGGCAAGACACAATATCCCTTTGAGGAGAAAGTGCTACAGGCTCTGTTCAAGAAAGGCTCGCCGGTTCAACTGTCCGAGTTGAAGAACGAGTTCTACTCAAGCCTGCCCCCCATCTACACCGACATGTACAACCAGTTAGTGGCCCTCAAATATTTCCCGGAAAGCCCTGCATCCGTGCGCACCCGTAATTCGGGAATAGGCTGCGGAATCGTAGCTATGGGCATAGTGATCGGCTTCCTGTGGTTCGTCTTCGGGGAAACCGTAAGCCAGTTCCTCATCGTGCCCGCAATCGGTGTAGCTCTGGTGGGATTGGTGAGATTGGCAATGGCAAATGCAATGCCTCGCAAGACCGACTTCGGAGCAGAAGAGGCCGAGAAGTGGCGCGCTTTCCGCCGCTATCTGGAGAACATCCAGAAGTACACGGGCGTGGCGGAAGCAGCAGCCAAGTTCCAGCAGTTCCTCCCTTATGCGGTGGCGATGGGCGTTGACCAGCAATACATACGCCAGTTCAACAACGTGCCCGCCAATGCCGCATCTACGATGATGCCCATCTGGTATATACCCTACGGCTGGAACCCCGCCATGTACGGCCCCGGCACCACGCAGAGCATAGGCGGGCCTGCAGCACAGGGCGCACCCATGGGCGGCGGTGGCAACTTCGACATTGGCGGCGCAGTGCAGGGCATGAGCAACTCCGTCGGGTCTGCCATACAGGGCCTGTCCGACAGCTTCACCTCCATGGTAAACTCGGCCTCCAGCATCCTCACCAGTGCGCCCAGCAGTAGCGGCGGTGGCGGTGGTGGAGGCGGCTGGGGAGGAGGCGGCGGTGGCTTCGGTGGAGGGGGCGGCGGTGGCGGTGGCGGCGGCGCCGACTAGCACCGAGTCTTAGATCTTAGATCTTAGATCGTAAGCCGTAGCTTTAGATCGTAGCCCTAGGTCGTAGGTCATCCCACCCGAAGCAGGTGGGATGATGCAACTAAACTTGATACTTCTGCGTAGTTAGCTATGGCGAAAGCATATATGTATAATGGCATGGATCGGCGAGAAATAGGATCCAAACGACTATCAACGACTTACGATCTACGACTCGCCCACAAGGAGGTTATATGGACATTCGCGACAGAGTCATGGGCGACCAGCCCAACGACTTCCTACACAAGATCGCGGGCATCGTGCCCGGTTTCCACGGGTACATGGACCGCGAGCGGCGCCGAGACGCAGACAAACTGCTCCGTGTATACCTGGCCCACCAGTACAGCGACGGGCGTGCGCGACTTACACGCGTACAGCAGACGATGGTGCGCGGGAAAAACCTCGACTATATTGCTGAAGTAGATAGAGTAGCCGGCGTGCTACAGCGGTTCATTGACAGGCTGACTACAGCCACCTATGGCTACACAGGGCTGTTCGATCCCGTAAAGATCGAGGGACAGGACCTGGATATGCTCTACGCCTTCGACATGGCCCTCACGGCGGGGGTAGACCAGGTGTCATCAGCAGTCGGCGCACTCGAATCAGCCGCCGCTGCATCGAACACTGATGCGAATGCCTTACCAGGTGCCCTCGATAAGCTGTCAAGTCTGGTGGACGACCTCAACAACCGCTTGAACCAGCGCCAGGACTTCATCAGCACAGGACGCGGCCTGCCGCAAGATCAGTACGACGCGATGCTGGCCCAGATCAATCAGGTGGGCACACCACCCCCAGCCACGCCGACCTCAACGCCCGAAGTACCATCCACGGCCAGCGCCCCCTACACCGCTCCGCCCACTCCGGGCGCTATGGCCGGCACACCCTCCACGGGCGCAGGCGCACCCACTATGCCTATGGGCACCGCCCCTACAACCGATACCGGCGGCCAGGCGGCCCGTGTGCAGGGCACCGACTACGGAACGTCCCCCGGCTCGACGACGGGCTACACGGGCGCGAACGATGCGGCAGAACCACTGCCCGAAACCCCTCGTACCTCACCCCCCGACACCTATTCGGCAGACCAGCCGGACCAGATGGGAGTTCAAGGCGTTATACCACCCGTCGAACAGTGGCAGGGTATCCCAGGCTCCAATACAGGGAGCACAAGCAGTACAGGTGGTACGAGCAGCGCAGCAACCGCGCCTGGTGCACCCAGTTCGTCCTCGGCTTCGGTGTCGCCCAACCCCGCGCCCGGCACCGCATCCGGATCACCTTCCGCCATCCCTTCGACGGCACCTTCCACGCCCGCCCCAGCACCATCCGGCACGACCGGCACATGGTCGTCAGATGCGGCGTCCGGCGGGAGTACAAGTTGGGGAGGCGATACCAGGAAAATAAGCGACCAGGCAGACGATTTCGGCATGGGACAGGGCAGCACAATGAGCGGCAATTATAACAGTGCTGACAGCGTCGACGCCTCAAACGCAGCAGACGACGACACCGGCATCCAGTCATCGGCCGCTCCGTCCCTCCCCGGAGGTGACCTTGCTGATGATACACTAGCTACCGACGATACCGACCTGGACATCCAGGCGGACGATAGCGATGCAACGAAGGCATGACGGCCAACGAGACGTAACCTCGCCGGCATTTAGCACGAAGCTCACATAAAGGAGACACTAACATGGGAGTACTGGAAAGACTGTCTACCCTGCTCCGGGCCAACATCAACGATATGTTGGACCAGGCCGAAGACCCCGCGATCATGCTCAACCAGATTCTGCGCGACATGGAGAACGAGATCAATAAGGCCCGTAGCCAGGTAGCAGACATGATGGCACAGGAAAAAATCTACAGCGACGACCTCAAGAGCGAGCAGGACAAATCGGCACACATGGAAGAGCGCGCCATGTACTACGTGCGACAGGGCAACGACGCGATGGCGAAGGAAGCCCTCAAGCGCAAGACCGATTCTGATTCCAACCTGGCTGTGCTCCAACAGCAATTAATGGCACAGACCGATATGGTCACGCGCCTGCGCGGTCAACTCGATGCGCTCCAGGCCAAGTACAAGGACGCCCTATCCAACCGCGACTCTCTGATCGCCCGTCACCACGCTGTACAGGCCCAGCAGAAAATGGACCAAACGAGCCGCGACCTGAACGTAACTGACTACAGTAGCGACCTGGCCCGCATGGAGCAGCGCATCAGGATGGAAGAAGCCCGCACGGGCGCCGAGGCCCAGCTTGACAGCGAAAGCTACGGCGACAGCGCTGCCAGCCGCTTCGACAGCGAAGAACGCGACGACACCGTCGATCAGCAACTGGCCGACCTCAAAGCCAAAATGGGCATGGGCGAGACGCCAAGTGAGAAGTGACGGCTGACGACCGACGAACTTAAGTTCGTGCTCGGTCGTCAGTCGTCAGTCGTCAGTCGTCAATCCAAAAAGGAGAACAAATAGATGGCGATTTTAGATGTCATAGAGTTTCTTGACCCGACAGGGCAGCAGATGGTACACCGCGAGCCGCAAGACAGTTCGGGGCAGTTCGCGCTGGGGTCGCAATTAGTGGTGCGCGAAAGCCAGGCAGCGGTCTTCTTCCGCGACGGCAAGGCGCTGGACGTGTTCGGGCCGGGACGGCACACCCTCTCGACCATGAACATCCCCCTGCTGACGGGCCTGCTCAGTTTGCCCTTCGGGGGCAAGTCGCCCTTCAGGGCCGAAGTGTACTTCGTCAGCCTGGCAGATTTCATTGATATGAAGTGGGGTACCATGGAGCCTGTCACCTTCCGCGACAGCGAATTCGGAATGGTGCGCCTGCGCGCATTCGGCACGTATGCAATGGCGATCAACGACCCCCAGTTGTTCGTGAACAAGATCGTAGGCACACAGGGTCTGTACCAGACCTCCCAGGTCGAAGACTACCTGCGCAACGTAATCGTGTCGCGCTTCAACGATATCATGGGCCAGACCATGACCACCCTGCTCGACCTTCCGGCCAAGTACAACGACCTGGGCGCAGGGCTTAAGGCTGCCATAACCGACGATTTTGGCAACCTCGGCTTGCTGTTGAAAGCCCTCTACATAACCTCGGTCACCCCTCCCGAAGAGGTAGCGAAGATCATTGACCAGCGCACAGGCATGGGCGTTGTCGGTAACATGGGGCAGTATCTCCAGTACCAGACCGCGCAGGCTATCGGCGGAGTGGGCGAGGGTGCATCACAAGGTGGCGGCGACGCAGGCAGTGGCGCTGGCCTCGGTGTTGGACTTGGCGCGGGCATGGGTGTGGGCGCAGGCATGGCTCAGATCATCTCCCAGAACATGGCGCAGGCCCAACAGCAAAGCCAGGCTCAAGGGCAAGGCCAGGGCCAACCCGCACAACCCGCACAACCCGACCCTTCGGCAGTGCTGAAGCAACTCAAGCAAATGCTCGCAGACGGCCTTATCACCCAGGACCAGTACGACGAAAAGGTGAAAGAGGTCCTCGGCCGGATGTAGCTCAGCCGGGACGACAGACGACGGACGACAGACGACCATGCTAACGTCGTCTGTCGTCCGTCGTCTGTCGTCCACTCCGGGGCAGTTCTCAACCTGCCTAATGCAACCAGGAACCAACAAACGAGTGTGAGATGAAGTGGACCGAAGCCTCTGATGAGGAATATAACAAGGCGCTCGCAGGTGAAGGAGAATATTGGGACAGCTTCGTAGCCGAGCGGCTAATGCGTGGCGAGATTCCAGGCTCCATAGACTGGAGGCTCACATTCACTCAGTTCCGCTTTAACCACCAGTGGCGTCCGTTCTGCCTCGGACCCGCGGGCATCAACTTCCGCCTGAGCGAACTGCACTACCTGCTGGGCACAGCAGCGCCTCGGCCCGGAATGCGTGTGTTGGACCTGGGGTGCGGTGCGGGCTGGCTCGGTCTGGAACTGGCAAGGCGCGGCGCCCACGTAACCGCGCTCGATATTTCTCCCACGAACCTCGCGATTGGCCGTTACATAGCCGAGACAAACACTCGCAACTCACCGTATCTTTACAAGAATTTCGCGGGCGTACCTTATGACCCCGCTCTCTTCGGCAGTATCGAATACAGGTTCGCCGACCTGAACCACACCCAACTGCCAAAAGACGAGTTTGATGCCATCGTGGTTTGGGACTCGTTGCACCACATCGCAAACCTGGAGGGTCTGCTGGAAGAGGTGCGCGGCGCGCTCAAGCCCGGCGGCGCGTTCGTGGGCATAGACCACGCGGTCGCCACCGAGGAAACGTGGGCCTACAACGACGCCACGATGTCGCAGATCGAGGCCATAAACAGGTGGGTAGGCGACCACGATCCCCACTGGCTCTATCAGCAAGTAGAGGCTATGGGCAAACAGGCTGACCTGGGCGTGCTGGCGGTGGACTACGATAGCACACCAGTGCCCGGCTGGGAGCCTTTCCTGCAAACCCTGTGTGCTGAGATGCTCGAGATAGTGCAGTCAGGGACTAAAGCCGCCGGCATAACCAAGCAAACGCCGGACATTTCCGCCCACACCAGTGGCGACGAGGAAGAGTCGCCCTTCGAGGACGTCAGCAACGAGAGGCTCGTGCGCACTCTGCTCGACACGTTCCACATGCAAAGGTTCACCACGACCTGTCCCTACATCAAGCCCGAAACGCACTTTCCGGCGTACAGGAGTGATGAAGAACGTATCTTCCAGCACTATTTATCGGCGATGCTGGTGAAAGCAGGCGCGCACGCCATCACCGAGGGCTTCACCGATGGCCAGTGGTTCCTCTTCCATGCCACCCCGGCTCAACCCGATCCCACAATGCGCACAAAGCTGGAAGAGCGCGCCAAGCGTAGCGTCAGCGGCCATGCAGCCTCACTCTACACTCAGAGCCTTGAGCGCGAGATCGAGCGCAAGAACGCCGCCATAGCAGACCTGCAAGAGCGCCTACGCCGCCAGGAAGCCGAATTGGCACGTGGCGTTCGTGTGAAGCTGCCGTGGAAGCGGTGATTCTTAGTTAGGAAGCGAGAATTACACGGCGCCGTCGCCGCGCCCATATCCCCAGCGCGAGTAGACCGACTAAGCCCACGCCGCTCAGGCTCGCGCCTATGTTGAACGATGCCGGCTCGTACTTCATTTCAATGGTGTGCTGGCCTTCAGGTACAATTATGCCTTGCGAGAGATAGTTGGTGCGCAATATTGGTATCGGGCGGCCGTCCAGCGTGGCATCCCAACCGGGATAAAAACTCTCGGCCACCACCAATAAAGCTGTCCTGTTCGCATCCACGTCCAGCACTATATGGCCGGGGGTGTAGTCGGGGACGGACACACCTCCCGGTGAGCTACCTGCGGGGCCGCGCAAAACGCCGTGCAAGACGCTTTCCGGCGCTTCCACAACGGCGGGATAGGCACGCACCTGCTCCCACGTCAGTCCCTGCATCCAGCTACGAGCCTCCGGTTCGCCGGGTACGGCGGTCACATAGTCGCTCAGATAGGCAAAGCCTGGCACCCCTTCCAGTTCCCAGAGGCCAAGCCCCTCGGTGAAGGCAAGACGCTTGAAATTAGGCCTGTTTGGATCAGGATCAGGAGTAGCAGGGTGGTTGGGGTCGGTCTCCTTCGGGAAGACAAAATAGCGAATACCGAGCAAGGGCGCGACGGGCAATTGAATGTCCTGCAGGACCATGTTGTATCTGTTCCAAGAATCGTTCCTGTAATCGGGGTCCAGCAGAGTAGAGGCAGTAAGAGCGCGCTCGGTGAACATAGGCTCCTGTGCGCGCCAGTCGCGGAAGCCATAGATAAGGCCCGTGTGAGTAAGCAGGGCGTCGCCCTCGGCGATAAGGCGCTCGGTGGGCGGCACGTCGGCCACCACCTGCTCGATAAAACTGGTCTCCGGGTAGTACTGGTCGGCGGGCGCTGTCTGGTTAAAGGTATAAAGCAACTGCCACAGGTCGGCCACCAGAAACGCGCCTATAAGGAGGGGCGCAAGGCGCGCAAGCCCTACAAGGCGGTACGACTTGTCTTCAGTCGCCACGGGTGATCCTCTGCGCGCCGCTGAGAAGCCCCACCAGGCCAGGGTCGCGCCCACGAGGCCCACTAATGCCGCAAGCTCCCACGACGCCCAGTAGAGGCGATAGTCGCCATTGGGTGGATAGATCCTCCCCAGCTTTGGCGCGGCGGGATCGATCCCCACATTGGGCGGCGGCACAACTCCGGCCCAGTGCGCCAGCAGATAAAGCGCAGCCATAACCACTAACGCCAACCCCACCAGGCCCCAGGTTGGGTTGCGAGCTACGGACTGGGTCTGCAGGCCGGGGTCCTCGCCTTCTTTTGGTTGCCTGCCCTGCTCGATCCTGCGGGCGAGCCAATCCCACCCGAACGCGCCCATCACCAGGAATGCAAAGGCTATTGCCAGAAAGAAGCGGAAGTTCACTGTCTGGCTAAAGCCGGGCAGAATGCGTATCCATATTCCCAATTGATCATCGTAAACCACGATCCAGCACAGCGCCGCCACCGCCAGCCACGGTAGCACAAATCGGAGGTTTACCTGTCGCCGAAATGCCCCTATGGCCGCCAGCGGTATGCCCACCAGGGCCACCTGCCCCACATAGCCGTTTGCTTCGTTGGCGATCTGTGTACTGCCAAGTACCTGGTCGTAGATCTGCCCCCACCACCTCGGCATGATCCAATCAAGCATTATGCCTGCGCCCAGGTGAGCGCGCGCACGCTCAACTCCGGCTGCGAAGTCGGTCGGGCGAATAGTGGCGATGTGGCTGAGGCTGAGCGACTCGAAGAAAGGGAGAAGCTGTATGGCCGCGATAAGAGTGCCAACCAGGACCGCGAGCACGATTCCACCTGTCTGCCAGGCCCACTCTCGCCCCCAGCGTCCCGGTGGCCTACCCACGATGAGGCCAAGCGACCATATCCCCACGCACACCGCCACGATGAAGAAGAACTCGGGACTGCCCCCGAACAGGGCACACGCCCACAGGAACGCGAAGCCCACCAACGCGCCGCGCTTCTGTCCATAACACCAGCTATAAGCCGCCCAACACAGCCAGGGCAGAAGGATGTACACGTTGGTGTGGCTCCATGGCAGCCACTCGATCAAGCCTGCCGAGAACATGAAGCCGAGCGCACCCAGCAGTGAAGCGGACACACGCAGCCCTAGCGCGCGCAGGAACCACCACATCCCCAGTCCAGCGATCCACAGCTTGAGCACTGCAATGATGCCCGTACCCACCCCTGTCGGCAGTAGCGCCCACAGCAGATGCAGCGGGTACAGCACGCCCGCCTGGTAATAGGCGAACAGTGGGTAGCCCCCGAGCGGTCCCGACACCCATAACGGGAAACGACCCGCGCTCAGTTCGTTCTGTATCCAGTGGTGCCACGGTAGTTGCTGGAAAAGAACATCACTACCGCGCAAAATAGGGTCTGCCTGTGGATAAAGCGTACTCCATGGAGGAAAGATCAGCAATTGCTCCATCGGCGCTTCCACGCGAAATGGTGGCAGCCCCGGCAAAAGGAACAGGCATGCAAGCAACAGCAACAGCACAGGTACCGCGAACTGAGGGTTGAGTATCCTGGCTATGATCTTCGTCATGCCAGCTTCCCCCTGCGCCACCAGAACGCCAACCCCGCCAGCCCGACCAGGCCAGCCAGGCTCAGTAGAGCACCATTGCGGAACGAGTCGGGTTGATAGCTCATCTCGATAGTATGCTTGCCTGCGGGTACAACCACGCCCTGCGAAATGTAGTTGGTGCGCAGTATCTGGGCCGGTTGGCCGTCGATCGTAGCCTGCCAGCCCGGATAATAGCTTTCGGCCACGACCGCCAGGCCAGGGCGAACCGCGTCTACCGCAAGCACGATATGACCCGGCGTGTAATCGCTCACGTTCACCGCTCCCGGCGACGTGCCGGCGGGATCATGCACCACGGCTGATATCGCGCTCTCAGGCGCTTCCACCATAGCCGCGTAGCCGCGCACCTGTCCCCACGTCAGGCTGCTGACCCAGGTAAAAGCCTGGTCCTTGGACGGCTCGGCAGTGACCGAGTCGCTCAGATAGGCAAAGCCGGGCACGCCGTCGGCCTCCCACAGGCCAAGCCCATCCTTGAAGGCTAGCCGTGTGAAGGCAGGCTGGCCCGTTTCGGCTGCGTCAGGATCGTTGGGGTTGATGTCCTTCGGGAAGATGTAGTAGCGCATGCCAAATATGGGGGCTATCTGCAAATTGACGTGCGAGAGTATCATATTGTAATCGGTGTAGAGCGTGGTCACGTACTCAGGACTGAGCAAGCGAGCCGCGTCACGCGAGCGGACGCTGAGCATAGGGTCGTTGGAGCGCCAATCGCGCAGCCCAAGCACCAACCCTGAGTTGGCGGGCATAACGTCGCCCACAATCAGCAGACGCTCAGTGGGCGGCACGAGCGATGCCGTCTGGTCAATGAAGCTGGTGCGTGGGTAATACTGGTCGGCGGGCGCGGTCTCGTTATAGGTGTAAAGCAGCCGCCACAGATCGGCTACTACCAGCACAGCCAGTGCCACCACAAGCACTCGACGCCACTCAGGGCGCGCGCGGCATAAAGCCAACACCCCGATAATACACAACAATAGCGCAACCGACCAAACAGCCCAGTAAAGCCTGTAGTCGTCGTTGGGCGGAACCAATACGCCCGGACTGGAAGACACGGGATAGGGCACAAGCCCCACCAGGTGGGCCACCAGCGCCACAACACCTACCACGACGAAGCCCATGCCAAGCCACAGGATGCCCGCTCGCTTCGGGCGCTCGCCCTCTTGTGGAACGGCACTGCGGATGATTCGATCCCACCCCAGCGACCCAAGCACAACCAGAGAAAAGCTGCCCGCCTGTAGCCAGCGGTAGCCTATCATCTGGTTGATGAAGGGCAGGCTGCGAATAGCCCTACCGATAGTATCGTCATAAGCTATCAAGAAAGATAACACGCCTATTATCAAGAATGGCAAAAACAGACGAAGGCTGATTTGCCGCCGGGCAACACCCACAAAAGCGATCACCACCCCCACAAGCGCCACCAGGCCCACATAGCCATTGGCTTCGGTGAAGATCATCGAGCCGCCCAGCACACCATCGCTGAACCCGCCCCACCATCGCGGCAAAACCCAGTTCATCAGCATCGAGGCGTCCAGATGAACGGGAGCAAGCGTGCCCGCAAGGTTGCGCCGAACCGCCAGAGAACTCTCCTCCAGAGCCTCCAGGAAGGGCAATAGCTGGATCGCGCCTATTACAGCCCCTATCACCAGTGCGGCAGCTAGCCCCCCGATGCGGCTCCGCCACTCTCCCAGCGTGCTCCTGCTGCTCACAAGGAGGCTAAACGTCCAAATGGCGACGGTGATCGCCACTATCGTCAGGATTTCGGGCTGACCCCCGAAGATGGCACACGCCGTAAGCACGGCCAGTCCGACCAGCGCGCCCCGCTTGCCCTCGGCGCACCACGCGTAAACAGCCCAACACAACCACGGCAGCAGCAACTGTACTGCGGTGTTGGCCCACGGCAGCCACACAACAAAGCTGGCAGAAAACATGAAGCCGAGGGCTCCCAAAAATGCCGCGACGGAATCGAGGCGCAGAGCGCGCAAAAATCCCCATGTGCCCAGCCCTGCTAACCACACCTTGAGAGCCATGATAATGCCGATCCCTGCCCCCGTCGGCAACAGCGCCCACAGCAGATGCAGAGGATAAAGCACTCCCACCTGATAGTGCGAGAACAGAGGCACCCCACCCAACGGTCCGGACGCCCACAGCGGGAAACGTCCGGCCAGCAATTCATCCTGCATCCAGTGATGCCAGGGGATCTGCTGGAGCAGCACGTCACCCCCATGAATATAGGGAGTAAGCTGCGTGTAGTACGTTTGCCAGGGAGGATAAGCTAGCAGTTGCCCCATGGGAGCATCTACGCGAAAAGGCGGCAGGCCAGGTACTAAGAACAGGAACGACAGCACCAGCAGAATCACGGGAACCGCGTACCGCGAACCGGCAAACGAGTACATGGCTCTGGACATCATACCGTATGATCAACCATAGAACGCGCGGTAGCGCCCGCATTATTCATGTGCAATAGCATAACACAATCGCGCGAACCCGGACTATTTTGTCACCCTATTCGCCATTACATACAAACCTGCTATATAATATCGAAATTATGAGTTCGACCACGACACAACAAGGCTTACCCTTAGAGACCAGCGGTCCTGCCGAACCCTACATGGCATTGCCGACACGCACTGTGCGCCGAGATAGCTCGTCGTACGAGCTGCCTACGCGCACAGTACGCCCAAGCGCCACGCCGGTCAAAGCCCGCGCGCCGTGGCTGTCCCTGGCGGCACTGGTGATTTTGGGCGGTGTATCGGGCGCCGCATACTACCTCGGCTTCGTCCACCCATATCTCCTTTCTCAGTATTACAATACTCCCCTGCAGGACCTCGCGAAGATCAGCAGGGCCACCGCGCAATCGGCCAACGAATGGGGCTTCACCTGGGTTGTGGTATTCGCCTGCTACTACGCGGCCTTTCGGATATGCCCGCCCGCCGAGGATGTGACGCGCGCCTTCAGGCGGGTCGCACTCGTGCTTATTTGCGCGGGGGCGGCCTTCTTTGCATTAAATCTGCTTTTCATGTACCCGGTAGGCGCGGCTGACCTGTTCGACCAGATATTCAGGGCGCGTCTCACCTCTCACTACGGTCTGAACCCCTTCACGACCACGCCTGGGAGCATAGGAGGTGATCCCTTGCAGGCGTTTGTCGCGTGGCGGGGCGACCCCTCTCCCTACGGCCCCATGTGGGAGACACTGGCGGCAGGCACAAGCCTGCTGGCTGGCGCCAATTTGTGGGGCAACCTCATTGCATTCAAATTGCTGGTAATTGGCGCCTACGGAGTTGGCACGATCCTCAGCTACGGTATCTTAAGGGCAATCAAGCCCGACTGGGCTTTGCGTGGTATGTTATTTTTCGCGTGGAACCCGCTCGTGCTATTTGAAGTTGCGGGCAACGGACATAACGACGCTGTAGTCATAATGTTCGTGCTGGCGGGGGTGTTCTTCTTCGTGCGGGCGCGGCAGGTGGCCTTTATACCGGCGCTCGTGCTCGGAGCGCTGACCAAGTTTGTGCCCGTGCTGTTGGTCCCGACCGCCCTGGCAGCACTCTGGAGAGATCGAGGCGCGAACGGAGCCGAGGCGAACTCCGGACGCAAGCGTCTGGCCGTCATAGGTCGCAGCATAGGGCTTTCGGTGGGGCTGGCGGCGATCCTGTATGTACCGTTCTGGACCGGCCCGGAAGGTATTCTGCCCCGAAACCGAGGCACACTTTTCACAGCCTCCATCCCGAAAGTGATCCTCGATACCCTGACGACCGATTTCAAGGTAGAGCAAAGCAAGGCGGAGTGGCTGGTGCGCAACGGCGCTTACGCCATAGTGGGGGTGGTGGCTGTGGTGCTGGCGATATGGGTGTGGCGTTCGGCCAACGCAACCAACACTGACCGGCGCGCTGTCCTCGTGAACAGGACATTGGTAGCGTTCTATGAGATAATATTCGTGTATCTTGTGATCGCGTCGCTCTGGTTCCAGCCCTGGTATCTACTGTGGCTCATAGCGCTCACGGTGCCATTGGCTGCCCAACACACCTATGTGGTACGCACATTGCTCTTTTGCATTGGCGGTGTGTTCAATTACTTTGTGTGGGACTACTTATGGCTCTGGAACCACACCGACTCGCGCACGATACAAACGGCCTCTGCCCTGGCTGTCAATACCCTGGCCATAATGTATACTCTCTGGGTGTGGCTGAAGAAGACGCGGATTCTTAATTCTTAATTTTGAATTCTTAATTGCAAGCCATTCAATAGCCACGATCCATAAATACCAAGAGGAAGCTTTACATACCACCAGTTCTTAATTGAGAATTCAAAATTAAGAATTAAGAATTCTTTAGAATGAAGATACTTATTATCCTACCGACCTACAACGAGATTGAAAACCTGCAGGCCGTCGTTGAAGAGATTCTGGCACGTGGGCCTTACGACATACTGATAGTAGATGACAACTCGCCCGACGGCACGGGCGCGCTGGCCGATAGGCTGGCGAAGAAGCACCGCGACCGCGTACACGTCCTGCACAGGGCCGCCAAAGAGGGGCTGGGCCGAGCATATATAGCAGGATTCAAGTGGGGCTTGCAAAGAGACTACGACGTCTTCTTCGAGATGGACGCCGATTTTTCGCACAGCCCCGCGCACCTCTCGCAATTTGTACGCGAGATCGAAAATGGGGCCGACCTCGTGCTGGGTTCGCGCAACATCAAGGGCGGCGGCACGCGCAACTGGTCGGTGGTGAGGAATCTTATCAGCAAAGGCGGCTCGAGCTACGCACGACTGATCCTCTTTTCGCCCTACCATGACCTCACGAGCGGGTTCAAGGCGTTCAGGCGCGAGGTGCTGGAAGCCCTCGACCTGGAGAACGTAGACTCGAACGGCTACTCGTTCCAGATTGAGCTAACGCATCGTACCCACCAGATGGGTTACAAGGTAGTCGAGACGCCCATCATTTTCTACGACCGCAAGGTGGGCAAGAGCAAGATGACCACACGCATAGTGCTGGAGGCCATGCTGGTCGTGTGGAAGATACGCTTTAGCAAGAAAGCCGTGCGCAAGGCGTAAGTCCGCAGATCGTAAATCGTAGATTGTCGGTCATGGCAGGCGCTCATGCCTCAGGTGTGTTCAGCTATTGGCTTGTGAAGCCACTGTAGGTGACTTATGGGGAAGACCTTCCTAGCCGGAACAGCACTGGTGCTGTTAACTTTCGTAGCGTTTGTTTTTATCACTGTACGCGCTGGAGTTGGCGTCAACGGCGCGACTCCGACGGATGGTCACGATGTGTTAGCATCCAACCCGGCAAATCAAACGCTCAGCCGTGTAAGCACTATTGCTGTGGACCCTAAAGTGGCTGTATCCCCAACTATGACCACAACCTGTGACCCAGTATGGCACCTGGTCTCTAGCCCCAACTTTGCGAGTGGAAGCAATTTCCTGTTTGGCGTAAAGGAAGTAGCGCCTGACGATGTGTGGGCTGTGGGTTATTACACCAGCACCGATAGCATAAGCCGCACCTTGACCCTGCACTGGAACGGTACCGACTGGAACATTGTGCCAAGCCCTAATACCGAAGCACACGACAATATATTGCGCTCTGTAAGCGCTTCGGCCTCAAACGATGTGTGGGCTGTAGGTTACTCCGCTAATGCTGATGCAATAAGAGGAACCCTGACTTTGCACTGGGACGGTACTCAATGGAGCATCGTTCCAAGCCCTAACACTACCTCCCCAGAGAACGTCCTGCAAGGAGTAACGAGCGTAGGAGCCGACGATGTATGGGCTGTGGGTTACCACGAGAATAGAGCACTGATATTCACTCAGACATTGACAATGCATTGGGACGGGACAACGTGGACTGTTGTTTCTAGTCCTGATACTGGCACGCGAGCTATTCTGTATGCTATCACCTCCCTGGCTTCGGATTATGTGTGGGCGGTTGGCTTCTATGTTGATGGTAATAGTATTGGTCAAACCCTGACCCTGCACTGGGATGGCACGCAATGGGATATCGTGCCTAGCCCCAATGGTCCAGGCAACAGCACACTAACGGCAGTAGACGCGCACACCGCAAACGATATCTGGGCTGTGGGCAACTACTTCCATGGCCCACAGGAATCCCCACCTCTGGTCGAACACTGGGATGGCAGCCAATGGAGTATTGTGCCCAGCCCCTGGTTTGGTGGTTCCTATTATGAGCTAAATGCGGTGGTTGCTCTGGCCTCCGACGATGCCTGGATACTGGGCAACCGCGACGTCGATCCGTCCTTTATACTGCATTGGGATGGTAGCCAATGGAGCATAACTCTACCGGACCGAACTCTATTCCCAACAGTACCCTATGGCGCGGATGGACTATCAAGCACGGACATATGGGCTGTGGGCGGTTATTTTGGTGTGGATAGCGGGGGTGTTATAAGGTCAAGAATATTGAGGTACGATGGCACATGCGCTCCTAGTGGCACTCCTACGCCCACACCAACTACCTGCCCGATCCAGTTCAGCGATGTGCCCGCCGGCAGCACGTTCTACCCATTCGTGCGATGTCTGGCATGTCGCGGTATCGTCAGCGGCTACCCCGACGGCACATTCAGGCCCTCCAACCCCTCCACTCGCGGGCAAACGGCCAAAATCATATCCAACGCAGCCAGCCTCATAGACGATCCCGGCCCGCAACTGTTCCAGGACGTTCCACCAAGCTCAACATTCTACACATATACACAGCGTTTGGCTAACATGGGGATCGTTTCGGGCTACCCATGCGGTGGGGCAGGAGAGCCATGTCTACCACCAGACGGCTTGCCCTATTTCCGCCCCGGCAACGAAAACACCAGAGGACAGGTAAGCAAGATCGTGAGCTACACCTTTTTCCTCGATTGCTATTCCCCTTGATTCTCGTGTCCATCCTACGGCCCAACCGGAAGGAGCGCTTTGCTGCCTGTAACTATGTTGTGCGCCCTGAAGAAGCCCTGGTTGACTTCCAGAGCATAGCGATAGGTGCCTGAGGCCGGCACTGACGTGAGGTCGAGCGGCTGCATATCGGCGACATTGATGATCGTGCCATCCTCTTTCATGAAGGCGATGCTGAGGGGCAGAATAGTATTCTGCATCCAGAAGCCACTGTTCGTATCGGCACCGAAATCAAACAGCATCCCTGCAGCTGGGTCCATCTGATCGCGGAACATCAGGCCTAGCTCACGGGAGGGTTCCGTACCGGCTATCTCTACCTGCACTACCACTTTCTCACCGAACGCATTCAGGATCGTAAGGGTGGCCGTGCTAAGGCGGGGCGCTGCCGTCAGCGTCGCCGCCGCCCCCGGCCTGGGCGTGCCTACCAGCGCGGTGGACGGAACCCAGGGCGTAAGCGACAGCGGGTCGGGCGTCGAGGGCCGCGGGGCCGTGGCGGTCGCGGCGCTCAGGGGCGTGGGCGACACGGGCGTAGGAAACACCTCGGTAGGTAGGTCGGAAGCAGGCGTACCTGCCTCACTTGTAGGAATTGACACAACAAGCGTGGGCGTGAAAGCCCCAGGCTGGGTGACAGTGGGAGGCGCAGGCGCGGGACCCGAGTCGCATGCCGCCAATAACAGGACAAGGGACAAGGTGCCGGCGCTAAGGATGTTGCGTGTTCTTTCCGCGTATCTACTGTACATAAACTGGAATACTCCTAACTACAAATATCAAGGCTCGTTTAGCGCGAACCTGTAAACGCTCTTCTCAGATCGGGATACCACATACAGGTGGTCATCCTTATCAAAAGTCATGCCACTAGCCAGCCCGCTGAAGGGCAAACGAACTACACCCAGGTATGCGCCGTCTGTACCAAATACCTTAATCCCGCCGCTATCCGCTATGTAGACACGGTTCTTGCTGTCAATAGCGATAGCCTGCGGGTGCTGTAGCTGGCTCTCGTTATCGCCGTAGGCGCCAAACTTGGACTTATATTTACCCTCGGGGGAATAAACAAACACCGGAGGAAAACGCGTGTCCTGGCTGAGCAAATATATAGCGCCGTCGTGGTCAATTGCTATGCGGACCTGCCATGGAGGCAGGCCTGTATCGCCGGTTATCTCGGAGATAGGATTCCGGTAGCGAGCCACTTCACCACCTGCCGGATCGAAGCGCACCAGTTGGTCGGACGTGGACCCCAGGTACGAAATCAGGCTCCCGTCGGGCGCGATAGCCAGGTCGTACAGGCCGAATACGTCGCTGACCTCAATGCTCCGTATCTCGAACCCTTGTGGGCCGTCCAGCTTGTGAATAACGCCGCCTGACGTGATATAGAGGTTGCCCGTGCCGTCGGCCTTTATGGCCCACACGGCCAGGTCTTTGCCCTCTAAGGACCAGCCCGCGAGAGGCGCACCGTCCGGCCCGAAGCGCACCACGTGCCCATCATGCGTAACAACGCTCAGATTGCCACCACCGTCTACAGCCACACCCACAGCGTCCGTGAGCGCACCATCGTTCGTGCTGCTCGTGTAAGTATGGTCGAGACGGGCGAAGCCCCCGGCAAAGAGGTTCTCGAAGAAGAAAGGGGTGCGAGAGGCAACAAACGCCAACACAGCTACGGAAGCGCCAATTAACAGCAGGATCAGCACAAAGGGGGCCGAGCAGGAACGCCTCTTGGGCGCGGGTCGTGCGGCCTCGACCTCGAACACAGGCTGGGCCAGCTTTCGGGTGGGGGCGACCGGGGGAGTTGGCTGCGCTACAGGAT
>DATINP010000184.1:0-66205 GCA_035474135.1 Chloroflexia bacterium | reverse complement strand
CGCCCAACCAGCAACCCGACCAGACGAACGGCGTCTTCTTCACCCAAACGGGCCACTGGGTCGGCGGCAAGTTCCTCGACTACTGGAACGCACACGGCGGGTTGGCCCAGCAGGGCTACCCGATCTCGGACGAGTTCACCGAGGTATCCGACCTCAACGGCCAGCCCTACACCGTGCAGTACTTTGAGCGGGCGGTGTTCGAGGATCACCCCGAGAACCAGCCTCCCAACGATATCCTGCTTTCGCAGCTAGGCACATTCCAGCACAAAGCAAAGTATGGCGGCCAGTGACGGTTGACGCCCCACCACCAATGTGTTACAACTTCCGTGTGCGTGCCCGGCAAATGACCCTGTCCCATTCACGCACGACCCTTGAGCACGCCAAGCAATAATCTTTCACCAGACAGGACGGAATAAATGTCGCAACCACCAAAGAAAAGGACAACAGGTAGCACCGGAAACACCGGGAATACCCCAAGACCAGGGCAACCCTCCCAACGACCAAGGACATCGTCAGGCTCAGGAGCAAGACCCCCGGCGTCTCGCGGTACGGGATACAACGCAAGAGGCCGTGCTCCTCAGCCCCCGCCTCCCCCTGCCATGTCGCCCCTGATGTGGGTGGGCATAGCGGTCGGGGTAGTCGTAGTGGCGGTACTGTTATATGTATTGATAGCGTCACCCTGGAAACCCACAGTGGCCTCTATCAGCCCCACCGTCGTTCCCACCGTCGCCGCGAGCAGCGCAAACAAATCGGCCCCACCACCCACCACAGGAGGCAGCACAGTGGACACTTCAGGACAACCACAGCACATTACGGTACAGCACATCTTGATCGGCTTCAAGGACGCAGTAGGCTTCCAGGGCTCAGCGCCCGGTAAGGCCGCAACACGCACCCAAGACGAAGCCAAAACGTTGGCCTACCAGGTTCTGGACATGGCAAAGAGCGGTCAGGACTACGACCAACTGGTAGTACAGTACACCGACGACCAGGCTCCCGGCATCTACAAGATGTCGAACAGCGGCGTTGCGCCTCTAAGCGCGGACGAATACTCACGTGACGGTATGGTCCCAGCCTTCGGCAACGTGGGCTTCACCCTGCAAGTGGGCGAAATCGGCATAGCCGACTACGATCCCGCCACCAGTCCGTATGGGTGGCATATCATTAAGAGGGTGAACTAGGGTCATACGTCATGCGTGATACGCCATACGTCATGCGTCATGCGTCATGCGTTGATTGCAAGTAGGTCGTTACCCAAGAGCAGAACCCCGGAGGGGTGAAACAGATGTAGCCCAGGGTGTCAACCCTGGGATCAGACGCATAAAGTAGAGCAAGCCCCATAGGGGCGGCACACGATAGTTCGTAAGTACGATTGTGCCGCCCCTATGGGGCTTATGCATGGTGAGGGCCATCCACAGGGCTTACGCCCTGGGCTACACTTGTTCCAACCCCCTACGGGGGTTTTACTCTTATTTGGTGTCCTACTAACAATCACGGTGACATGCATCCGCTTATACTATCTTAATGACGTAAGCGGGACCAAACAGGACAGGTTGTGTGTAGTCCAAACGGGTGAATTTTGCGTGACATATATGACGCATGACGCATGACCTTACGCTTCACGTGTGCCTGCGCCGCAAGGCAACACGCTGCAAGTAGGATAGAGTCACCTCCACAGCCAAAGCCAGCACGGCCACAGGGATCGCCCCCACCAGCAGGATCTCGTTGCGGCCCCGTGTCAAGCCCGCATTGATAAAATCCCCAAACCCACCTCCGCCTATCAGCGCGGCCAGCGTCGCGCTCGATATGACCTCTATGGCCGCGATACGCAATCCGGCCAGGATCACCGGTAGAGCCAGCGGCAACTGCACCCGCGAGAGCAGGCCCCACGCCGTCATGCCCATGCCGCGTCCTGCCTCCAGCATTGCCCGGTCAACACCTCGCATACCCGCTTCGGTGTTTATCAGCAGGGGCGGCACCGCCAACACACTTAGAGCCGCCAGCGACGGCGCGAAACCCGTATGCAGCAGGGGGATCAGCATGAACAAAAGCGCCAGGCTGGGAATCACTCGCACGATGCCCGCCAGGTTCACCGACACTTGCGACAAAGCTTTGCTCCGGCTAACCACGATCCCCAGGGGCAGCCCGATCGCCGTCCCCAGCAGCAACGCTAGGAAACTCAATTGCACGTGCGTGCCAAACGCCTTGAAGAAGTCGTCGCTGTGGTCAACTGCGTATTGATATGCTTGTTGAATAATATCCATATACTAGGGCACGCGCACCGTGCGCTCTACGAGGCGGAACACAAGGTCGGTGAGAAGAGCTATTCCTGCGATACAGATGACGCCCGCATATAGCTTCGAGTCGTTGTTGATTCCGTCCTTCAGGAGTTGTCCCAGCCCCAAGTTGCCCACCCAGGCCGCGATACTGGCGAGCGCAATGGTGGACAGCGCGCCTATCCTCAGCCCGGCCACGATCACGGGTAGCGCCAGCGGGATCTCGATGCGCCATAACACCTGCCGTCCGCCCATGCCCATGCCTATCGCAGCCTCTTTCACTGCGGGGTTAACTCCGTTGAACGCCACCATTGTATTGCGTACAAGCACCACCAGCGCATACGCGGTGAGCGCGATGATAGCAGGCCACCACCCGATCCCGACCACAGGCACCAGAAACGCGAACAGAGCGAAGCTGGGGATCGTATAGACCACCCCCAACACGCCCAGCACAGGCGTAGCAAGTCGCGCCTGCCTGCTCAGCACAAGCCCAAGCGGCAGAGCGATCAAGACAGCGATCCCCAGCGACACCCCGCTCAGGATCAGGTGCTCCAATAGCCTGGGCCAAACCCGGTCGAAATGTTCAAGTAGATAGTCCATAGGTGTTGGCAGTGACCAGTGGTGAGTGACCAGTGACCAGACGTGACAAGTGCTCAGTGATAAGCGGTTCGACGGTCGTCCTACTGGTCACTGGTCACTGGTCACTGGTCACTGGTCACTCACCACTGGTCACTCCTCGTGGTGAGTGGCTTTCTTGATCGCGTCCAAACTGAGCGTGCCTACGGGTTGGCCCTGTTCGCTCACTATGGTGAGAGCGTCGGTGTCTGCTGAGAGGAGGACGCCCAGGGCATCACGCAGGGTTGCATCCACCGGCAGTGTGGACGAGTCGGGCTGGGACCCCGCACCCTCACGTAGGGGTGACATGACCGACTGCACACTCAACAGGGACAGACGGCGCAACACGTCTTCTGAGCCAACGAGATCGGCCACGAACTCGTCAGCCGGGTTTGAAAGGATGTTCAGGGGCGTATCGTACTGCACGACTTTGCCTAATCGCATGACCGCGATCTTGTCAGCAAGCCGTATCGCCTCTTCGATGTCGTGCGTAACAAAGAGGATCGTCTTGCGAACCACACTCTGTATCCTAAGTAGCTCGTCCTGTAGCCTGCGCCGCGTAATATTGTCTATAGCGGCGAAAGGCTCATCCATGAGCATGATCGAGGGATCGGCAGCCATGGCCCGCGCCAGGCCCACACGTTGCTGCTGCCCGCCCGACAACTGACCCGGATAGCGATTGCGGTACTCCTGCGGCGACAGCCCGATCAACTCAAGCAGGTCGTCAATTCGGCGGCTGGTGCGTGCCTTGTCCCAATTGAGCAGGTCAGGCACAACCGCTATATTCTCGGCCACCGTCATGTGGGGGAACAGCCCTGTGCTCTGGATCACGTAGCCGATGCGGCGGCGCAGGTCTGTGATCTTGAAGCTTCGTGCTTCCCGCCCTTCGACCAGTACCCGTCCCGAATCATGCTCGTAGAGACGGTTGACCATCTTCATGAGCGTGGTTTTGCCGCAGCCCGAAGGCCCGAACAACACCACAAAGTTACCCGGCTCTACCTCCAGGTATACGTCGTCGATAGCGGGGAGAGTAGAGCCGGGGAAACTTTTGCTAACGTGCTCGAAAACGATAGCAGGCGCAGACACTATTTGATCAGGCCCTGCTGCTGCATCCATTCTTTGGCCACGTCCTGATAGTCGCGTTTCTTGCCATCAACCTCCCAGTTCAGGGACGATATAACATCGTTCGTGAGCTTGGGAGCCAGAGCGTTAAGGGTGGTGCTGATCTGTGGGTACATAGCAAGCACATCGTCGCGCACGACGGGGGCCACATTATACGGCAAACCGTAGTTCTTGGGATCGTCCAACAGTACGAGGCCGTTGCCCGAGATGGGGCCGTCGGTGCTGAACGCCTGCGTCACATCTACGTCGCCGTTCATTAGCGTGGTGTAGAAGAGACTGGGATCCATCGACTTGATGTCCTTGAAGTTGCAATCTCCATATACTGACTGGAGGCGCGGGTAGGCATCAGGGCGATCCTTGAACTCTGCGATGGCCGATAGAGTAAGAGTATTGGCCTTGCTGCACATATCAGCAAGACTCTTGATACCCAGCTTCTCGGAGTTGTCCTTCGTCATCACGAAAGCCTGTGTGTCATTCATGGGCGACGAGTCCAACCATGTCAGTTTGTACTGGTCTTCGTAGCCCTTCTTGACCGCATCATACACCGCAGGCGGATCATAGATGGGATCGGCTCCCAATATGACCGTGAGGCCTGTGCTTGTGTACTCGGGGTAGAGGTCGATACCACCGGCATCCCCGCCTTTCAGCAGTGCAGCCTGCGCCAGGTCCGACGCGCCCAGGTTCAGCTTGCGCTCTACAGGCACTCCTGCATTCTCGAGCGCCAGTGCATATATCTCGCCCAGTATGAACTCCTCGGTGAAGTTCTTGGAGCTAACGACGACCTTGCGGCCTGCCGCAGGTGTCTGGCCTGTCCCGGCAGAGGTAGCGGTCGGTGCTGCCATTGCAGTCGTGGCGGTAGACGCCGCCATTGCAGTTGTAGCAGTCGGTGCCGCAGCAGTCGTGGCGGTGGGTGGCACCACGGTAGCGGTGGGGTCGGCCCCACACGCGGATAGAAGTAAGCTCAGAATTGTGAGCATCACGATAGCCAATAGACTTTTCTTCACGAAGTTCCTCCATTTGGATTGTGTGCGAAACTCAGCACATTATTAGATCGAGCGTAGGGGATCAGCAACAACGGTGAACAGGTCACATAGAATACAACGCTCGGAGAGTGGTCCTGGGTTGAAAGGACAAATATTCAGTCTTACGCCCAACTAATGCAGCCCGAAGTTAGAAGCGAACCGTTAAACCATAGCATGAATTAGACCACACTTGATTATAAATAGGTCGTTCTATATGGTCAAGAACAAATGTTGCGAATCTATTACAAAAAGAAGGACTGCTACCATCAGCCGGCAACAGTCCTTCCCCAACCCAATAACCCTGGCCCCTAAATAAGCTGTGCGCCTACCTTGAGTGCCTTCTGTATGGCGCGGTGCTGGATGACTTTGGCGTTCGATTCGGTGATGAGCATGGCGGCAGCCGTTTCGCGCAGGGAGCAACCCTGAAGGAAGCGCAGTTCCAGGACGCGACGGTAGTTCTCAGGCAGTAGGGAAAGTACAGCCCGCACCTTCTCGACCGCAGGCTCGACGTCGTCGCTCTCCTGCCCGCCCAGAAACACGGGGTCGCTGGCCAGGTGAAGCGGGCTGCTCTCTTCCATCTCATCGAGGCTGGTGGTCACGCCCTTGTAGTAGCCGCGCCAGTGATCACTTATGGTAGTGCGGGCTACCTGGTACAACCAGGCCACCTGGGCCTGCCGGTTCTGAGTCACGTCGAGTGAATTGGCAGCCTTAATGAATACCTGCGAGGCAATATCCTCGGCATCTTCGCGGTTGCCCACCTTGAAAAAGATGAACCTGTATATTTGCTCTACATAGGTATCGTAAATAGCCTGAAGCGCGCTTTTGCGGTCTACAGCAGCATTGGCAACGTTAGTTCTGGTCTCGGCGGCTCCAAACAAATTCGATGAAGCCCTAGTTTGAGTCGTGGATATTGAAGTCGAGTTCATGGTCTATACGCCTTTCTGTTTTGCGCTCTTGCCCGATACGACCCGTGCCGCGTGGTCATATACATTGTGTTCTGACCGTATCATACAGACGCGCCCCTGAGAATCGCCTGAAATAGACCTGTTCACCCTTAAGATGGCCTTAAGAAGTGTCGATGGGTTAGCAATAACAACGGCAAACAAGGATGTCACACGCCATACGTCATCCGTTATTGGTAGTAAGCTGCCTGACAATACCTCTATCCGTGGACGGCTAATATCCGGTAAAATGGTTGGCATGAAAGAGCCTTTGGAGAGAGAGCCAATCCTGTCAGCGGGAGCAAACGACTGGCGACCTAGTTGAAACGGTGGTAGCGATTTCATAGGAGGTATGAGAGATGGGAACTGAAGTTATCCCGTTGGCGGAAGTGGATTCGGTCAACGTTTCGATATTGTGTGACAACTCGGTCGACATCCTGATGGTGGGATCGGCGGTGGCGCGGCGATTCAAACTGCGGAACGATCTGTTCGAGCATCCGTTGCCGATAGCCGAGCATGGTTTCTCGGCATTGATCGAGGTGCAGAAGGGGGAGAGTTCAGGCAAGCTGATGTTTGATACGGGGGTAAGCAAACAGGGGATCCTATACAACATGGATGTGATGGAGGTCGACGCGCATGATGTGCAGGCTATCATTTTGAGTCATGGGCACCCGGACCACGCGATGGGCCTGCCGGGGTTGGTGGAGCGGCTGGGTAGGGTGGGAATGCCATTAATCCTACACCCGGATGCGTTCTTGCAGAGGAGATTGGTGCTACCGAGCGGGATGGAGTTGCAATGGCCCCCACCGAACAAAGCGGACTTGAGGCGGATGGGGGTGGAGATCGTGGAGGAGGTCGGGCCGTCGATGATGGTGGACGGGATGGTCCTGATTTCGGGGGAGGTGGTTCGGACGACCGAGTTTGAGCGCGGGCTGGCCGGACACCAGTCGTGGCGTCACGACCATTGGGAAGCCGACCCGCTGATCCACGACGACCAGTGTGCGATTGTGAACGTGGCGGGGAAAGGGCTGGTGGTGGTGTCGGGGTGTGGGCATGCGGGGGTTATCAATGTGGTGAGGAATGCGCAGAGGATTACCGGAATTGATAAAGTGTACGCCGTGATAGGTGGGTTCCATCTGACCGGACCGGGGTTCGAGCCATTTATCGAGCCGACAGTGGCCGCGCTGAAGGCCATCGGGCCTGCGTGCGTGATGCCGGGGCACTGCACGGGCTGGCGGGCGGTACAGCGCATCGCGGTCGAGATGCCTGACGCATTCGTCGCGTCCAGTGTGGGTACGACCTTAATGTTGTAGGCGGTCTACCCATACATCAGATATTAGCCATCAAGTAGTGCGGGGTATAACCAACCACTAGCCACCCGTTGCACTCTGTTACCTATCTACGTATTATTAAAGCTGGAACGCAACTTACGAATTGCAAACAGCATCCACCGTAGTTCCTTGTCTGTCGCGTGTCGTCAGGAGAATAATGCAACCCAAACAAAACATACTTGTCGTAGACGACGACCCGCGTATCTTACGGCTGGTGCGAGTCAACCTGGAAAAAGCCGGGTTTGTTGTTAGCACCGCTTCGGGCGGGGCGGCGGCCCTGGAACAGTTCGACCTGGAAGAACCAAATGCTATAGTGGTCGACGTGACCATGCCCGGCATGGACGGCTTCACCTTCACTCAGCGCGTGCGCGAAGCGTCAAATGTGCCGATCATCTTCCTGACTGCGATGGGCGAGCAATCGCAGAAGGTGCACGGCCTGGAACTGGGCGCCGACGACTATATCACCAAGCCCTTCGACCCCGAAGAACTGGTAGCAAGAGTGCGTGCCCTGTTGCGGCGCAGCAATGCCTCGGCCAACGGCGATACAACCGGTGGGCATATTATCCAGGCAGGCGGCCTCACTATCGATTTTCTCAAGCACAAAGTAGAGTACAACGGCGATCAGATAAAGCTCACACCCACCGAGTACAAACTCTTGCAACAACTCGCGCAACAGGCGGGCAAAGTGATACCACATGCCGATCTCCTGTCCAAGGTGTGGGGGCCCGAGTACCGCGACGAAACAGGCTATCTGTGGGTCTATATAAGGTCGCTGCGCCAAAAGCTCGAACCCGATCCCTCCACTCCCCAGTTCATTATGTCCGAGCCGGGCTTCGGCTATAGGTTCCAGATACCAAGAGAGGGCAAATGAAGCGCGTCACCCTCTTGCTCCAGTTCTCGATCATAAGTCTGGTGCTCATGGTTGGCATCGGCATTTTGCTGGGTTGGAATCTGACCAACTACTTCCAGCAAGCCGCCATCAACCAACAGCGCGACGCAATCCGCGACCTCGTGCCGCCCATCATCGGCGACCACATCACGGACGACGTGCTGGCGAACGGCGCTCACGGTGCCAGTTACAAAGAGATCGAGCTGGCTCTCTCCAGCCTGGGTGGGTCCGGTCTGGTGAGGGTGAAGATATGGAACCGCGACAGTATGGTGGTATATTCCGACGATCCCACCCTGGTCGGTCAGACGTTCCCGTGGACAGATGACCTGCAAGAAACGCTCACAGGCCTTACTGTTGCTGACCTTTCGGACCTGAACAAGGCCGAGAATGTTGAAGAACGGGGTTTTGGCGAGCTACTGGAGGTCTACACGCCTATCAGGCAGGGAGGCAAGTCTGAGATAGTGGGCGCGTTCGAGGGTTATTATGACATCACCGACCTGCGCGAACGCATCAACAACAGCACCGAATTCCTCTGGGTAAGCATCCTGTTCGGCTTTTCGTTCCTCTACGTTTCCCTGTTCACCCTGGTGCGCTCGGCCTCGCAGAGGATCACCAATCAGGCACGCGAAAACGCTATACTGCTTGCTGATACCCAGCGCAAAGCCGCTCGCTTGCAGGTTGTCAATGAGCTTGCACGTTCGATCAATCAATCTGCGCTCGACCTGGACGAGGTATTTCAGACCGCATTGCGCGGCATAGATCGTATTCTCCCCAATAATGGCGCGAGCATCGGCCTGCTTGATGAGCAAAACGGCGAACTGCTCGATACGGTGTACGCGGCGAGCAGCGACCCTGCCACAGGCGACAGCGGCAACCGCATCCAGGCAGAACTGAGCGTGGAATGTGCCACTCAGTTGCTTAACAACAACGACACGTTCGTGTCCGGCGACACTGCCTCTATGAACGAACCCGACGTGCTCGCACTGGCGGCAAAAGGCGCGGGATCGCTCTTGCTGGTGGCCATCAAGCTGGGCGAACGCAGGCTGGGCCTCATAGCCATCACCGCGCATGGAAAGCAGGCCTTTAGCACCCAAGATGCCGAAATAGTGAAAGGTGTCGCCGACCAATTGGCTATTGCAATAGAAAATACCTGGTTGATCGCTGAAACCGCCGAGACCACCGCCCTGCGAGAGGCTAACAAGCTGAAAGACGACTTTATGTCTATGGTGTCGCACGAACTGCGCACGCCCCTCGCCAGCATCAAAGGCTATTCACGTACTCTCCTGTCGGGCGATACTCACTGGGACAACCAGACCCGGCGCGAGTTCCTCGATATTATCTCGGACGAGAGCGATAAGCTGACCGATCTGGTCGAGAACCTGCTGGAGATGACACGTATTGAGGGCGGTCGGCTGCCGATAATGCCTGAACACGTGCTCCTGTGGCGCTACTGCGGCGAAGTGATTACGCGCATAAGCAAGCACTACCCGCACGCGAAGTTCGAGTGCCACATTGAAGATAAGTTGCCCATTGTAGAGGCCGATCCTCGCCGCCTGGAACAGGTGTTGATGAACCTGTTGCAAAACGCGGCCAAGTATTCGCAGGCCGACACGATAGAGGTAAATGCGGAGTATCAAGGCGACCGAAACGGCACCTCCAGCGTTACGGTCTACGTCAAGGACAATGGGATAGGCATTGCACCCGAACACCTGCCCCATATCTTCGACAAGTTCTATCGCGTGGAAATGAAGGGCGATGGCGCGAACACAGGCACCGGCCTGGGCCTGGCCATTGCGAAAGCGCTGGTGGAAGCCATGGGCGGACGAATTGGAGTGCAGAGCGCACTCGGCAAAGGCACCACGTTCTATTTTACCCTGCCCGTCCTCGCGCTGAACGAGGCGAGCGACCGCGAAGCGGTGACGAGTCGTAGATCTTAGATCTTAGATCGTAAGTCATGCGTCTCCTGCCGTCCGACTTATGATCTAAGATCTAAGATCTATGACTCGCGAAGCACTTTCACGTACACGTCGGCGTCTACATTGCCGCCGCTTACTATGCAGCATACGCGCTTACCCGCGAATACGCCTGGCTGAGTGAGCATCGCGCCTATTGTCAGCGCGCCGGTCGGCTCTACTTTCAGATTGGCGTTGGCATATAGAGTGCGTAGACCCTCGGCTATCAGATCCTCCGGCACCTCTATTATCCGGCGCAACCCTCCGCGTATGATCTCCCAGTTGAGGTTGCCCACGCTGGGCGTGCGCGTACCGTCGGCCATCGTTGCAGGCTCCGAATCAAGCGTGACCAGTTCGCCCGACCGCAAAGAGCGCGCTGCATCGTTGCCCAGCAAAGGTTCGACTCCCACTACCTCCACGTCGGGCGCTAGAAGGTCGCGAGCGAGGATGATGCCAGAAATAAGCCCTCCACCACCCACGGGACACAGCACATAATCTATGCCGTCCGGCCCGAACCGCTCGAATATCTCCCTGCCCAGCGTTGAGTTGCCCGCCACCACGCGGTAGTGGTCGTAGGGTGGGGCGTAAAAGCGTCGGGGTGTTCGGTTAGTATCTCGGTGGTGTAAAGCATCCTGCTCTTGGTCGCGGTGTCGATCAGTACGACCTCGCCTCCGTAGGCACGGATATTTGCCTGCTTGGTTTTGGACGAATTGGCGGGCATCAGCACCGTGCAACTCTTACCCAACAGCATGCAGGCATAGGCTACCGCCTGCCCGAAGTTGCCCGACGAGGTGGTAATCACACTCTCGGTCTCCACGTCACGCAGGAGGTTGTAAGCAGCCCGAAACTTGAAACTGCCTGTGATCTGCAATGTTTCGCTGGCAACCGTTACCTCGGCCCCTAGCGCCCGGTCCAATAGCAGGGTGCTCTGAAACGTGGTGGGCCTGACATGGGCACCAAGTTCGGCCCATACTTTGCGGATGTATTCCTCTGTAAGCTGTTCGTGCATAGTTACTCCTGGGACGTAATACCTCATGCGTCATATGTCATGATTCAGTATAATGTAATGCTAATCGGCAAAAAAGGCCAGCAAGGTGCCGGCAGATAGGAATCAGGAGTAATCATGCGAATCGATATAAAGGCTGCACAACACGACCGCGACTGGGCCAATATGCTGGCCTACGCGCAAGACACCGAAGCCATACCCACCTTCACAGGCTTCTGGCTCTTTGACCATTTCGTACCTATTAACGGCCACGTAGAAGGGCCGTGCCTGGACGGCTGGACACTGTTGAGCGCGCTGGCCGCGGCTACCCGGCGTGTGAGGTTGGGCCTGATGGTCGGCTGTAATGGCTATCGTTACCCGTCGGTACTCGCCAAGATAGCCACCACGGTTGACCAGGTGAGCAACGGCAGGCTTGATATGGGCCTTGGCGCAGGCTGGTTCGAGACCGAGTACAAGATGTACGGTATCCCCTTCCCGCCGCCCGCCCAGCGCATACACGAACTGGACGAAGCCTGTCAGGTACTCAAACTACTGTGGACGCAAGAACTTGCCGACTTCGAGGGCAAATACTACAGGCTGGAAGCCGCGCGCCACGAACCCAAGCCCATCCAGAAGCCCTACCCGCCCCTTGTGATAGGCGGAGGCGGCGAGAAGTTGACCCTGCGCGTGGTCGCAAAGCACGCCGACGTGTGGAACTCCGGTGCCTCCCCGGAAGAAGCCCTACGCAAGAGCCGCATCCTCGACGAACACTGCGCCGCGGTCGGGCGCGACCCGGGCACTATCGTCCGCTCTGCCCAGTTCTACATGAAGGACGCAGGCGACGTGAGCGTGATACGTGAGCGCGTTGAAGCCTACGGCGAAGTGGGCTTCACCCACATCGTCATAGGTCTGCCAACAAACTACCAGGCGGGCCTGGTGGAAGAAATAGCGAAGCAGGTCGAGCCGCTGGTAAAATAGGTCATACCGGACAAAGACGGAGGGCACAGTAAGCAGTGAGATCTTTCAGATACTTCGACATAGTAATGGTGGCATTCGTAGCGGTGCTTCTCATAAGCAATATCGCCTCGAACAAATTCGTATCGCTGGGGCCGTTCCAGTATGACGGCGGCACCGTGCTGTTCCCTCTTAGCTACATCTTCGGTGACATACTAACCGAGGTATACGGCTACAGGCGCTCGCGCCGCGTGATATGGATGGGGTTCGGGTCGGCGGGACTTATGGCCATCGTGCTGTGGGTGGTTACGCTCTTGCCCATTCCGGGCGACTTCGGCCCTCAGCCTCAGTCAGACGCTTTCAACATGGCCCTGCAAAGCACGCCCTACATCGTTCTCGGCAGCCTTATCGCATTCTGGGCGGGCGAGTTCTCTAACTCGTTCGTACTCGCGAAGATGAAGATCCTCACAAAAGGCAAGTGGCTGTGGACGCGCACCATCGGCTCCACTATTATAGGAGAAGGCATCGACACTCTACTATTCGCGGGCATCGCCTTCGCGCTCGGCGGCGTGCTTCTGGGCAGCCCGATGGAGGGTAGCGCATTCTGGACGCTGGTTATCTCCAATTACATCTTTAAGGTAGGCATCGAGGTCGTCCTCACGCCCGTAACCTACCTGATCGTGGGTTTCCTCAAGCGTACCGAACGCGAAGATTACTACGACATAGGAACAGATTTCAACCCGTTCAATCTGGCTGCGCCCGACCCACCGAACACAGCCAACGCAGGCGCGTAGCAACGCCATGCCCCTAACGCAACCTTACCCCGGCCTGGACGAGCTAATCGCCTCTATAGGCGAAGCGGGCCAACGCCTCAACGAGATAAAAGCGACTGAAGGCGCGGCGGGCAACATCTCGGTCTATGCCGGGTGGCCGCTCGACGTGCAACAGCGCTTCTCACAAGCTGAGCAGATCGACCTGCCACAACCCGCGCCTGCGCTGGCCGGCAAGACGGTGCTGGTGACAGGCTCGGGCCGCCGCCTGCGGGATATCGAGGCCGACCCGGAGGGGAACCTCGGTGCTATCGTGGTCGATCCGGGCGGGCTGAGCGCCCAGCTATTCACATCGCCGCGACGCCTATTCACGCGCATCACGAGTGAGTTCAATTCGCACCTGGCCGCACACCAGGATGCGGTCGCACGCACCGGCACCAACTTTCAGGCCCTCGTGCACGCCCAACCGCCCAACATGGTCTACCTCAGTCATATTCCGGCCTATCGCGACCAGCTTGTGTTCAACCGGAGGCTGTTGCGCTGGCAGCCCGAGACGATTGTCGAGCTACCGGACGGGGTGTGCGTGCTGCCCTTTCTGTTGCCCGGCTCTCACGCTCTCATGGATACTACGGTGGCAGGGCTGCGCGACCATAACCTTGTGCTGTGGAGCAAACACGGCGTAATGGCACGCTCTGACATCTCGGCTGTGCGCGCCGCCGACATAATAGAGTACGCCGAAGCCGCTGCCCACTACGAGTACATGGACCTGGTCGCCCACAGCCAGGCTGATGGCCTGACGCCTGAGGAACTAAGCGCAGTCGCCGAGGTGTTCGGGATCAAAGGGCGGATCGTAGATCGTAGATCGTGAGTCATACGTCATGCGTCGTCCGGAAATGTACCCGAATGGACTACACAAAACCTGTCCCATTTTGGCATGCTTGCGTCATTAAGTTAATATGCGACGCATGACGTATGACGCATGACGTATTACTACTATCTACGGCTCGCTCTGTCCTCCAGGATGCCTTTCACGCGAAAGTGGTCGGCTATGGAGGCCTTGCGGCGCTTGCGGGCATAGAGACGCTGCCTCAATGTGTTCAGGAAAGGGCTTTGGGCGTCCACCAGCACATTCACGGTAAACTCGGTGCGCGTGGGCGAAACGGCTTCGTATACGAACCTGTATATCAGGTGGTTGCCCACCAGATAGCGGTAGGTGATCTCCTCGCGTGGGGCATAATGGATCAACTCCATCCGCACGCCGCCCACTGTCGAAATCGTGTCGTCCTTCCTTCTGGCCGACAGGGTCATGATCGAGCCGGGTTGGTTGCGCCTGCCCTCCCAGGTAAGCGCCAGACGCGGTAATGGGTCACCCTTGAAGTCGCGCGTCCAGTAGTCAGGGTTACCTGTGTAGGTGAACACAGTATCCAGGGGCGCGTCAATAAAGAGCGTGTAGGCATAAAGGAGACGTGCTCCCTGTAGGGCTTTCTCAAGCATAGCCGGCGTTGCCGTTATTTACTCACAGGGGTCCGTCGCCCACCAGTTCGTCCAGACGGTTCACGATCATATTCTCCAGGATGCTGAAGGCACGGGCTACAGGTTCGGGCGTGGTCATGTCCACTCCGCCCAGTTTCAGCGCGTCTATGGGGTAGAGAGAGTCGCCGGCTTTCAAGAAGTTGAGGTAATTCTCAACTGCGGGTGTGCCCTCTTTCAGTACGCGGTCGGCCAGTGCATTGGCGGCCGAGATACCGGTTGTGTACTGGAAGACGTAGAAGTTGCCGAACAGGTGGGGGAACTCGGCCCAGGTGATGCCCACACGCGCATCATCCACCTCGACCGCCGGGCCGTAGGCTTCGCGGTACAGGTCGGCCATAAGCCTGCTCATCCCGTCTGCCGTCAAGCCCTCGCCGCGCTCCTCGTGCTCGTGGCATTCCAGTTCGAAACGGGCCAGCGTAGGCATGATAAAGAAGTACCTGTGGAAGTTGCTCATAGCCTCGGCCAGTATCTCAAGCTCGAAGTCCACATCAGTGGTCTTCTTCAGGAGGTCGGCGCGCATCAGGGCCTGGTTGAAGTTGGAGGCTGTCTCGGCTACGAACATGGAGTACATGGCATAAACGGGAGGCTGGGTCTTCCAAGCTAAATACGAGTGCATAGAATGGCCCATCTCGTGAGCCAGTGTGCTGACGTTCTCCAGCGTATCATCGTAGCTCAGAAGGAGATAGGGGTTGGTGCCCCACGCGCCCGACGAGAATGCGCCCCCGGCCTTGCCCTCGTTGGGCAGCGCATCCACCCAGCGCTCGTCATAGAGTCCGCGCTTCATTGGCCCCGCGTACTCAGACCCGAGAGGCGCAAGTCCCTCGACCACCATCTGCATCCCCTGCTCATACGGTATCTTACGCTGAGAGCGGATCAGAGGCACATCAATATCATAACCGCGCAACTTGTCTACGCCCAGGCCGCGTCGCTTGATCTCCCAGTAGCGGTGCCAGAGCGGGAGATGGCTCTTGAAGGTATCAATGGTGGTGTGGAACACTTCTACCGGAATGTTAATTGCCCCCAGGGCGGCCTCAAGCGCACTGCCGTACTTGCGGGCACGGGCATAGAACACGTCGCGCTTCACTGCGGTGGTAAGAGTGGCGGCAAAGGTGTTCTTCATACTAATATAGGCGTCAGCCTGGGCTTCCCAAGCGGCCTTGCGCACATCACGGTTGGTGTTCCTGATAAAAGTCTCAATATTGCCCTGGCCTAGCTCGACATCGTTGCCCGCCTCGTCCTTGATCTTGCCAAATTTCAGGTCAGCGTCGGCCAGCGCGTCGTGCGTGCGGTCGCCCATGTTAGCCAGGTCGGCCATAGCAGCCAGCACTTCTTCTACCTCGGCAGAGCGTACATGCTCGCGGCGGCGGGCCAGTTTGTCGAAGTAGTGGGCATACGCGCGCAGCCCGTCCGACTCGGCGAGCAATGCCTGGAGTCGGGCCGGTTCGATGGCCAGTATCTCCGGCTCGTAGAATGCCACGGCAGCGCCCACCCTGCCGAACAGCCCCACAGCCCTACCGTAGCGCCCGGCGGCGTCCTGGTCGTTCGTATCGCCAAAGTGGTACATTGCCGCATACTGGTAGATGTGAAACGTCTCGACTATGAGGGCATCACGCGCCGTCAGCGCTTCCAGCAAGTGATCTGCCGACTCGCCTAGATGCCCGCTATACTTCTCGAGGCCCGGCAATCGCCCCATAACATCCGCAACAGCAGCTTCCCATGCCTCGTTCGATGGATAAATGGCGGTCGCGTCCCACGTTCGTTCAACGGGTATTTCGCTACGCTTTGCCAATGTAGTTGCCATGGATCTTCCTTTCGGGAGTCGTAGACCGTGGATCGCAAGCCTGAAAACCAGCTACGAATGACTTACGGTCTACCGTCTATGATCTTTTGCTTGCAAGCTCCACCGCCTTTTGGGCGGCTTCGTCGAGAGTAGTGGCGGCTGGGAGGTTGGCCGCTTCGAGGATCTTTCTGCCCTCTTCAGCGTTGGTGCCCGCCAGGCGGACCACCATCGGCACGTCGGGCTTGAGCAGGTTCAGCACGTTGATTATGCCCTTCGCGACCACGTCGCCGCGTGTTATGCCGCCAAAGATATTGAACATGACGGCTTTCACGTTGGGGTCGCTCAGGATTATGCGCAGAGCCGCTTCTACCTTGTCCTCGCGTGCGCCGCCGCCTATATCGAGGAAGTTGGCGGGCGTGCCGCCGTACTCCTTGATGGTGTCCATTGTCGCCATCGCGAGACCCGCTCCATTAACCATACAACCAATATTGCCATCCAGTTTAACGAATGAGATACCGGCTTCGCGGGCCTGCCGCTCCGACTCTTCCTCTTCCGCCGGGTCGCGGAGTTCTTCGGCCCACTTCTGGCGATACAGGGCGTTGTCGTCAAGCACCATCTTGGCGTCCAGCGCCAGCAGGCCGTTGGGAGTAAGAGCCAGGGGGTTGATCTCGGTCAACGAAGCGTCGTGGGCGATCAGGGTCTGCACCAGCCCTTTGGCGATGCGAGTGAAGTCGCGGGCCTGTGCGCCGAGGCCCATGCCAAATGCAAGTTCGCGGGCCTGGTAGTCGAGGAGGCCCAGGCGCGGATCAACGAAGACTTTGATGATAGCATCCGGGTTATCTTTGGCAACCTGCTCGATCTCCACGCCACCTTCCGAGCTACCCATGACGACAATAGACTTGGAGCCACGGTCTACGGTGGCTCCCAAATAGTATTCCTTGGTGATATCGGCGGCGTCTGCCACCAGCACGCGTTGGACGACCTCGCCTTTGGGGTTCTGCTCGTTCTGCAAAAGGCGGCCCAGGATGTTCTCGGCGTTCTGGCGGGCTGCTGCTACGTCCTTAGAATATTTGACGCCTCCGGCCTTGCCCCGGCCACCCATCATCACCTGCGCCTTGATCATAACAGGCTTGCCGATACGAGTGGCGATCTGCTCGGCTTCATCTGCGGTGTCGGCCACATACCCCTCATTAACGGGCACGCCCGCGCGAGCAAGTAGCTCTTTAGCCTGGTATTCGTGGAGTTTCACGTTAAGCCTCCGATAGTCTATTAATTTCGAGATTAGCGCTGGATTATAACATGTCAGCCGTTCGTTGGGCAAAGGTGGTTGGACGACTGACGACTGACGACTGACGACAAGCAATGGGCTGGCCAATGTTCCTGAAGGGGCTTTGCGCTATAGAAACCTGTCCAGGAATCGCGTAATCAACCAGAGTATGATGGGCAGGACAAGGGCCGTTGAAAGGCCACCAACCGTTTCGCGCTGCCAGGGCCAGGTGTGAATCTTGTCGAGGAACTCCACCTCGCGGGACACGGCTTCCAACCCGTCCTTGATTTGCGGCATCTCTTCCAGAGTATTACTCGCTATGCGCCGGTGCAGTTCGGAACTGAGTGACTCGAACGCCTGGTTGGAAGCGTAGATGCGCTCTGACTTGGCGGCCTCAAGCTTACGATGTATTCCAACGAGAGGCCAACCGAATGCTGCAATAGCAAAGACGAAATTGAACGCCATAATACCCAGCGTGATAACATTTTCCAGGAGGCCGGGCGCAGTCAGTATATAAAGGTAGGTGGCTATTATCCAGCCTATGCCCGTGCGCGCAGTGAGCCAGGAGAAAGAGTAGAGGGGATGCAGGTTAAACAGGTCTATATCCGTGTAGATGGCAAAGATCTGGCTCACCAGCCGCAATTGGCGAATGGTATGGTAGGTCACAGCGCCCCAGATGAACCACAACAGCATGAACACTCCCCAATCAATAATGGTGGCCGCAGGCGACGTGAACAATAGCAGCCTGGCCCCAAGATCCGGGGAGAAAATGGTGATGCCGGCGAGCGCGCAAACCGCAAACAACACTCCCAGTAAGCTGGCAAGGAGTGTCGGACGTGCAGGAAGAGTGGTGAGGCGGTAGTCGAGCGCCAGATAGTGGGCCTCGTCAATATGCAGGGCAGGACGAAAGGTCTTCAGGGCACGGTGAGCCACGCTATCGAGATAGTGTATCAATGCGAGTGCATAGAACGCCACCAGTTCGGGCACGGCATGGAACGGGTAGAAGTAAAAGGGGCCAACTTTATACAGCCCGGCCCTGTTGCCTGCTTCATAAGCAGTGCTATATGTGCCATCTCCCCAGTTTATCGCCGAGGTGATAAGAAAGAGGACCAGGGCAGGTATTAGATAGACAATCCAGTAGGGAACCTTGAGACTGCGCACCCAATCCGTCAGCCGGTCCATCCAGCTTGGCGGATAAGGCTTGGTCTCGACAACATCCTCGATGGCGGCATCGCTATTGGCGGTATACAGTGTTGCCATAGCTCCTCCCTATCACGCGTCACATGTGGCCAAACTCCCGATCCTTCATAAATCTTCCCGACCTTCGTGATCCTTTCTTACGCATGACGTATGACGTATGACGGCATTAGCCAACCCCTACCCGATGCGCCCGTGCGCTACAAACTCCAGCAAATCGCTGCGTGTAATCAGGCCTATAGGCTTGCCCGCTTCTTCTACCAGCACCGCGCTGTTGTTGGCAAGAAGTGAGGGAACTACGTGTTCGACCGGTTCGGCCACGTCCATCAGGGGGAATGGCGGGTCCATCACGTCCGCGACTTTGCTGTCAATAATGCCCGGGTCTCGGAATACGCGCTCAAGCAGGTTACGCTCCTGTATAGAGCCGACCATGGAGTGGACATCTTCGAAGGGGGCCGCGCCCTTGCCGTTATCGCTACTTCCCTCGACGTGGTGCGTCACGGGGAGTTGCGAGATATTGTACTGCTGGAGCAGGTCAATCGCTTCGCGCACTGTCCTGTTCGCTGAGACGGTGACCAGCATAGGAATTTCGCGGCTGTGCCTGTTGACCAGTTCGCGCACACGGGCCTGGATTGGCAGCCGATCAAGGAAGCCATTTTCGCGCAGCCAGGCATCGTTGTATACCTTCGAAAGGTAACCGCGCCCCGTATCGGGGAGGATCACAAGGATCGTCTTGCTCTTATCGAGGCGTTTAGCAACCTGGAGTGCAGCCCACATAGCGGTGCCGCATGACCCGCCTACGAGAATGCCCTCTTCACGGGTGATCCTGCGAGCGGTCTCAAACGATTCGCGGTCGCTAACCGTCACCCATTCGTCCACGCACGACATGTCCATTGTGCCGGGCATGAAGTCCTCGCCAATACCCTCGACCTTATAGGGGCGAGCCACGTCACCCGTATAGAGGGAGCCTTCGGGATCGGCGCCGACCACCCAGATGTTGGGGTTTTGCTCTTTGAGATAGTGAGCCGTGCCTGAGATTGTGCCACCTGTACCCACGCTCGCAACGAACACATCTATTTTGCCGGCCAGTTGCCGCCAGATCTCCGGGCCTGTGGTGTCATAATGTGCCTGGGGGTTGGCCGCGTTGAAGTACTGGTTGGGCTGGAACGCGCCGGCTATGTCGCGGGTGAGGCGATCGGCCACGCTGTAATAGCTCTCGGGCGATTCGCGGGCGACGGCGGTTGGCGTGGTGACCACCTCAGCGCCGTAGGCCTTGAGCAGAGATATTTTCTCCTGCGACACCTTGTCGGGCATAACGAACACACATTTATAGCCGAGGATAGCGGCTGCGATAGCCAGCCCCGTACCGGTGTTGCCCGATGTCGGCTCGACGATTGTGCCTCCACGCTGGAGGAGGCCCTCCGACTCGGCTGCGCGGATCATGCGGATACCTATGCGGTCCTTGACCGAGTTGCCAGGGTTGAACATCTCCAGCTTGGCGAGCAGTGTTGGCTTCAGCCCCCGCCCAAGGCTCTGCATGCGCACAATGGGGGTGTTGCCGATCAATTCCAGTACGTTGTTATAGACTTCCATAGTCTGTCCTCTCTGCCCGACCTGTGGATTTTGACATGTACTTCGGGCACCGACACAGCATTGTGCCGGCTTTCCTTGATTATATGGGCGGGTAGGTAGTTAGTCAAACGAGGTGGCCAACAGTTTCATGCAAGCATTTAACACCTGCCCGGGCATTATCGTTCGGAGGGAGGGACACAGGAGACACAAGAAAACTTCGGCAATGGTGATGCCGCCCGAGAGCGGAAAGCCACAGGCGCATGGCAGGTTGGAGCGCACCACCGCGTAATCCACGCCCTCGCGTCCGCCAGGCACCCACGGGTGATAGCTTCGTGGGTCTGTGGGGCCGTAGATGCCCACCACTTTTGTGCCTGTGGTAGCGGCGATGTGCAGGGGACTGGAGTCGTTACCCAGAAAGAGAGCGCACTTGCGAGCCAGGGCCGCCGTTTCGCCCAGCGTAGTCTGCCCCGTGGCGTTGATCACGTAGGCACGGGTGCTGCCCGCGATCTGGGCCGCGAGGGGCGCGTCGTCTTTGCCCCCCATGAGGAGGATACGCACCTTGCCCCCCAGCCTGTCGTGCAGGCCGCTGGCTACTCGGCTGAACCGCTCAGGTGCCCACTGCTTCTGCCCCCACAGTCCCTCGCCTCCTGGGTGTATACCCACTATAAGCTCTTCCGGTCCTACCTTGAATTTGTCCAACCAATCCTGGGCGCGCGCTTCTTCTTCTGCGGTGGGATAGATGCGCAGGGACTCGTCTTCTACCGGGACGCCGAGACGTTTAACCGGGCCGAGGTAGTGTTCGACTGCGTGGGACTTGCGCCATTTGCGGCCTGCGCCCGGCACGATCCACCAGAAACGGGGCAAATTCATATCCACCCGACGGCGTATTCCCCCCAGGAAAGCCACCCACCAGATATAGTTGCAAAACTCAACTGCCAGGTCGAACCGCGCCTTGCGCACGCCCCAGAACAGAGCGATCAGATGTCGGAAGCCCGGCCATGTCTGCCTCGTCGGCCAGAAGATAAGCTCATCGATATCGGGGTTAGAACGGAGAATGCCCGCGTTCGTAGGATAGACAAATGCCGTAATATGCGCATCGGGGTAGCGCTTGCGCAGAGCGTGAATAGCAGGCGTGGTAAATAGAGTGTCCCCTATAGGCAGCAGTATGAGCAGGAGGATGCGCATCTACTGCTATCATAACATAGACGACAGACGACAGACGACATAGCTGTACGTCGTCTGTCGTCTGTCGTCCGTCCCCGGCTAGCGCTCTTCGCGGAAGAACTCTATCGTTTCCTGGCGCTCTGTGTCAGTGGTCATAACCTCTATGAACGTGAGGCGGTGCCAGGGGAACATGAAGGACTTTGCACCCTGGGTCACGTAGGGGATGGCCTTGCCGTCCCTGCGCTTGGGATTCGTGAACTCGATGAATTGGTCGGTCGGTTTAGGTAATTCCTCTATCTCGGCAATGAGCGGGTCGTCACCTACTACGTGAATTATTACTACTTTTGCCATAAGACCTCCTGCGAAGCATCGAATAAGAAAGAGAGCAGAAGCCGAACTTCTACCTCTATCTTAACCCCCGATTAGACTGCTAGAGCGTACAACTTCCTGTCGAGCGAACCCACGTAGACTATGCCGTCATCTACGCTGGGCGATGAAACTACGGGGCCTCGCGTTTTGTATTTCCAGCGTTCTTCGCCGGTGTTTATGTCAAGTGAATACACATTGTTATTGGTCGCACCAAAGTAGATCGCATCGTTTACAAGCGACACAGCGGGCGAACTGGTAATCTGGCTGCCTGTATCGAAGTTCCAGAGGATGCGGCCATTATGTCCATCCAGGCAGTACAGGAAGCCATCAGACGAACCTACAATAGCGCGCTCGCCTGCCATGGCCGGTGACGACGACACAGAACGCTGGCATTCGAAACGCCACGATGTGAAGCCCGTGTCCACGTCCACAGCATATATATAGTTGTCCATAGAGCCTACGATCACGTTGTTGCGTATAACGAGGGGCGTGCTGATGATCGCGCCCAGTGTGTGCAACTTCCAGCGCAGCGTTCCATTCACCACATCAAGAGCATACAGGTTACCATCGGACGAGCCGATGAACACGAGGCCATGCGCAAAGGCAGCCGATCCACGTACGAAGTTCCACGTACGGTATCTCCAGGCCACCTGGCCTGTATCCGAATGTAGGGCATATACATACTGATCATCGGAACCGATGAAGACTACGTCTTTGTGTACTTTAGGCGATGAGCGCACAGGCGCTCCCGTCCGATACGACCACATTTGTGTGCCACGCCGCGCATCAAGCGCATACACATAATTATCCTCGGAACCGATTACCAGGGCATCATCGGCCAGGACCGGCGATGAGCAGATACCTGCCTTGGTGGGCGCTTTCCAAAGGAAGTCGCCCGTCTTGGCGTTGAGCGCGTACAGGTTGGTGTCGTACGACCCGCAGAAGACCACGCCCTTCTCACACAAGGGCGACGACCTTATTTCGTCATCCGAGGTGAACGTCCAAAGTACCTGGGCGCCGCCTGCCTGTACATTAGCCAGGCCTGTGGGGGCGGAGGATTGCGCGGGTGGCCGGATATTGGGTGGCTGAACAAGCATACCGCTTGGGGCGGCGTTCGAGTTACTGCTATCTGAGTCGGAGTCGTACCCGAGGTCGGAAATAGAGCTTGAGAGTTTGGGAACCTGGGAGGAGGGAAGGAAAGATTCGCTTTCCGCGTCCAGTTCTCCCGACTGGCGCCTCTTTTGCCTGTTATCGAAGATATTGCTCTGGAGGAGCGCCTGCCGGAACGCCAGCGCGCTGGGCCACCGGCGGTCTATATCGTATTCGACCGCGCGCAGGATAACCGATTCGATGTACTCGGAAACGCGGGAATTATAATTGCGGATGGGACGTTCCTGGAAGGTGAACGGGGTCTGCGTACGAGGGTCAAAGTTAGTGAGCAGATGGTGCATGGTTGCGCCCAACGCATAGATGTCGCCCCTTGGCTCGGCAAGGCCGCGATACTGCTCAGGGGGCGCGTAACCCTCGGTGCCGATCATCGTGCCACGCTTGTCCGACTGGAAGACCTTAGCTATGCCGAAGTCAATCAGGGTCACTTTGCCGTCGGGGGTGACGATGATGTTGGAAGGCTTCATGTCGCGGAACACGATGGGCTGTGGGTGGTGGCCGTGCAGGTATTCCAGTACCTCACAAATCTGCACTGCCCATTTGACCACTTCGTCTTCCTGCATGGCTGCTTTACGCAGGTCAAGCTGGGTTTCGAGGTCTTTGCCGTCGATATACTCCAGTACAAGGTACACACGACCGTGCGAAGAGAAGAAGTCGTAAATTTTCGTTATGCCGGGATGCGACAAGGTCGCCAGCAAAGACGCTTCACGCTCGAACACCGCCAGCCGTAGTTGGCCCGTGCGTGGGTCGGGGGCTGTGTCGGGCATCTCTTTGATGGCACAGTAGCGAGCCACGGTGTTAAAGCGCAAGTCACGCGCCTTATAAACCGTACTCATACCGCCGATGCCAATCACCTGCTCAACATCGTAGCGCCCCTGGAGAATTGTATTGCGAGGGAGGGGTGCGGTTCCGGGCATTACCTCAGTGGGCGATACCCCTTTATCGTATGACACAGGCTCGTTTTGATCCGCAGCGTCTGTTGACTGAGATAGATCGTCAGCCCCGTTGCCGGATTGTGATTGCACTTGTTGTAAACGTTTGATAAGCATAGAATGGTTCTCCCGAATGGTTCTGGTACTAATCCGATTATAGGCTCAATCGCTGATACTCGGAATAGCCCCTTTGTACCGTTCAGTAAGTACCATTTGGACTGCTAATAGCGATACGTGGTACGCAGTGCGCCACGTGTGAGAATGAGTCACGACTTGCTTTTACCCCCTTGCCACAGCACGCCCCGTTTGGTAATATTCTAGGATAGCAAGGGTACTTGTGTGCTTGCTGTGCTGTCCCGTCCCTGCCATTCTCTGGATCAACATATGATGCCTCCTACTTCACTATTGCCTGGGCGTCGGTCATCAGTCGTCGGTCGCCGATCACTTTCACTCAGCACGTTTCGCTTATTGCGCGTTATTGTGCCGGTGCTCTGTCTGCTCGTCGTCGTTTCTCCTACCCTGAGAGCATTTGCTGCGCCCTCTTCAGCCGCTAAGGCAATCGCGCTACGTCCCTACGCCTATGCGATAATCAACTCCGCTAACAGCTACGACATTATGGCGGGCGATGGTGTTGATAAGGACAGGCGCATAGCTCGTGTAAAGGTGGACAGCGTCTACTTTGCCGACGTTTCGGCCAAACTATCCACTGATGCCACACAAGTCGCTTTCCGCGTAACGGGCGACAGGCTTGGGGGTTCCAGCCTCTATAACATAAGCGTCGAGACGGGCGACTATGCACGCATAGGGCTATCCAAGAACGCCTCGACGGGAATAGGAGCCTATGCGTGGTCACCCGCGGGGAACACGATGGCCTTCGTGCGGTCCGGCGCCGCGGGCGATCCGGCCCTCGTTGACCAGGCGTACGGCACGATCTATATCTATTCGGTAGGTTTCGATGCAGTCAAGCTGCAAACCTCGTCGGGCAACGACCGCCTGCTGGGTTTCGCGGGGGACGGGCTGGGCGTGTACGTAGATCGGCGCGAAACGAGCGGTGACGGCACACTCGATCACCTGGTTTATCTCCCACTGTCAGGCGACCCGCCTACTACTCTCATCAAGAGCCAACCCGACCTGAAATACAGCAACTACACCCTGTGGCCTTCTAACACCACGCCAAAGGTCGCGTTCCTGGCTGAGGGTGATTTCTCGCTCGCAACCACTAACTCGAACGCGAGACAGGTTATGCCCGGCGTAACGATCAGTCCGCGAGCCGAATCGAGAGCCGAGGGCAGCGGCAGGCTCTCAGGAGCAGCCGGACTGGGCCTCGTGACTTCCGATGTGCTGGGCCTGAACCAGGTTTTGCTCAGGCGCGATGCCGAAAAGTACATCTCGTTTTCGTGGACGCCGGACGGCAGCGGCGTGCTGGTAGGCAATTCCCACGGCTCGTGGCGAGTGGGCATGGATGGCAAGCGGGTAGCGCTCGGCGTTTCTATAGCCTCACTCTCGCCCATCACCGGCTCGCTTGACGGCACGTCCGTGGTTATGAGCGACAACCCCACCACGCGCCTTGTGACGCTCGACTACTCGACGGGCGACGTACAGGCCACTCGCTATCTCGGTGTAGAGCCTGAAGCGGGGGCGCTAGAGGTACAATTGCAGGTGCCGTATATACAGCAGGTGAACGACACACAGGGTGGCGACGGCAACTGGGCGTGCGGCCCTACTTCCGTGGCGATGGTACTGGCCTACTACGGCGAGCTTGCGCCCTGGACCACTTACCAGCAAGAGCGCCTGGCAGGTTACGTGCCGCCCACCGCCACTGAGGGACCTCTGACCGGGGCTGCATTCGCGCCCTACATAACGAACGAGTACACGAACAACGGGCACACGTACAGTGCGACCGGAGTCGACCCGAAAGGCAACATGCTGGCGGGCCTGTACGGGACTATCGCCCCAACCGGGCTGGCAAGCTGGCCCGTGATGGCCCAGGTACTGGAATGGCACGGCCTACAAAGCCAGTATGTGGCGGTGACCTGGGACGGCATCGTGGGCGCGCTGGACAGGGGCCACCCTGTGCTGCTGGGCAATCGCCTCACGTCCGACGGCCATATCCTGGTAGTGACAGGTTACACGGGCGACGGCAATCTGCTGGTGAACGACCCCTACGGGAACAGGTTCGCACCGGGCTACGGCTCGAACGACGGGAACAGCATACTGTATCCCTGGAAGCGCATCACCCCACGTACCGCACTGGAAGTGATCGGGGTCTACCCGCCGCCACCCGCCACACCCTGATAGGTCAAGCGTGATATGCATTCTATTAACTTAATGACGTAGGGGGACCCGAACGGGACAGCTTTTGTGTAGTCCTTTCGACTACATTTAGAGCGTGTTATGGACGTCCACAGTCATGTTGGTTGAAGACTGAGCACCTTGGACAAAGCGTGCAGCCGTGATTATGGTGTAGGCAACAAGTTGCAAGCCTGCCAGTGTTTCAGGTAGCCGATCGTAGTCGCGGGCCAGTCACCGCAAACGAGCCGCCCCTGAGCCTAGATGGAAAGGAGCGCTAGCTCATTCACTCTCCCGAATCTCTGGCAACGGTCCGACACAACGATACTTATTTCGATGGAAGGCTGAAGTCGAATGCGAGACGCGATTCTACTGTGTCCTTATAGTTCAGCGATTGCAAGTTTATGATCCCAGAGGTGTTCTCGCTTTCATTGGGTTTGGCTTGTAGCGCGTCTTCGGGCAAGAACACTGTGATCTCCAAGTGCATATTGCGGGTGGTGTCCTGAGTGACATTCGATAGCGGATCAAAATTCCACATTACTACATCAGCGTCGGCGAGGCAGCATGCCCCCTTACCTTGTCCACCCTCAATTCTGTGCGCATCAAGATCAGTAATTGGAACCTTCTGTGTATCCTGCGTAGGATTTGACCAGGCAAAACTTGGGCCTACGCCGATTACCGGATAGCTATGTCCTTCAGCGTCAACCAAATTAGGCTTTGTTGCATCCTCCATTGTATTGTTGCCATAGTTGACATACAAGCCATTTTCTGTTAAGTCGAATAACGGGAGTTTGTGCCCCTGTCCATCGATGACAATATAAGAAAGACTCAACCATCCTTCAGGTGCATATGAAGGGTAAAGGGTGACCGTGTAGCCATTGACCGCTTGGCTTATCGGATTCCCTTGCAGCGCGGCTACAGCATTCGGACTTGACAGTGAATCGGGTGCCTGAGTAGTGTTGCGTGTTGCGAAGAATGTCGCGAATGCAGCAAAGCCTAACAACAAGACAAGAATAGCCGATATATTCAGTTTAGGACGAAACACAGACAGAGGGCCACCCGGACTTACAGCTCTTTTGCTACGTGTGATTCCAGGTACCAGCTCAGAACGTAGCTGTTCACGTGTCGAGGCCCACAGAGATTTATGTAAGGATACTCCTTCATCGACAAAGTCTTGTAACGCTTCTCGAATTAGTTCTTTAGTCACTTTTTCTCCTTCCGGTCGAAACCCGCATTTGTAGTTTCCTTTGATACAAGACGTATGACTATTCGCCTGTCTGTCTGATCCACTTTGGGAGCAATTGGCGCAGGTTCTTGCGTGCATCATGCAAGCGCCGCTTGACTGTTCCCTTGGGGCAATCAAGCATCTGAGCCATTTCAATTTCGCTTAAGTCAAGATAATAGCGTAACACAATAGCAGCACGCTGAACCGGCGATAAACGAGATAGGGTTAACAATATTTCATCCTTCGTTTCTGCTGCTTCTAGTTCGTCATAGAGATCATCCTTGGCACTAGCAAGGCGCTCAAGCTCGTGCTGATCAAGTGTGTCTATGTTCCCCAAGATATGACTACCACGCTCGAGTGCTCGGAGCGTATCGTTGATCACACTCCTCAAGAACCACGGTCCGAATGAGCGTTGGCTGTCAAACTGACCAATGCGCTCGAACGCACGTAGAAAAGCTGCTTGAACAATGTCCTCAGCGAGAGCAGCATCGTGACTAATTAGGTAGGAAGTCTCAATTGCTTTGCTCTCATACCGCTTTACAATCGTTTCTAATCCATCTATATTCCCTTGCTTCATCTGCGCTATTGCGCTCTTTTCATCCATTCTCCCTCCATATTTCATCGCTAATTTAGAGGTGCGGAAGTGCAATGCATCATGTACCCTATATTAACTATACGTGGGGTATGATAAAGGTTCGGCTCTTGGTGGCTCTAAGTCCAGTTGCGGGCGTGATAAAGCATCTCTCTAATGCGTAATTTGGCGGTAGCGTTCGGTCTGGATCCTGAAAAGTTCAGCATAGGGCCTAGCTCGCAGAAGTAGCTCATCATGTGTACAGAATCCTATTATCGCGCCTTGGTCGAGAACGACAATCAAATTCGTCATAGGAGATGAATAGCAAAAGGCCCGTACCGGTTAGCAGGTACGGGCCTTTTCTAGTTAATTACTTATCAATAATGCACCCAGACTATAGTGCCGATCTTGCCGAAGTCATAGAACCAACCGGCCATCGGAGTGCTCAGGTTGACACAGCCGTGAGAGTGCGGGCGACCGAAGTCATCGTGCCAGTAGGTGCCGTGCAGGGCCTCCCCCGACTGGTAGAAGTACTGCACGAAGGGTACGTCCTTCAGGTCGTAGAAGTCGCCATTTTCGATCGAGCCGCCCTTCATCTCCTGAGATGGCAGGCGCCAGTAGATCTTCCACACGCCCACGTTAGTGCGCAGGTCTTCTTTGGTGCCGTTCGGGAGCGTCCTGACCGTACCTGTAGAGGCAAGCGTTACCTTGACGGGCGTGCCGTCCTGATACGCGGTAGCAATCTGCTGGGTAAGGTTCACAGCAACCCACCTACCCTGGTACTTGGGTCCGTCAAACTGAACAGGGGCTACCTTGGAGATCAGGCTCGAGTGTACCCATTGCGGCTCCTCAGGCGGATCGGACACGCGATACCACAGGCCGCCCTTGCTGTCTACGGCTGATTGGTACAGGAGCACGCGCCTACCTGCTCCCCAACCCTTGAGTATCTTCTGGTCGAGGCCTGGACCAACACGCACGTTACCGCCCGTGGTAAGTTCTCCCAGCCACAGCCCTGTGTAGTCACCTGCTGTTGAAGGTGTAGGAATCGTTTCCGGCGTAGCCCCGGCACCAGGAGTGGCGGTAGCTACAGGTGTCGCGCTGGGCGCGGGCGTGGGAGTCGAATTATCAATTGGCTTCCAGTTTGCGTCTACGAGCACCAGGTCGTTGCCGTCTATATAGCCCGTGGCGGCGTTATACGAAACCCAGTACCAGCCCTCATTGAATGGCCCACCCAGCACTACGGATTTCGCGTTTACGGGCAACTGGGCAAGGGATGTGCCCTTGGCCGAGGGTTGCTCCAGCAGATCAGTGGGCACAGTCGTGGCAACCGTGCTGCGGAGAGCGAATCTGGCCACGCTTTGTGCGGAGGCAGGACTGCCCATGGCTCCCCACGCTGTGGTTATCAGTAGCATCAAGGCGAAGAAAGTCGCTAATCTCTTGCTATTTCTATGTGATATATATGTTATTGCGCCCTTGCCTAGCATTACTTTTGACTCCTTTATGGCCTTTCGAACCCTACCTTAATTACCCATTATGTAAATGGAGAGGCACTATTTTAAGCGTATATCCGGGAGGACTTTCAGTATCAGTATATACCAAAACACTATACAATTACCACAAAATCCACATGTAACCTGATTTTCTGCCATTCACATGGTTAATAACGACACAAGAACGGCTTTGGTTCCAACTCCCTGATGATATAATACCCTGGCTGTGCATAACTTTGGACGAAAGGTGATTGCTGCCCTTGCCGCCAACCGAGATCGATTCCCCAAATCCCCCTAGCCCGACGCCTCACATACAGTCTAGCAAATGGAGTGCCAACGTTGTGACGTTTCGCACCTATCGCGCGGCGATTCTGCTTACCATGCCGATCTTGCTGGTCACATTGGTAATGGGCTTGCTGGGCTGGCGCGTGTCGGCAGACGAAGAATTGAGGGTGGGCACCGAGGCCGACCGCGTTTACCTGGCCGATGGTTTCTACGCGCCCGAACAAAACGTCGAGCACGGCATATACAGGTGGACCCAGCCGCTGGCCCAACTGGTTCTGCCCAACTGGGGGCCAGGGCGCATACACGTCAAGGTGACGGGAATCGCGGGAGCCGGTGGTGATATCGCGCTAAAGCTGGAAGGCACCATGCTCGCTCAGCAAACCGTCACGCCAGGGCAGGAGTGGACGCTGGAGGGCTGGGGCGACACGAGCGTGGGTAGCCCTCACGCGTCGCTGGAGTCGCAGGAATACAGCCCACCCGGCGAGGGACGCTCGCTCGGTCTGTTGGTAGAAGAGCTGGAAATCTACGCGCCCTATGCCCGTTTGCGCGCCTGGCTGGCGGTGGCCCTGTTGGGGTTGGCGGGCATACTCTTGTACGCATTTCTGCGGATACGCACAGGGCGCGCCCTGTTCTCCATGCTGGCCGGGGCCTGTGTGCCCCTGCTGTACGGTCCTCTCGCGGCCTACCGCGACCCTTGGACAACGGTCGTGGCATGGGTCGCACCCGTTGCGCTGGGGTTCGTGCTGCTGCTCCACTGGCGGTCCGAGCGCCTTGCTCATGACGAGACCAGGGTTCGTCGGATCCCGCGCACTGTGCTTATCGTGATAACGTTGTGTGCCGCGCTCGTGCTGCTGTACCTGGGCTATATGAACGCCTTCGACTCCGACCGTATGTATCAGGTATCGGCAGGCATCGCAGAATACGGGCGGCCTACGCGCTATCCCGGCTTCGAGACGTGGACCAAGTACGGATTCGGGCAACCCTTGATCGCTGTGCCTTTCTACTGGCTGGGGAAGGTGGGAGTGTGGCTCGGGGGCGAACTTGATGGGATTACGCGCCTGACGGTCTCTTTTACCAACCTGATAGTGACCGGGCTCACCCTTCTTCTGCTGTACAGGGCGGCGCGTCGATTCGCTTCGGTGGGCACATCGCTGGCAGTGGCAGCCACCTACCTGTTGGCTACGCCCGCGCTGAACTACGGGCGCACGTTCTTTTCCGAGCCTGCGGGCGGTCTGTTTCTGCTCGCCTCGATACTGCTGATCTTGCCGGATGGGCAATCCCTGGCGGCTCCACGCGCCTTGCGGCTGCTGTTGTCGGGGCTATGCCTGGGCGCGATGTTGCTGTTCAAGCCTGCATTCGCGGTCTATTGGCCTGCGGTGGGATTGGCAGTGCTGTGGCTGGTATGGAGGAGGACGACAGACGACAGACGACTGACGACGGGTATTGCTATCGTCCGTGCCATCGCCATATTCGGAGTGGGGCCAATCCTCGCGCTGGTGGCACAGGGCGCCTACAACTATATACGGTACGCGCCTCTTGCCAACGCGATATTCCGCACAGGGTACGAGAAGGAGCCGGGGTTCAGCACGCCTCTGCTTGAGGGGTTGGGCGGGCTATTGTTTAGCCCCGGCAAGAGCGTATTCCTGTACGCCCCCGTGTTAATCCTCGTGCCCATAGGCCTATGGTTGATGTTCAGACGCGGCGAGAGCGTGGGCAGGTTGGTGGCCTGCCTTATCGTAGCTGAGATCGTGGCGGGCTTCGGTTTCAACGCGATGTGGTGGGCGTGGACGGGCAATTTTGCCTGGGGGTCGAGGCTGATTGTGCCTGTATTGCCCCTCATGGTGTGGGCGCTGGCCTTTTGCGGCAGAGAGCGCGCAACTGAGGCCGAGCACAATGACGAACCGAGCAAAGGCAAGCAGACATTGTTAGCAGCGTGGATTGCGCTGGGCGTGTTGGGAACGGCCATCAATATCGCGGGCACGATGGTGGACTTCCAGGTGTACTTCCGCAACTACGGTCTCCTGCTTGCGGGCGACCCCGGCGAGGGCGTCACGCTGTACGACCCCGCCAACTCAGCCATACTGGTAGAGGCGCGATACCTGTGGGACGGCCTGACCGCTGCGGTCTACAGGCCGAGCCTGGCGTCGGTGGGCATGCCCGCCATATGGGATGTGCTGGTGCCGGGTGGCTTAGTACTCATATCAGTGGCGTGCCTGTGGGGAGCAACGAGAGTGGTGAGCGATAAACGATAGAGCGCCGATTCTCTGCATTGCGTATCCCTCGGCACAGTGATATACTGCCCCTACCTGTCTGGGAGGGCGTTTTGTCCTGCCCGGCGTAATGTACGAGTTCTGAGTTCCGAGTGCTGAGTGCACTAAAGGCCAAATGTGCTCGTATGCCATCTCAGAACTCGGAACTCAGAACTCAGAACTCACGGAGGGTAGATCGGGATGGCGCTTGCACAGGTGCTTAGCTGTGCTGTGGTGGGGCTGGAAGGCTCACTCATCGAGGTAGAGGTGGACGTGACCAGGGCCGGAATGCCCTCTATGGCGATTGTGGGCTTGCCTGATGCGGCGGTCAACGAGTCGAAGGAAAGGGTGAGATCAGCGATACGCAATTCGGGAGGAACCATCCCGCAGCCTTCGCGCATCGTGGTGAACCTTGCACCCGCCGACCTGCGCAAGGAAGGCCCTGCCTACGACCTGCCTATCGCCCTGGGGATCATGCTGGCGACCGACCAGATACACGGCGATATCAGTGACACGGTATTCCTGGGCGAGTTGGGCCTCGATGGGGCCGTGCGGCACACGAACGGCGTACTGGCTATGGTCGCTATGGCGAGCCAGCGCGGAATCAAGCGCGTGTATGTGCCTGTTGAGGATGCTCCCGAAGCCGCGCTGATCGGTGGCGTCGAGATTTTGCCCGTGACGACGTTGCGCCAGCTTGTACTGCATCTCAACAACCACCCGCTAGCGCAGGGAAGCATAGTCCCCTACATAGCCGACCCCCTCGCCGAGGACGAAGGCGACAGGCATTACCCTGTCGACATGAGCCACATCAAGGGGCAAGAGCACGTCAAGCGGGCATTGGAGGTAGCGGCGGCCGGGGCGCACAATCTGCTTATGTCGGGCCCTCCAGGGTCGGGCAAAACATTGCTGGCACGCTGTACTCCCACGATATTACCCGCGATGGTGCCGCAAGAGATGCTTGAAGTGACCAAGATATACTCTATCGCGGGGATGCTGCCGCCCGGCAAGCCGTTGATCAGGGTGAGGCCGTTTCGCGCTCCGCACCACACGGTTTCGCACGCCGGGCTTGTGGGCGGTGGGAGGATACCACGCCCGGGCGAGATCACTCTGGCGCACAGAGGAGTTCTTTTCCTGGACGAACTGCCGGAGTATACTTCGCAGTTGCTTGAGACGCTGCGCCAGCCGCTCGAAGATCGCGTCGTGACGATCACGCGCGTCAGTGGGACTTTGTCGTTCCCTGCCAACTTTGTGCTGATTGCCGCGCAGAATCCTTGCCCTTGTGGGTACTACGGAGACCCTGTGAAGGAGTGCGTGTGCTCTCCGTCTACGATCACGCGCTACCAGAAGAAGATCAGCGGGCCACTGCTCGACCGCATAGACATCCATATCGAAGTGCCGCGTGTGGACTACGAAAAGCTGTCGGACAAGAGGCTGGGCGAAACCTCGGCAGCCATACGCGGCAGAGTGGAGGCGGCCAGCAAGAGGCAGCGCGAGCGGTTCAAGGACGTAGAGGGAGTGACGTGCAACGCCGAGATGCGCCCGGCAGAGATCCGCGAGTATTGCGAACTCGACGCGGCGGGCCAGTCGCTGATCAAGGCTGCGATGCGCCAGCTACATCTCTCGGCCCGCGCTTACCATAGGATATTGAAGCTGTCGCGCACGATAGCCGACCTGGCAGGGAGCGAGAGGATAGAGGCGGCGCACCTTGCAGAGGCTGTGCAGTACAGGCCCAGGATGATGATGTAGGTTGGGACTGTAATATGTAGGGTGCGAGAACCTACACAGCCCTCCACCTCTCACCTTGGGGAGTCGGCGGAACTAACCCCGTACTCTTTGCGGTCCCAGTTCTGCATACCTAAGCAAGCAATCAACGCCCAGCCGGTAGGCCCGGAGCAAGTCCATGTCGGCTCCGGAGCTTTATTGTACATGAGGTGAGGTGGTCAACCCCCGCTTTACTGTAGTCTTAGGGTTGCCCCAAAGCTATGAGTGCAAACTGCGACAAACACTTGTCCGACAACGTAATATGTATTTGAAGAGTAGGTGTTCGTTTACAGGAATTACGGAGTGATTATGGATGAGTTAATGAAGATAATAACGGGTAGCCTCTTGATGCCGTTAGTAATAGCGATAGCAACCTCGTACCTAACTGTTAGGTTGTCTTTGCGGCAGTTCTATTCTCAAAAGTGGTGGGAGAGAAAAGCAGATACATATAGCAACATCCTAAGTCATCTATCAACGCTAAAGTATTACTTCGGTCAACTTTTGGAGGATGAGATTCAAGGTGGGTTGGATTCCGAGTCACCGCGGCATGAGCGGCTAAACTCAGACTTCGCTCAAGCGCGTGAGGCACTTTTTAAGGAGGCGGGCTTGGGTGGTTACGTAGTTTCTGAAAATGTGTCCAAAGCTATATATCGGCTACATAGCACATTAGCAGATATCGAGGAACGGTCACGAGACTACTATGAAATGCTGGCGGATTCGAGTAATGAGGTAAGTACTTGTATTGAGACAGTGGTCCAGCACTCCACTACTGACCTCAATGTGCAACAACATAATCGCTTGGGTATCTGGCCACGACTCAGTGCCGGACTAAAGAACAGACCCAAGGCTCCTTTTCAAGTCAAGAACCCCCCTACTGATTTAGTGGCATAGGTGAGGCTAGCTGACTCACCGGACAGGGAGGAGATTTTCATGACCACGACTTCACCTTTCTTGAAGACGGTCTACGATGGGTGGGATAGCCATCAGCAGGCCCTGATGCGTGCGGTCACTCCACTGACGCCGGAACAACTAACATGGCGCCTCGAACTCAACCAGTCTTCGGTGTCGGTGAACGAACTGATCGCCCATGTCGCCGGCGCCCGGCTGTGGTGGTTCTATAAGATGAGTGCCCCTGGATCTGCTGCCCTCGCCCGTCAGATTGCTCCCTGGGCAACTGAAAAGTTCGACGCAGGGGATATAAGCGAGCTAAGAAGATGGATGGAGGCCAACATCCAATGGGAGGAGACGGTGATCAAGACCCCCGGCGAACCCCTCAAGTGGCTGGAGTTGAGCTGGCAGATGATCGAAACAACCCTCAGCACCTGGACGGTGGCCGACCTGGCCCGGACCTACCGGCACATCAGGGAGGGCAAGCTATACGCGGTGACGCGGCAATGGACCATCTGGCGTGTCTTGTCCCACGACCTGCATCACGGCGGGCAGATTGCGCTGATGCTCGGCCTGCAAGGCATTGACGTTCCTGAACTTGGCGAGAAAGGCGGACACCTCACCCCATGGTCCCTGGCCGAGTTGGATGCGTAAGGCGCGATCAGGAGCTCTGAAAGCGTTCAACAGGCCCTAAGAACAGCCAAATGAGAACAGACTCGCGCAACTGACTGTTTGGGCGAAAGCAAGCCACTGAGGCTATCGGGACGGGCTTGGTACCTCCGAGGGTTTCTCGGGTGTATACTCTACGGCCAATGCGATTGCGGCCCCCAGGTCGATCCCTCGCCCTGTTGCCCAGGCCTTGCTATCCAATTGCTTACGAGCGGGCGTTAGAATACTGTGCTCATAGTAATCGCGTTGGGGCACCGACAATTGCGCGCCCCGGTTGTCGAGAAGCATCTCTGCCGCCCCAAATAACCTGGCAGCAATCTCCTCATCGCCGTTGTCACGGCTTATCGATGCGACCAGCAACAGACAGTCAGCGATACCCTTCCTGGACAAGAGCCGCTCGAATATCAACAGGCTTTCCTTCACATGCAGAAGCGCCTCTGCATGCAAGCCCTTTTTGTGCTCCACCTGAGCGAGTTGCTGCTGCGAGGTCGCTATTCCCCATTCATTTTTCGCCTCTTGCCTGAGCCGCAAACTCACATCCGCATGCCTCCGCGCAGTCTCGTAATCGCCCTTCCGAAACGCAACTTCACTGAGATCGCTGTGAGCGAAGGCTATATCGGTCTTGTTACCATGTTCCTTATTAATGTCGAGGCATTTCGAATACGCCGCCGCCGCTTCGTCATACTTACCCTGCAACATAAGTACCCGGCCCTGACCGATCAGCGAATCGAGCGTAGACAGGTCTTTTGGCTTGCCCCGCTGCTGGCGTGCGTATGTGAGACATGCTTTATACCGTTCTATTGCCACCTCGAAATCACCCTGCCGCCAGGCGACCTCCGCGAGATGGTCGAGTGCACCAACAATGCCTCTCACATGCTTTGTCTTCTCGGCAAGTTCCATCGCCTCCCGCAGCCGCCGCTCCGCAACAGCGTAGTCTCCATTACGGGCGGCCGCTTGACCGATCTTATTTAACACGCCAACCACCCCATGTTGCAGCCGGGTGTCCTGCTTCTTTGATGCAAGCTCACGTCTTATTTTGAGGCTCTTCTCGTAGAAGGTCATTGCCTCGGCGTACTCGTTCTGCAAAAACGCAAGCCTTGCCGCCGCCTCCAGAGCTTCCACGCGATACCTGTCATGTTCCGGAACTCTTTTGGCACGAAGCGCCTGTGCCAGACGCTCTCTACCATCGCTCAGGAAGCCGCGTCGCTCCCAGAACGGACCCAGCGCTGCGGCTAATTGCAGCCCCAACCCCGACTCCTTACCCTGCTCCGTCTTTCGTGCCCATTCGAGCGCGCTAACCAGGTCGTCATAGTCTTGCTCCAGCCTGGTAATTCCGACCTCCGGCTCTGCGCCCCAGACTCTACCTGCCTCGCGCTTAGCCAGCGAAGTAAAGTATTGCGCATGCTCCTGGGCTAATGCGAGCCTATCCCCCTCATCGGTTTCCCGAAGCTGCATACGGGCGTACTCTCGCACGGTCTCCAGCATACCAAAGCGCGACTCTGCGCCACCCGTCACCTTCAGGACCAGGTTCTTGCGCACAAGGCTGTTCAGTACAGTTATCAGTTTGCTCTGACTAAACTTATCGTCAACGCAGACGCTTTCAGCCGCCTTTAAAGACCATGCCCCCGCGAAGACAGCCAATCGCCGGAAGAGGGCCGCTTCATCCGGGTCTAACAGATCATAGCTCCAGTCGATTGCTGCCTTGAGCGTCTTATGCCGGGCCACCGACTGCCTGCGTCCTTGCACCAGCATGTCGAAGCGCTCTCGGAGCCGGTCCAACATCTCGTCTACCGACAGTGTTGGTGTAAGCGAAGCAGCCAATCTGATCGCCAATGCATTGCCATCCAACTGCCTGCATATCTGGGCAATCGTAGCGATGTTCCCCTCGGTGACCTTGAACTCAGAGTCGGCATTCACGGCCTCTGCAACAAATAGCTCCAGCGCGGCATATGAGTGCAAGTCGGCCAGAGTCGTCTTGTCGGGCACATCCGGTACGGGCAGCATTTGCAGGCTACACAAAGCCTCGCCATCTATATCAAGTCGTTCACGGCTCGTAGCTATCACTTTCAGCCTGGATGACCTGCTCAGGAGTGTACCTATGAAGTCGGCACAAGCGTCCAACAGATGCTCACAGTTATCAAAGATTAGCAACACCTTTTTCTTCTGCAAATAGAAGATCAAGCTATCCTTGAGGGGGGTTCCACCACTCTCTCGAACGCCGAACACCGAAGCAACTGTTTGTATCACCAGATCGGGATCGGAGATTGAGCCCAGCTCGATAAGCACGACTCCATCCTCAAATTCTGGGGCAACCTCTCTCGCCAAATGTAGTGCGGTACGTGTTTTTCCGGCACCGGCCGCGCCGGAAATAGTGAGTAAGCGCGTGCCCGACAATTGTTCTCGTAATGCCTTTATTTCTGCTTGCCGCCCAATAAAGGGACCAAGCTCAGCAGGAAGATTTGTGAAGAAGGCCTTCTCGGCTCGTAGAGGCGGAAAGCTCGTATCCAGACCCTGGGCATCCAATTGGAATATGCGTTCAGGGCGTTGAAGGTCCCGGAGACCGTAGACCCCGAGGTCCCTTAGCTCAACGCCAGCCAGCGCCGGATCTCTCCTCAGCGCCTCACGCACAAGCTCACTGGTGACCAGTGATATCAATACCTGACCGCCATGCCCCGCGTCCATCAGACGGGCCGCTCTGTGCAGGTCGTCACCCAGGTAATCTGAGCCTCTCTGCTCAGCCTCGCCGGTATGCAGGCCAATCCGCACATGGATGGGAGTATCACCTTCCCATTCCGTGCTGTTGAGCTTGCGCTGTATTTCTAACGCGGCCCTAAGTGCTTCAGGCGCGTTCACGAATGCAGCCTGGTAGCCATCTCCCGTGTGCTTGTATACCGTACCGTGATTTGCTCGTACGATTTCCTCAACAATCTGATCATGCATCTTATGATTGTTCGCCCAGGCCACTGGCTTCCGTTGCTCGGCCCTGGTACTACCTTCTATATCAGTAAAGAGGAATGTGCGGGTAACAGGCATCAAATGGACCTTTGCTCTGAGGACAATCGCCGGCAAACTTCACTGTATCAAACCTGCTTAGTTATTGCAACACAGCGTCTAAAGTTGGAGAATGAGCGCTAATTCTGTATAACAATGTAACTGCCTGAGCCTGGGCTGAACGGCTTTCGCCGGATGTGCAATGCAGTCCAGGGCAATTGCAATTCCGAATAGTAGTAAGAGCCTAGCGGGGGTAAGAGGGGCATGACAGATGCTTTTTTGATCACTACGACTGTAACCATTGTGCTGGCCCTTGCCGGGTACATGGCAGCCTATCTTAACGGCCTGCGCCTGGCACAGCGTAACCAGCGGCTGGAAAGGGTGAACAAACAACTTGGTGATTTCTATGGTCCACTTTATGGCTTGATCGATTCCGAAACGGCTGTCTTCAAAGAATTCCGAAATATTTACAGACCAGGGAAGCACTTTTTCAGCGACGAGGATCCGCCGACCGATGGAGACCTTGAAGCCTGGCGATTGTGGATGACCACTGTGTTCGCGCCTATAAACAACCGGATGTACGAGCTAGTTCTATCACAGTCGGATTTGCTTATCGAAACGGAAATGCCGCAGTGCCTTCGAGATCTATGTGCTCACGTTGTTGGCTATCATCTTGTCATCAAAAAGTGGGAAAGCGGGGATTATTCCGAGAAGATGTCTCTTTTGCCCTTCCCTCGAGCAGAACTGCTTCAGTATGTAGGCGATTCGTATAATGCGCTCAAGAGGGAGCAGGCCAGGCTGTTGGGCAAGAATAGGGTGCGTAATTGAACACGGGTACGACATCGGACGGACGCAGCAGACCAAAGACGGCCCTGTGGAAGCCAGGGGATAGGGGCGGCCTATCTGGCGCAGGCAGCCAATCAGCTTTCAGGAGATTATGTGTGGGAGATCAAATACGCAGACAAGCGCTAAAATCAATGCAGAACTATGCTCAGGTCATAAAGGAACTCCAGGACCTGCATATCCTTCGAACTAAGAATATCCTGGGCGATTATACGGAATGGCTGGTGACCCAGACTTTAGGATTGCATCTAGCTCCCAATTCTACGGCTGGATATGATGCCGTTGACGTCACTACGGGGACAAAGTACCAGATAAAGGGTCGCCAACCTACACTTGCGAATCCGTCAAAGCAGCTCGGCATTCTTCGCAATTTAGATAGTCAGGATTTTGATTATCTTATCGCCATACTCTTCGGGATGGATTTCGTACCCAACCTGGTGGTAAAAGCACCTTTTGCAGTGGTGAAACAACATGCGCGGTATGTAGAACGTGTTAATGGTTATCGCATTCACTTGCAAGGCACCTGGCTGGACGAGCCGGGCGTGGAAAATATTACCAGCCAATTTGCCGCAGGCTAACAAGGTGGGCAAATGCTGCCCTACCCTGATAAGCTTGAGGAAGGGGGGCATAAAGACTACCCACGTATATGCAAACGATACGTAGTTTGCATTATTGACATAAGAGCAACTCCCGTGTATAGGGATCATGTAAATATATCCAACGAACCTAATATGCGCCGGAATGGCATGGAGACTATGCAAATGCGGACTAAACTTCGTGAACATGGTATCGAAACGCCTCGACTGCAACTGACGCTAAGGGCTATGTGGGTAGTTCTTCTGCTTGTGCTCATGGTGGGCGCGAGCGGGGCCGCTCACAATACCGCCCTCGCGGCCACACTTCCGGCGGTGGGAGGCAAAGCAGTTGTCGTCAACACCGACGGAGACGCGATCAGGGTGCGCAAGGGCGCGGGTACCGAATATGCCAGGATAGGCTCAGTATATGAGGGCCAGATTGTGAGTATCCTGGACGGTCCCACCAGCGACAGCAAAGGTGACTCCTGGTTCAAGGTAGAGGCACCCTCGAGTACGGGTTGGATATCTGCCGAATTCCTTGAAGGCAAGAGCACGCCCGCCGAGACGCCCGCAGGCAAATTGACGGGTACGGCCCGAGTCGCCAACACAGACGGCGACCATTTACGCGTACGCGCAGCGCCGACCACGGGTCCCGCCGGGACCACCCTCGCGCTTCTTGACCCCGGCACAAAGGTCAGTATACAGGCTGGGCCGGTAACCGACGACGCGGGTATAGTCTGGTACCAGATTAGAGTTGGAGACCTCACAGGTTGGGCTATGGCGCAGTATCTGACCCAGGAGGAAGCGGCGCAAACAGCAGAACCCGCCTCTACCAACACCCAACCGGCGGGCGGAGCCACGTCGACCCTCACACAGTACCGCCAGTGGATGGAGGAGGCTCGGGCCACCTACCCCTACCCGCAGAGCGTCGATAAGATGTGGCGGGTAATGATGTGCGAGTCGGGCGGCAACCCCCGCGCTTCGGGCGGCGGGGGCGCATGGCTGGGCCTATTCCAGTACGCCCCAGGCACCTGGGCGGGTCGATGGAATCCCTACAGAACAGATAGCATCTGGGATGCGAAGTCGCAGATTTTCGCCACAGCCAAAGCCTGGAGCATCGGCATGCAGAGTGCATGGTCCTGCTATTACATCACCGCAGGGCGCTAAGCATCTAGTAGACTTAGCGCGTCCCTCCGCGAACTACTCCGCAATTCCAACCATCCCGCCCGCACATCTCGGGCGAACCCTTTTGCGCCTGTGAGGGTTATAATAGGGTGGTGATTACGCGCGCCTTACACAGGGTGCTGTGAGACCAGGGTGAAACACCCCGTGAGGAACGACGTATATTCCACAGGAAACCGTTATGCCAATGGAAACCCTCTCCTGTAACAACTGTGGCGAGATGATCGAACTACCCACCACCGCCAACTATGCCACCTGCGCGCGTTGCGGCGTGCATCTCGTCGTGCGACGGGGCGAAACTGCTCGTTACACGGAGGTGCTCGATGCCGAAGCGCCTGTGCGTTCGGATGCGCCTGAGAGGCAAATCGAGGTCGGGACAGTCAATGATGCTGAGTTTGAGCGCATGAAGCTAAAACTTGCACTGTTATCGCTCGACCAGGAATGGGAAGATAAGCGCGCGCCATACATGGTTCGTGGTAACCGAGGAGCGCCGATTGAACCCAGCAAAGCCGGAGCGGCGGCTTTCTTGGTTTTAGGTTTGCTGATGTCAATGATTATTATGGTGGCATTCATACAACTCACACCCAATTTGAGCATATCCCAATGGTTAGAGGTTAGCATTATAGGTGTTGTGCTACCACTCGCTATCTGTGGTTGGATGGCAAAACAGTCACGTACAAGGTATCAGGAATATATGAGTGCAAAAAGGGAGTATCTCGGTCAGCGTAGGAAGCTCACACGCACAAGCAGAGAGAACACCAAGCGATTGCCTTCATAGTACAAATGGAAGTACCATGTACCATGCGCAACTCCTAACGCGTCATGAGCACTAATTCCTAACCCCTCAGCACTCAGCACTCAGAACAACCCCACCGAAAGCGAGAACACATAATGAGCGTATTTACCGAAGCCGAACTCGAATTCCTGCAAAGCAAGCGCATCGGACGCGTGGCTACTATCGACGCGAAGGGCGACCTGCACGTCGTCCCCCTGCGCTTCAAGTACAATTCTCAACTGGACGTTATAGATCTGGTGGGGAGCGATGTGGGCGGCACCAAGAAATATCGAGATGTGGAAGCCACAGGCCGCGCCGCGTTCGTGGTGGACGATATTGAGGACCACAGGCCGCGCGGCGTCGAGATCCGGGGGAGGGCCGAGGCCCATGCTACGGGCGGAGGCGACCTCGCCGAGGGCGTTGGCCCCACGTTTATCCGGCTGACACCCATGAGGGTGGCGAGTTGGGGGATTCACGGTGATACGAAGTATCCTAAAGGCAGAGACGTAGGGAAGACGTAATACGTAATGCGTCGGTAACCAGTCGTCCAACTGGTCACCGGTCACTGATCACTGCCCACTGAGGAGATTGCAATGGCTAAACTTTATACTGAAATACCGTTGCTAGATGTTTCGAGGCTTGACGCGGCTTATTCTCGCGGTGATCTTTGCAAAGTGCTGGCCGACAGCGCGGTTGAGTACGGTCCGCTGTTCCGGTGGGTGGCTACTTCGCCCGAAGAAGAGGGGCAGATGCGCCTCTCCATGGTGGGGCCTGAAGCTAATCGCTTCGTAATGAACACCCACCGCCAACACTTCAGCCACGAGATCGGCTGGTCGCCCCTGATCAACGACGCCTTCGGGCGCGGCCTGCTGACGATGGACGACCCGGAGCACGCAGTCCACCGCAAGATGTGGAACCCCGCCTTTACCTCGGCCTACATGGGCACCTACCTGCCCATCATGCAGCAGGTGATCGAGGCGCGCACCGCGACCTGGCCTGAGCGCGGCGAAATAGACCTCTACACCGAATCGCGGGAGATCACCTTCGACATAGCGGCCTCGGCCCTGGCTGGGTTCCAAGCGGGTGCGCCCGTTGACCACATACGCACACTCTTTTACGCCTTGACCCACGGCTTTGAAAGCATTGAAGGCTCGTTCGAGGACTTCATGGTCCGGTACTATGAGATGCGTGCCGAGCTGTTCGGCCTGCTGGTCGAGATGATTCGCGAGCGTCGAGCCGCAGCCGCCGAGGAGCGCCCACGTGATGTGCTGAGCCTGATCACCCATTCACGTTTCGAGGACGGCAGCCTGCTAACAGACGAACAGGTGCTGGGTCACCTCAATATCCTCCTGCTGGCTGGCCACGAGACCACAACTACCCTGGGAGCGTGGACTCTCTATCTCCTGTCGACAATGCCCGAACATCGCTCTCGCATTCTGGATGAGCTAAACGCGGCTATGGGCGACGCGAGCGAGCCTTCCATAGAGACTATCCGCTCGCTCAAGCACCTGGACAACTTTGTACGCGAAACTGGCAGGATGCACCCGCCCGTCATAAACGTGCCTCGCGGTGTCGTGGAGGAGTGCGAATTTGCGGGCTACACAATCCCGGCGGGCACGATGGTGCGCCTGTCGCTGGGCGGCACCCACTACCTTCCCTCTGTGTGGAAGGACCCCACCCGCTTCGACCCCGATAGGCTCGCTCCGCCTCGCGAGGAGGACAAGCAAACCCCCTATTCGCTCGTAACCTTCGGGGGCGGTTCTCGCGTGTGCATAGGCCAGCACTTCGCCCTGATCGAGACCCGGACACTGGCGGCGCACGTCTTGCAGTATTACAAACTGGAACCTGCCACCGGCAAGAAGCCCGTGTCCGCAGGCTTCTACAACTCCTACATTCCGGGTGGTATGCCAATGAAAGTCAGCGTCCGGGCGTGATACGCCGTACGCATGCCTTCGATTGTTCGTCGTCCTGTTTATCAGCATCCTGCGCTTTCTGGTATATTATAGGTTAGCGACACTATTGCTCACCTGAGAAAGAACTCAACGAGGAGTTAGCCCGAAATGCTTAGGATCAAACGTACCGCCGCGGAATGGCGGCCATTAGCAGCCCCTGCCGACACTAACAACCCCAGCACAGAGTGGTGGTTGACCGTGCTTGAGCGCGCCCTTATTTCACGGGCGATGGACGACCTCGAGGTCTCCAAAGAATACCGTCCCAACCCTGACAAGCCACATGAGGGGCGGCTCAAGTTCCAGTTCGGGGCCAAGGGGCATGAAATATCCCAGTTGGTAACTGCCTCCCTGCTCAATCATGCCCACGACGGCGCTACCGTATATTATCGCTCGCGACCGCTCATGCTTGGAGTGGGCCTTAGCCCGTTCGAGGCGTTCGCCAGCAATATGCACAAGCTGGAAGGGGTGTCGGGCGGGCGTGACATAGGTGTAGTGTTCAACCACAAGCAGCCTGGCGGCGTGACCGTTCTCCCGGCATCAGGCGATGTGGGCGCGCAGTTCACCCCCGCCATCGGTTGGGCGCAGGCCGTCCAGTACCGCGCCGAGAGTATGGGCGAAGACGAATACAGGGGCGCTGTGGCGGTGGCCCATGCGGGGGACGGCGCGACCTCTACCAACGGCTTCTGGAGCGCGATCAACATCGCCACCCAGCACCAACTCCCCTACATCATGCTGATCGAGGACAACCAGTACGCCCTGTCCGTACCCTGGCGCTACCAGACCGCCGCGCCTTCGGTCGTCGACAACCTGGCTAATTTTCAGGGCATAAGGATACAATCTGTAGAGGGAGGCGAAATAGAGGCTCTCTACAGCGCGATACACAGCGCCATCGCCGGAGCACGCAGTGGCGAAGGTCCCCAACTGGTGCACGTGAAGGTACCGCGCCTGACAGGACACAACTGGCAGGATCCCGCCGCGTACAAGAGCGCCGAGGAAAAGGCTGAAGATGCCCGCCGCGACCCCCTGGCCCGCCTGATAGCCTGGTTGCAGGACAAGCGAGACGTGCCCGCATCCCGCATAGAGGAGATGACCGAGCAGGCCGCAGAGTTTGCGCGAGAGCAGGGCGAAGCCACCTGGGCACAGGGACAAGAGCCACAGGCGTCAACCGCGACGGACCATCTGTTCGCGCCAGCCCATGAAGTGCCCGAAACCGCGCCCAATACGCAAGGCCCTCGCCTCACGTTGCAGGCCAGCCTCATAAAAACTCTGGACGACGAGATGGCGCTCGACCCCTCTATCCTGGTGTTCGGCGAAGACGTGGGCGCGTTCGGCGGCGTCCACCGCCTGACCGATGGCTTGCAGGCCAAATACGGCGAGGCGCGCTGTTTCGACACAAGCCTGAACGAGGAAGGCATCGTCGGCAGGGCTGTCGGTATGTCGATGTGCGGACTGCGTCCCGTGCCCGAAATCCAGTTCCGCAAGTACGCCGACCCCGCGCACGAGCAGATCGTGGATGCGGGCAGCCTCCGCTGGCGCACCAACGGACGCTTCGGCGGACCGATGGTACTGCGTATCCCCGTTGGTTACCAGCTTATGGGCGGCGACCCCTGGCACGCGGTATGCGGCGAGGCGATGTTCGCTCACCTGCCCGGCTGGCAGATCGCCTACCCATCCTCGGCAGTGGACGCCGTGGGCTTGCTGCGCACAGCCTTGCGAGGCGATAACCCCGTGGCCTTCCTGGAGCATCGCCTGCTGTACAGGTTGAGGGAAGCCAACGCGCCTTATCCCGGCCCTGACTATATGCTCCCATTTGGCAAAGCGGCGCAGGTGCGCGAGGGCGACGACGCGCTCATTGTTACCTGGGGTGACACCGTCTACCGGTCTATCGAAGCCGCCAACGCAGTTGCACAAAGCACGGGGGCCGAAACCCGCATCCTCGATCTGAGGACGGTAGTGCCCTGGGACCACGACGCGGTCATGCAAGCGGTGAAGGAGATAGGGCGCGTGCTGATCGTACACGAAGATACGATCACCTGTGGCTTCGGGGCAGAAATTGCCGCCCAGGTGGCCGATGAAGCATTCGCCTACCTGGACGCCCCCGTGAAGCGAGTGGCGTGTGCCGATGTGCCCTCGCCCACCCACCAGAACCTGTTCGACGCGGTCATGCCCACATCGGCTAAGATCACGGCGGCGCTAGAGGAGTTGGTGCGGTTCTAAAGCAATATAGGAAGCCCGAAAGGATTGACGGTATTGTGTATACCGTATATACTGTATACACAATACCTGTTTTGTATGCTCTTTGGAAATCGAGAAGGAGGTCCTCACTATGGTAATGCAGAAAGTACGAAAATCGGGTAACAGCTACATCGTAACTATTCCAAAGGATGAAATGGAACGTCTGGACCTTCACGAAGGAGACGTAGTATCCCTGGATGTACGCAAAGTTGAGTATAGGGTGCAAATGGATCCTGATGTGCGTGCGGCCTTCGAGCGTTCGCTGAAAATACATAAAGAGGATTACGACTACCTGGCCGACAACTAGGACCAAGGGAAGGTACAGTACCTCGTGCGCTATCCCAATGTATCAGACATAATTGCTCTGCGCTCCGAAATAATGGCCCTCTATAACCAGGACTCGCAATTGCGAGACAAAGGAGAAGCAGAGCTCGAGAGTGCACTAATGCAACCACAAATGGCAGCCTATTACGAGGATGCTGATCTGGCCAGGCAGGCAGCCCTGTTAATTGTGGGCATAGCACAGGCACACCCTTTTGTCGATGGCAACAAACGTGCAGCCCTTGCGGCAGGCGATGTCATGATCCAACTGAACGGCTATATGGTGCATAGCGAGCGTGACGAATTCGCCAGGCAGATTATAGATGCCATCACCAGGAACGACAAAGATGAGGGGGCTCTCAAAGATTTTACCGATTGGCTAAGATCCAGATTGAGGCCTCTAACTTTGAAACCCTGAAACGTATATACTATTAAGGAACGTAATCACTGGCGGTGCGGTCCATATAATGCTTGGAGCAGGGCGAAGGACCGGCTCGACCGATAATATAAAGGAAGAATAAAAATGAATATAAACAGCAAGACAGAAGTCGCAAAGCAAGAGACGCAAGAGCCTGCCATCCACCCACAGACAGTCATCGGCCACGTACACCTCAAGGTATCAGACCTCGAGCGCGCGGTGGACTTTTACACCAATGTGCTCGGCTTTGAGCTACAGGCGCGCTATGGCAGAGGCGCCGCGTTCCTCTCCGCAGGCGGGTATCACCACCACCTGGGGCTAAACACCTGGGAGAGCCTGGGCGGCCCACCCGCACCCCGCAACCACCCGGGATTGTACCACTTCGCCATCCTCTATCCCACCCGCGTAGAACTGGCACGCGCTTTCCGCAGAGTGCTGGAACACGGCATACAGATCGACGGCGCATCCGACCACGGGGTCAGCCAGGCAATCTATCTGCACGATCCTGACGGCAACGGCATCGAACTCTACTGGGACCGTGACCGCGCCGACTGGCCTATTGACGATGAAGGTAATCTCAATATGACGACGGACCCACTTGACTTGCGCGATCTGCTTCTAGAATTGGCGAACGAAAAGTAACCCGATCCAACCTCGAACCGACAACGTGGGCAGGACCAACTACATGGTCCTGCCTTTTGATTCGTAGTTGATCCTGGGGTCCACTATCGAGTACAACATATCAGCCACTACGTTTGCGACAGCCACTATGACCAGCATTATCAGCAAAAGCGTCAGCGCGAGCGGGTAGTCGATAGGAAAGTAGCCAATGAGAGGGCAGGGCGCGGGGTCGCTCAATAAAGAGTTATAGGTTATCAGGCATCCCCCTATCGAACGAAAGAAGGCCTTGCCCACACCCTGCAGGGCGAAGACGGTTTCGACCACGATGGCCCCTGACATTAGCACCGGTACGAGCAGGGCCAACTGCGTGATCAAAGGGATCAGGCTGTTGCGTAGCGCGTGCTTGAAGATTACTTTGTAGGAGCGCAGCCCCTTGGCCCATGCCGTGCGGATATAGTCCTGGCTGAGCACATCCAGCAACGCAAATCGCGTGTGCCTCGAGATCCATGCTAGCTGGGGCAGCGCAAGCGTAGTGGCAGGTAGCGCAAGGTGAGTGACGCGGCTCCACAGGTCATCGTCGCCCATCCCCCCGGCGGGTAACCATGGCAGCCAATCCCAGCCATTCTGGTCGTGGAGAGCTTTGGGCAAGATGGCAAGGAACATAATAAACAAGAGGCCAATCACATAAGACGGTACAGAAAGCCCTGCAAGAGAAAAGAAGGTGATGGTGTGGTCCAGGGGGCTTCTCTGTCTAACTGCCCCGACCACCCCGAGCGGTATCCCAATCAGCAGTGCGATAAGGAAAGAAGCCGACAACAAAACTAACGTACCGCCCCACCGGCTCGCGAGTATAGTGGCGATAGGCGTTCCGGTCGCATAAGCTGTAGAGGTGCCAAAATCGCCGGTGAGCATTCCTGAACCACGCAAGCTGAGGCTACCCAGGCTGATATTTATGCCCTTCTGGATCACAATCGGTTGTCCCTTGATGTTATAGCCTTTCAAGGTCGTATCGTTCGGGTCGAACAGCCACACGAAAAAATTGAGTGGCCACGGATTATTCAGCTTATAACGCTCTTCCAGGTCAGCAAAATCTGCACGGGTCGGCGCGAGTTCAGGCATGGGAGTGACGTCCTGCGCCGCACGGTCGAGTATTACTTTTTCAGCGTTGTACTGCGATTGAGGGCCGCTAGGCATCCACATCACGAGCAACGTATATATCAAAAGGCTGGCTAAAGGCAGGAAGATGATGCTTTGCAGGATGCGGCGTATTAGATAAGTGGTCATGAGCTAAGTTCCTTCAGGCTTGGTCTATCGTTTGTGTTGCATTTTCAAGAGTGGCGGCGAGGGTCAAGTACGTCACGCAAACCTTCACCAATAAAGTTGATGGACAACACCGTGATCAAGAGGAGGGCGCTGGGGAAGAGCACCAGGTAGCCCCGTATTTGCTCAAATGGGTTGAGATTGGTCATGAACCAGACCTGGTCCTGACCCGATGTTAGTAGATTGCCCCAGGTAACAATAGTCGGCTGCAAGGTGTCGCGGATGCCGAGGCCGAAATAGGCGAGCATAGCTTCCATAATGATGAAATCGCCCACGGCGAACATGCCTGCTACCAGCAAAGGCACCATGGTGTTTGGCAGCAAATGCCGAAAAATGATACGAGGTGCGCCAGCACCAAGAGCTTGCGCCGCCTCTATGAAAGGCTGGGAGCGCAACGACAAAACAAGACCCCGCACCATGCGGCTGATACCCATCCATCCGAACAGAACAAAGGCGATTATTATAGTAGCGAATGCAGCCCCCCAGTCTTCGGCAAAGTGTGGGCCTGTGGACGTGTCGCGTATGAGCCTGATTACGATGATATAAGCAGGTAAGATCGGGATACCCAGCAGGAAGTCTGCGATACGCATGACTATCGAGTCGAGCCACCCCCCAAAATAGCCTGTTGCCGCGCCGACCAGGAAGCCGATAATGAGGATAAGCAGAGTCGGAATGAGCGCCACTGTAAGAGAGATACGTCCGGCCTGGAATATGAGCGTCAGGTTATCGCGTCCGATCTTGTCCGATCCCAGGAGGAATACGTGGCCGTTAGAGTGGTCGACAGTACCTATGGGTGCCGCCCAGAGTGAACTGTCCGGGTTTACCCTGTTATAGGGATTTGGAGAGATGATGGGCACGAAAATGACCGCCAGTATCATAAGGACGAAGATAATCAACCCTATCATACCGATCCGGTGTTTACGAAATCCTTTCCAGAGAAGGCTCCAATGGCCGGGGATGGCATACGTATCTATGGCGGTGCCGGTAGGTTGCCCGACCGGCGCGGTTTCAGTGCTGATCATTAGTGCTCCTGCAAGAATGAATACAATATACTTCGATACACCTCTCCCGGATATATGGTTCCACAGCAAAAGGGTTAATAGGGCACAACCTTGTTAGGGGGTGTGGGGTATCCCACAACGCTAACCGATAAAAAGCCCCTCTCCCAGCGAAGTGGGAAGAGGGGCTGAGATGAGGGGTCTATCCCCACATCCAAGTCTATTTCGCGGTGGCCTCGTATACAACCACCAGGCTGGTGGACACCGTCTGCTGGCCGGGGACTATGCCCGCGCCGCCACCGGCGCCCATGCCTGCCTTCATCGGTAGCGGAACTGCCTGCCCAGCCGACTCGCTTACGCTGACGATCCTGCCCAATGTCAGGTTCGAGAGAGAAGCCAGGGCCTCGGCGCGCTCATGGGCATCGTTTATAGCGTCGCTGTAAGCCTGCTTGCCTACGGCATTGGCGTCAGAGAAGGTGTAGTAGGTGCCGTAGATCGTGTTCGCGCCTGCCGTGGTCAGCGAGTCGATCACAGTGGATACCTTCGAAAGGTCGCGCACGATTACGTCGTAGGCGATGGTTACACGATAGCCGGTCAAGACGCCGGTCCCGTTCTTAGGGTCGTTATAGTCCATCACAGGATCGATGGTGTATTGGGTAGTCGAGTAGTCTTTCTCGTCAATACCCGCATCCTTCAGCGCTTGAAGCATCGCGGCGGATACTCCGTCTACCGAACTCTGCGCGGCTTTCACAGTGCTTTCCTGCTTGGATACGCCGATGGTGATATGCAGGATATCGGGTTGCGCGCTAACGCTGCCGGTACCGACGACCGTTATCTGTGACGACGGGGCCGCGATGGTCTGGGCGGGCGGGTTCGTGGTCTGCGCGGCTGCCGGGGCTGCTGTGCGCGATACGAGCCAGGCTGTAAATAGTGAGCCTAGCACCAGCATTAGCGAAAGGGCTGCGCTGGCTACTATGACTGTCTTGCTGTTTCTGGTTTTCAATTTGTGTTCCTCCATCAAAACTAACTTCTCGGATAAGGCGTCCGGATTTGCCTTTGCTTCTTATATGACGTTCAATCGCCCAAAGAAGTTCCCGCCTGATGGTCGGATTTGGAACACAAGGTGATACGTGATACGTGGTCTAATATCTTAATGACGTAAGCAGGGCAGAATGGGTCAGGCTTTGTGTAGCCCGTTCGGGTACATTTTCGGACGACCAAGGATCTATGACGCGTGACTTATGATCTAAGATCTACGGCTCGTCCGACTCGCCTCTCCAGCGCTCCCCACTCTGCCAGGCTAAGTGTTTCTGCTCTGCGGTCGGGGGCAATATCTGCCGATTCGAGCATCTGGCGGGCGACATCTTTGGGCAGCCCCAGCCCGGAGGTGAGAGTATTTACCAACTGCTTGCGCTTCTGGCTGAAGCCCGCCTGCACCACTCGAAAGAATGACGCTTCGCTCGTAGGCTGTACTGGCATCTCATCCGGTGCGTAAACCCATATTTGCACCACCGCAGAATCCACTTTGGGTGGCGGGCGGAACGCCCCGGGCGGTACGCGAAACGCTATCCTGGGATCGCCGTAGAACTGCACAGCCACCGACAACAGCCCCATGTCGGGAGGCTTCGCAACCATGCGCTGTGCCACCTCAAGCTGGACCATTACGGTCAGCGATTGCGGTTTGTGCTGTGCATCCAGGAAGTGGCGCAATATGGCCGACGTAATGTAGTACGGGAGATTCGCCACCACCTTGTAGGATCGGCCCCCACTCAATTCTCCTGGAGTTATGTCAAGTACATCGCCCTGGACGAAGGAAACATGGGGCTGACTGGCGAAGCGCTCGCGCAGGCTGGGAAGAAGGTCACTATCCAATTCCACCGCCACCAACCTACCGCGCTGAGGGTCGAGCCTACGGGCCAGTTCTTCGGTCAGCACACCCAGGCCCGGCCCCACCTCGACCACGCAATCGCCGGCTTCCAGCCCTGCGGCATCAGCTATACGTGGCGGCACGCTCATATCGCGGAGGAAATGCTGCCCCAGCCACTTCTTGCTCTGGACCATAAGCCTACTGCTACTTATCCCCTCTTGTTCGTCCGCTTCCATGCGGCTTGTCATCGTCGTCAGCCGCCGGAAGTAAATTGGGGTTCTCTTTAGGGACATCACTCTGGGCAACAGGCGGTTTGGCATCTCGCACGCTCTTGATCAGACCTGCCGGGTTAAATACAGAGCCGGGTGCAGGTTGGGGCTTTGAGCGAGAGGTGACACCGATATTGGATGCGCGCTCGGAGCGGCGCGCGCGGGCATCTTCAAGGATATCCTCCAGCGCCTTGATTTGCCTGCCAACCAACCATTCCTCGATCATGTCCGCTTCTACGCCGATCAGGTCGCCGCGACGCTCCAGTGCGTCAAAGCGGCTGGGTAGCTCGGACAGGCCCTGTTCCAGCGCCCGCAGGCGCTCGTCTATACCGTTGAAGCGGCTCATGATCCTGTCCATACGCTGGTCGTTGACCCCACGCTGCTCGCTTAGCTGAGCTTCCAATTGCACCCGCACTGTTTCCAGCCGCTCCTGTTGGAGCAGATATTGTTCGCCGGCTATCTTCTCGACCCTGTCCAGGTCGATGGCCTGCGATGTTCCTTCGGTAACGACCGTGCCCAACCGCTCTTCGACCGCTTCCACGCGTTCCGTCAGTTGGCGGCGCACATCGTCTACCCTTTGCGACTTGGCCGATACGTCCCCGAACTGTTGGCGAAGCGCCTCGAACATGCCCTGTAGTTCCATACCGTGCCTGCGAAGTCGCTGTTCCTCCATAGTCTGTAGCTCGGATACATGCAGGGCCTCCTGGCGCACTTCGCCAAGGGCCGCATCAAGCTCCTGTATAACATCACGCAGTTGTCGTTGCGAGTCGCTGACCTGGCCAATGTGCGAGTTGATCTCGCGTATCTGCCCTTGCAATTCTTCCATCTGCTTCTGAGATGCCGAATCAACGTCGCGGTCGGTCTTGCGGCTTTCTGCCAAAGCGTTTAGCTGGGCGCGTAAGTCTTTGAGTTGCTTCTCGGGCGACTCCGCCTTCTGGATCAGGTCGGCTAATTGCGCCTTCACGCGCGTATCTTCCATCTGCCGCGCGTGCATGGATTGTGCCACATCGTGCGTTAGGCGATCCTGTGATAGTTGCACTTGCGACACTTTGCCCTCGTTTTGCTTGTACAGTTCCTCAAACCACTGTTGGCGCGCCAGGTTTTCTTTTAGCTGCCTGCGCAGTTCATCTACCTGCTGTTGCAATCCGTACAGCTGCGCCTCATCCCGGCGCCTGTTATCCTCATCTCGCGATGTCTTGAGCATATCCATGCTTGTTCTCCCGTATTGAGTCGAGTCTTAGATCTTAGATCGTAAGTCATGTGTCACATGAGCATACTAGTCACCGGTCACTGGTCACCGGTCACCGGTCACCGGCCCCCGCCAGCACATCTATCGTAGCGAGTACCGATTCTGCCAGTGCCTGGATATTATATCCCCCTTCCAGCACAGCCGCCACCCTGCCGTTGCACTCGGCAATCTCTTCGGCTAGACCGCGAACAATAGCCGCCATCTCGGCGAAGCCTGCCGTGCTCACCAGCGTATCGCCCAGTGGATCGGCCACGTGAGCGTCGTAGCCTGCCGACACCAGAATAAGTTCGGGCCGGTACTGCCTCGCCAGCGGAGCCAGCGTCTCCTTGAATATCCGCCTGTATTCCTTATCACCCACGCCTGCGGGCAGTGGCACGTTTACAGTGTAGCCCTTTCCCTTGCCTACGCCCGTTTCGTTGCGCGCACCCGTGCCCGGATAGAATGCGTAGCGATGGGTGCTGAAGAAGAGCACGTCGTCGCGGTCGTAAAAGGCGTCCTGGGTGCCATTGCCATGGTGGATGTCCCAATCCACGATCATCACCCGGTTCAACCCGTAGTGGTCTACCGCATAATCCGCCGCCACGGCCACATTGTTGAACAGGCAAAAGCCCATCGCGGACCGTTGCAAGGCGTGATGCCCCGGTGGCCGCACCAGCGCGAACGCGGTGCGCGGGCCATCCTCGCCCATTACACTATCAACAGCAGCCACCGCCGCCCCCACAGCCAACATAGCGGCCTCATACGAATGGGGGGAGATATAGGTGTCCAGGTCCCAATACCCGCCACCGGCCTGCGCCACCTGCTCGACAGTGTCAATATACGCAGGATCGTGCACTCTCTCCAGCACCGCACGATTCACAGGTGATGGCGTCAAGAGATCGCGCTCGGTCCACCCGTGCTGCTCAAGGGCCGAGAGGATCGCCCGCAATCGATCGGCGCACTCAGGGTGCTGCCCGGTATCATGCAGCAAGAAAGCCGGGTGGTAAAAGAGTGCGATGTTCTGTGCCGTGTTGTCCTCGCGATGGGCCATACGGAAGTATAGCAAAAACAGGCACCTGCATGATGCGTCATGCGTACTGCCTCGTCAGAAAATGTACCCGAACGGACTACGCAAAATCTGTCCTGTTTGGCCCCGCTTACGTCATTAAGATAGTAGGAACGTCAAACAATGGCATTGTGTGAAGGTTGTAGGTGTGAGTGTATGGGCGTAGTACTAAAATACCACCCGGAATTGCATGGAAACCGGGAATATACACTTGTATTTTGCATGTGGAAAGTATATACTCTCATACATTCCTCACCGGCACAGTGGGCCGGGTGCAGGGAGATACCAGGCAAGGCACCCCACCGGAGCAACGTCGCTCTACCACAACCTATACCAGTCAACAGGCCACAGGCTCACCGGACGACCAGGATACTACAAATCCAGCAAACCGTCTTCGCTTGTGGTCTCTTTGTCTATTTTGCACACGCCATTTTAGCTACTTATACCACCACACCAACACATAAGGGCCGCCTTGCCGGTAAGTCGGACATTAGCTCGGCTAAGTCTTAAAGGAGAGAAGAGGAGAGAAGAATGAACAAAGTCCATCGCAGCCACATTCTAAAACTAGCGGGTCTCCTGTTACTGATAGCCCTTATCGCGCAGGCAGGAGCATGGATCAACGCCCAACAGGCACCTCCCGCGACAACCGCAACGGGCAACACACCACGAATTGCCTCCCTGGCAGGCAACTCGGCAGACGGGAACAGTGGTGTGTCAAGCACCCCGCCCTTTGAGGTGGGCACCGACGCGATGCACGATGTGTCGCCGCCCCTGCGCGACATCCCGGTTGTTCCCTACCAGAAACCCGACACAATACGCGAAATGACCGAACCCGGCAACGAAAACGCAGGCAAGGTTGACCTCCCGCCTGTGACCGACCCGGCTGTTCAATACACGTTCGGCAGCCAACTAATGGCGCCATCGCCCGCCCAAAACTTCGAGGGCGTGGGCAACCGCAACGGCGTCTATCCACCCGATACCAACGGTGATGTCGGCCCCAACCACTATGTGCAGATAGTCAACCTGTCGCTCCAGATTTTTAACAAGAGCGGAGGCACCCTGTATGGCCCGGTGAACGCCAACACCATCTGGTCGGGCTTCGGTGGTGGGTGCCAGACCCGCAACGACGGTGATCCCGTTGCCCTGTACGACTCGATGGCCGACAGGTGGCTGATCTCACAGTTCACCGCCGCCAGCCCCTATGGCGAGTGCGTGGCTATCTCCACGTCGCCCGACCCTACAGGCTCGTACTACCGCTACTTCTTCCAGCTTAGCACGACAGTCTTCCACGACTATCCCAAGCTAGGTGTGTGGCCCGACGGCTACTACATGGGCACCAACCGCTTCACAGGCAACACCTATAACGGCGGCGCCGCCACAGTGTTCAACCGCGCCAATATGCTCCAGGGCCTCTCGGCCACTTTCCAGACGTTCAGCGCGAGCAGCACCTATGGCACTCTGCTACCGTCCGACCTTGACGGTGCAACCCAGCCGCCCAGCGGGTCACCCAACTTCTTCTTCTCGTTGGGCACTAATAGGCTCTACGAGTTCAAGTTCCACGTAGACTGGACAACCCCCTCCAATTCCAGCTTCTCAGGCCCCACCACGCTTACCACGTCGGCCTTCAACTTCCTCTGTACGACCACCCGTAGCTGCGTGCCCCAACCGAGTACCTCGGTCAAACTGGACGGCCTGGGCGACAGGCTGATGCACCGTGTGGCTTATCGCAACCTGGGCGACCACGAATCTGTCGTGCTGAATCACTCGGTGAACGCGGGCAGCAACGCGGGCGTGCGCTGGTATGAAGTACGCAGCCCCAACTCCTCACCCACGATCTACCAGCAGGGAACGTACGCGCCTGACAGCACCTGGAGGTGGATGGGCAGCGTGGCTATGGACCGCCAGGGGAATATAGGCATGGTCTATAGCGCCTCGTCTACTTCTACCTCCCCCTCCATACGCTATACCGGACGATTGAGCACAGACCCGCTTGGACAGATGTCGCAAGGCGAGAACACCCTCATCGCGGGGTCAGGCTCGCAAACGGGCACAGGTTCACGCTGGGGCGACTATGCGATGATGTCCGTAGACCCCACCGATGACTGCACTTTCTGGATGACCACCGAGTACGTCCAGACCACCGGCACGGCTAACTGGCAGACACGCATCGGTGCGTTCAAGTTCCCCGGCTGCGGCGGCGCTCCACCTACACCAACTAACACGGCAGTAGCAACGGCCACGCGCACCAATACGCCCGTCGCACCCACTGCTACCCGCACCAACACCCCGCCGGTAGGCGCGACCGCGACCCGCACCCCTACGCGCACCGTCACCCGCACCAACACCCCCATCGCACCCACTGCTACGAATACTCCTACAGGAGGGTGCTCTAACATAATCGCGAATGGCGGTTTCGAGAGCGGTTCTGCCTCCTGGACGGAAAGCTCCTCCGGCGGCTATGAGCTAATCGATACGACTCGCCCGCACACCGGCGCTCGCAGTGTCTACGAGGGAGGCTATAACAACGGCGTTGATATCGTCTATCAAACCGTATCCATACCCGCGGGGGCCACGTCGGCAAGCCTCAGTTACTGGTCGTATATGACCTCGTCCGAGGGGACAGGCACACCTTACGACTATATGTATGCCGAGGTCAGAAGCACAAGCGGCACACTCCTCGGCACGCTCAAGACCCAGAGCAACACAGGCACACGCAACGCCTGGTTGCAAACTACCAATCTCAACCTGCTGCCCTGGGCGGGCCAAACCGTGCGGGTGGAGTTCCGCACCACCACAGACGTTTCACTACAGACTTCGTTCTTCATAGATGATGTGGTGCTCAACACCTGTAACTAACTACAGGGTAGAGAACAAAAGGGTATAGAGTAAGCCCCCCGACAGCGAATCGGGGGGCTTACTCTGTTAAGACATAAGAGTTGTTAGAACGTGTTTACTTACCTCACTTCTGCTCCGGATCGGGGTTGTCCGGCTGAACGGGCGTAGGCTTGGTATCTGCGGACGGCGGGATACTGCCCGTCATGAATTGGGTGTGTTCTTTGCGTGCCCTCTCCAACTCGGCATCGTTCAACTGGTGGAGCAAGCTGGAGCGCGGCTTCACTTCCTCGCTTTCACCCTCCGATCCTGCGACCGGCAGCGACACGTCGCCTGCGGTTGCTTCGGCGAGGGTCTTATTGATGTCGGTGTCTAGAGCAGGGATGTCGCCATCACCGCTTGTTGACTTGCCAAGGATGTGAGGTATCATGCTCAGCAACTCGATAGGAACGGGGAAGATAATAGTGGAGTTGCGTTCTGATGCGATCTCAGTCAAAGTCTGCAGGTAGCGCAGTTGAATAGTAGCAGGCTCCGAGCCGATAACCTTGGCCGCAGCCGTGAGCATCTTGGACGCTTCAAACTCGCCGGAAGCATGGATAATCTTGGCACGCTTTTCGCGCTCTGCCTCTGCCTGGCGCGCCATTGCCCTCTGCATACTCTGGGGCAGTTCCGCGTCCTTCACTTCGACGATGCCCACCTTGATGCCCCACGGCTCGGTCTGCTCGTCGATGATCTGTTGCAGGCGCAGATTGATCGCCTCGCGCTGAGATAGCAGTTCGTCCAGGTCTGATTGGCCCAACACGCTTCGCAAGGTCGTTTGCGCGATCTGGTGGGTGGCGCGCACATAGTCAGTCACGGCCACAACCGCTTTCTCCGGGTCGAATACGCGGAAGTAGAGCACGGCGTTTACACGCACTGTTACGTTATCCCGCGTGATAACTTCCTGTGCGGGTACATCGAGCGTTACCACGCGCAAGTCGACTTTCACCATCCTGTCCACGAACGGAATGATAAAGAACAGGCCAGGGCCACGCGCTCCTACCAGGCGCCCGAGGCGGAATATCACGCCCCGCTCGTACTCCTGTACGATCTTCACCGCCGACCCGGCAATGCTGAAAAGCACCACCGCCAACGGAATAAGGAACGCCAGTAAACCTAGTAAAGCATCCATTTATTACGATCCTCCTTGGTAGTTAGTGACCAGTGACCGGTGACCAGTGACCAGTAGGACGACCGACGGCCGCCGACGGAGTGAGTCTTAGATCGTAAGCCACGCATGACCACAGTCGTCGGTCGTCCGTCGTCCGTCGTCTACTCCTCTGGCACAACGCTCAGCTTCAAGCCGTTCACGGCTACGATGCGCACCTGCCGGTCCGAGGGTATCGAACCGTCGAGGCTAACAGCGCTCCACAGTTCACCGGACACGAACACCATGCCATCCGGGGCAAGGTCTGTGCGTGTCTGCCCAACATTGCCCACCAGGTTTTCGCGCCCCGTAGAAGGCCTCCTGCGTCTCGCCTGGAAAACCTTATACATTGCGAAGAAGAAGAACCCGCCCAACGCCAGCGCCACGCCGGCGATAACAGGAGGCGACACGCCGGGGATGCCGGGCGCATCCGAAGTGTTGATCAGCAGGATGCCCCCAAGAATCAGCGAGACTATGCCGCCCGCGGTCAGGACGCCATGCGTGGTCATGAATATATCAGCGATAAAGAGGACGAAGGCCAGTACCAGGAATACCGCCCCGCTTAGGTTGATCGGCAACGTGCCGAGGCCGAGGAACCCCACCAGCAAGCACAGCGCACCAATTACTCCTGGGAAAACCGCGCCGGGGTTGATGAACTCCCAGGTGATACCCAATGTGCCGAGGCTGATCAGCACGAAAGCCACGCTGGGGTCTGTGATCAGTAAGAGGATCTGCTCGCCAAAAGTCAAATCAAGATTGCGTATCTGCGCGCCTTTGGTGTGTAGAGTGAGCGTACCGCCGCCGCTACCCATCTCCACCGTCTTACCGTCGGCTTGCGCCAGCAGGTCGTCCACGCTGGACGCTACGAAGTCGACGACATGCTGCTGAAGGGCGTCCTGTGTCCCCAGGTTCTCGCTCTGGGTGATAGCTTTGGTGGCGAAATCTTCGTCGCGGCCTCGTTGTTGAGCGAGATTGCGGATCTGCGATACAAGCAGATTGGTGGCTTTACGTCGTTCAGCCGCGGCATCGCCCGTTTCAGGCGTGGCGCCACTGGTGTCTCCCGCGTTCAGGATCACTTCGGCAGAACCGATGGTCGTGTTGGGGGCCATCGCCGACACATGCGACGCATACATAATGAAGATGCCCGCTGAAGCTGCCATAGCGCCCTGGGGCGACACGTAGGCAAACACGGGCACGCGGCTCGCCAAGACAGTTTGCACCATCTCTTGCATCGAGCTAACCAGTCCGCCGGGAGTGTCTATTTCGAACACCACCGCAGCAGCGCCGTCCTGTTCGGCCGTATGGATTATGCGCTCGTAGTACTGCGCGCTAATAGGTGTGATCGCCAGTTCGAATGGGGCAACGTAAACAAAAGGGGAGCCTTGTGCGGCGGGAGAAGCCTGGGCCGGGCGCGGCGCGAACAATCCGCCCACCAGGAGCATAACCATTCCCAAAAGGAAGGACGTGAGGTAAATCGTTCGAAAGACCCAAATGAAGCGTGACTGCTTGCCCATAACTGCCCTCCTGTCTGCCATCCAATATGGATGGGTGAACGCATGGGCCCAAACTGATCATAATTACAACAATTATGACCATATGTCACACTTATTATACCCTTTACTTCATTTCTCTGCCGCCACCACCCTTTCGAGCGCAGGCTCATTTGTAGACGCAACAAATGTGATGATCTTACCATCGTGCCTCATCCAGAAAAAGCGCCCGTCTTTGGTCCAGAAATTGCCGCTCTTTTCGTAAGGGGCCAGCGTCTCGTGCATCGAGTCCTCAAATTCCTGTGCGTCTTTATCGGTATCCCACGTCACCTTTGCATATACAAGCCCTTCTTGCGCCAGGTGATAATATGTAAACTTGCCTCCTCCCCAGCCATCCGCGCCTACATCGGGATCCTTGGCCTTATTCAGATTGAGGATGTAATTCAGGTCAAGCTCGCCCAGGGTGTTACTCTCGCCCAACTCCCAGGGGGTGCCGAGGGCGGGCAACAGGTCGGGCATGCTCACAGTCTTGGGCTGATCGATAGGGGTCTGCAAAAACTTTTCAGGGTGCATGATCTGTTCTGTAGAGCGCGGCGGGTCTTGCAGGGAGAGGTTCACCGTCGAGAAACTGCCTACGTCCATCAACTTGCTCACGAAATTCAGCCCTGCTACATACGGGAAGATAGTGAGCATACCGAGATACACAGGGGTCTTCACCTGTACGTCCGCCGATATTTCCCTGGCCTCGAACAGACTGCTGAAGTCCTGGCCGCTCATATAACTGTAGCCCCAGGCATAGCCTGAGAGTGTGGCATCGCCCTCGACGAGCGCCCTGATCGCCAATACACGGTCGCGGTCTGTCACGCCTATGGGCCAAACATGATCGAGGTGGTAATGCTGGTCTTGCAGGCTGTGGGTGTACTCATGGGAAAGCGTCACCTGGGCTTCGGGGCTCAGGGTGCTGATCTTATCAGTGATGACGTACATGTGCTTCTGTGTGGGGTCGTAGTAGCCGAGAATGTCATCACTGCCGAGGTCGGCGCTCGCCTCGTAAAAGTCTATCGAGGGGCTGTCCACCAGCCTCATCAACCATAACTCCTGAAGGTACTGACGCACCTCCTCGGGCGCGTACGATGCTTGCATCTCTTGCTTGTAGTGATCATGGAATTCGCTGCGGGTGAGGAAAGTGTTGGGTACCTCATCGAGGGGTTTCAAGCCCCGCAGGTATGAGGTCTGGGCCTCGATCTCTGTGATTTGATCCGCCACATCTGCGGGGATGTCCTGGGGCTTGGGCGTAGGTTCATATGTAGGCGGCGGCACGAGGGTGGGCTTGGGCTGAGCTTCGGATTGTGCGTCAGGTGCTGTTCCCGCGAGGGACGCCTGCGCGTTATGCCCGCCGCTCGCCTGCACGTCGGGCGTGGAAGGGTAATGCCCCTGCGCGGCCCAGAAAGCGACAGCGATCACGATACCAATCAGCAATAGTGGGAAAATAGGACTACGACGCATGAATGCCCCCTGTATAATAATAGCCTGGTATACTAGCCCTTCAATGATAAGCAAAAGAGTCGCATTATTCTATAGCCTGTATTTCTCATTTTCTACCTGCTAATCGTACCGTCCTACCCACTTCAACCGGTAGAAACTCGGTCACCACCAAAGCTAATACTGACACCAGATGTCAGCTAAACCTGGTATAATATAAGGGTGTATTAGAGATAGTCGTACACGAAAAGAGCGAGAAATTACACAATGCAAGAACTAAAAGTAGTATCAGATTTCATGCCGACGGGCGACCAACCGGACGCCATCGAGAAGTTGGTTGAGGGTATAGATAGGGGTGAGCGAACGCAGACCCTGTTGGGTGCCACTGCCACCGGCAAAACCTTTGTTATGAGCAAAGTCATCGAGCGCATCCAGCGCCCGACCCTTGTGCTAGCCCATAATAAGACGTTGGCTGCCCAGCTTTATCAGGAGTTCAAGGACTTCTTCCCCAACAACGCAGTCGAGTACTTTGTATCGTACTACGATTACTACCAGCCGGAAGCCTACGTGCCCAAGCACGATCTCTATATAGAAAAAGATGCCGACATCAACGAGGAGATCGACAAGCTGCGCCACGCGGCCACCCGCTCGCTCCTTGAACGGCGCGATGTGATCATCGTGTCGTCCGTATCCTGCATTTATGGCCTCGGCTCGCCTGAGGAGTATGGCAGGACCGTACTGCAACTGAAGAAGGGCGGCACTGTGCGACGACAGCGCATCCTGCGCCACCTGATCGACATTCATTACACCCGCAACGATCAATCGCTCGTGCGCGGCTCGTTCCGTGTGCGTGGCGACACGTTGGAAGTGATACCCGCCTACGAGGAAATGGGCCTGCGAATTGAGTTCTGGGGCGATGAGGTGGAGCGCATTCTCGAGTTCGACCCTCTGACAGGCGAGGTGTTGATCGAGCGCACCGAGGCGAATATCTACCCGGCCAAGCACTTTATCACCAATGACGAGAAGTTGGTAGCCGCGATCCAAGACATCGAGGAAGAACTGGTTTCACGTGTGAAAGAGTTCGAGGACGAGGGCAAACTGGTCGAAGCACAGCGACTGCAGCAGCGCACCCGTTACGACCTGGAGATGTTACAAGAGACGGGCTATTGTTCGGGCGTCGAGAACTACTCGCGCCACCTTAGCCGCAGGCAGGCAGGCGAACAGCCCGCCACTCTGCTCGACTACTTCCCCGACGACTTCCTGCTCATGGTGGACGAGTCGCACATCAGCCTGCCCCAGGTGCGCGGCATGTATGGAGGCGACCGCGCCCGCAAGGTGAACCTGATCGACTATGGCTTCCGCCTGCCCTCAGCCGCCGACAACCGTCCCCTCACCTTCAATGAGTTCGAGCAGCACATCAATCAGGCCGTATTCGTCAGCGCCACCCCCGGCCCGTACGAGTACGAACATTCCGAGCAGATCGTCCAGCTTATAATCCGTCCCACCGGCCTTGTCGACCCTTCCATCGAGGTCAAGCCCACCAATAACCAGGTGGACGATCTTGTGGAGCAGATCCGCGAGCGCGTATCGAAGGGCCAGCGCGTGCTGGTAACGACCCTGCGCACCAAGTTCGCCGAGCAAATCTCCGACTACCTGAAAGAAGTAGGAATCAAGGCGCACTACATTCACCATGAGATCGAGGTAATCGAGCGTGTGGAGATTCTGCGCGACCTGAGGCTGGGCGTGTACGACGTGGTAGTGGGCATCAACCTCCTGCGCGAGGGACTGGACCTGCCCGAAGTATCGCTTGTCGCCATTCTGGACGCTGACAAAGAGGGCTTCCTGCGCTCACGCGATGCGCTGATCCAGCAGATAGGTCGCGCCGCCCGCCACGTCGAGGGGCATGTGATAATGTATGCCGACGTGGTAACGCGCTCGATGCAGGCCGCCATCGAGGAGACTTACCGCCGCCGCGAGATACAGATCGCCTACAACAAGGAGCACGGCATCGAGCCTGCCTCTATCCAGAAGGAAGTGCGCGACATCACGGAACGCGTACGCCAGATAGCCGAGGCGAAGGCCGAGTACACAGTCGAACCCTCCACAGGCGAGATAGTGCTGAACCGCGACGAGATCGCCCGCATGGTGAAGGACCTTGAGAGCCAGATGAAGCAGTCGGCCCGCATGCTAGAGTTCGAGAAGGCCGCCGCGATACGCGACAAGATCGTGGAGTTGCGACGTATGATGGAGGTCGAGGTCTAGGAAGGTGTGCTAGAAACGGCCCACCCATTCTATATCAGGGCGACAATGGTAGCTCGGTTGGGCCGCCACCATATCTGTCAGTGAGGCGAAACCGACCCAGTAAACTCACCTGTACCTCATATGGAGTACCCGCGTGTTCAGGATGTAATTCGAACTCGGCACGCTCGAAATACTGTACTTTATAAGTTTTGCCGTCCAAATCACTTTTCTCCATGAATTCGTCTGAGATGGGATAGCCCTGTTGGGCCAAACCACCGTGGGCCGTCCAGTACTCCAGGAACAGTCCACCAAGATGTTTGCCGGTCTCAGGAAACAAAATGGAACCTGACGATAGATTAGGGGTCTGAAACAGTCCGCCATCTGGGTACTTCTGTTGATAAAGAAGACTTCCCACTAGTGACAATTGAACATCGTTTGGAGGCCCGTTCTCTGGATGATATTCAAATATCGATCGCTCAAAGTATTGAGTAGTATAGACCCTACCATTTATTTCGGATACTTCCTGGATTGGCTCAGACAGAGGGAAGCCTTGCTGAGCAAGTCCGCCATGCTGGTCCCAGTAGTCCTTAAAGATTCCCGATAAGTTGTAGCGCGTTTCGGGAAAGTATGTACCACCTGGCACGTTGTTAGCCACAGTTCCCGTAGATACGCTAGAGCCAGTATTGGAGGAGGGTAGGCTCAGTGCATAAAGATGCTGGTCCTTCACGCTTAATAGAGTAAGCGGGAGGTATGGGCTAATATATGCGTAACTATCACTAACATATTGCCAGGTGCGGCCGCCATTGGCTGAATAATAGAGGCTAGACGCGGTGTTATCCTCACTGTAAAAAAACACGTTTGCGGGAACAGAACGAATAATGTCTAAACTCGCGTTTCGCTGCAAGTTAGCAGGTAGAGGTAAAGAGAGCGTTTGCCAAACGCGCTCTTCATAAGGTAATAGGTCCAATTCGTGGTGGAATTGGCGTTGGTTATCCGGCGCAGCTATGGGATCAATGCGGAGGCGCAAGATACCTTCCTGGGTAGAGAACAATTGTATATTGTTGGGCAGGTCGGGTTTAATTGTACCTACCAACTGAAAGGTTAAGCCTCCATCACTGGATAAGTACAAATCCTTGCTAGTACCGCTATTTGAAGCGTCATAACTCGTGCTAATTGTAGCAGCAATGTTATCCACCGATGCGGCACTGCCCGGCAGCGACGAGAGACTGACGCTCTGAATGCCGCCATCCACATCAACCGTGTTCAAGGTACCACGCTGTTCCCAGTGAAGACCAGCGTCACCTGAGTAATAAACTGCGTATTCGGCCTTCGTTCGTGAACTGAACAGGCGATCCATGTCCGGCGCAATGAGTACGAAGACCGATGTGGCATTGGCATCAAGGATGGCAACACTCGAAACCCTCCCGTTAAATTGCTTACCATTATCTTGCCAATTCAGACCGCCATCCTTACTGACCCAAACAGTACGCCCAATCGAGGCGAGTCGCTCGGTGAGAGCATAGACCAGTTCTGTACCATCCTGGGCTACATGTGTAGGCATAAACTCAATATGTTGACCTTGTGGAACATTGCTACTGAAGCGCAATGCCCCACCTCTATCCGGATTGGACTGATCATCTGCGCTGAATAATAGACCATTAGGTGCGCAAAGATCATATGGACGAGCATTTAGATGGGTTCTGGTCTGATCAACCCAATTGTAGGCTACTGTACCGGCATCTTGATTGGCAAGGAGTATTACGTTGGATTGGCTTCCGTCAAAGCAAAACGCGTACTGCTTTTCCTGAATTACCACGCCTGTGTCGTGCCAGTCAAACGGCGATGCACCCAACGATTGCATCGAGCCAAAGATCGAGACTATGACAAACAACCCGCCCAGCACAAATCGTGTAACTCGCGTGATATTCGAATTCCGAATATACTGCTTTGGCATTGGAACCCTTTCTAGGTGGCTACAAAGCAAAATACGGGCAGAGGATGCTCTTGCCCGTTCAATGAGCGCTCTTGTCTGGTATAACGCGCAATATAGGTGTTGGTTGCGCCAGAAGCGAAAGCGGCGCTCTCCTTGTCCGCTCCCGCTCCTATAATGTAGACTTCCTATCATGGCAGACCTAAGCAGCACGGCGGGCACCTCGCGTTCAGGGGTTATTAGCAGGATTGCTCCTGCCAAGATCAACCTGTGCCTGGAGATCATCGGCAGGCGAGAGGACAGCTACCACGACATCACCTCCGTTATGCAGACTGTCGATCTGCACGACACACTCACGTTTGCCCGGTCAGTTAATGATCTGCTGACCCTCGAATGCGACAACCCCGTGTTGGCCGCAGAGGGCGAGGACAATCTTGTGCTGAAGGCCGCGCGACTCTTGAGAACCGCTGCGGGGCTGGACGGCAAGGTGGGGGCGCACATCACCCTGCAAAAGCGCATTCCCCTCTCAGCAGGTCTGGGCGGAGGTAGTAGCGACGCGGCGGCTACCCTGCTGGGTCTGCGCGACCTGTGGGGCTTGAAGATGCGGGCGAGCGACCTGCTCGAACTGGCAGAGAAGCTGGGGTCGGACGTGCCGTACTTCCTGGGTGGACCAACCGCACTCGTCGAGGGTCGAGGCGAGCGCGTTACCCGCATTCCGTCGCCACCGCCCGGCTGGGTTGTGCTTGTGTGCCCCCGGTATGACCTTACCGGCAAGACCAAAAAGCTGTACTCTGCTCTCACAAGCTCCGACATGAGCGAGGGTATAGTGACGCACAGGCTGATAGCCGCGCTGGTAGGCGGGCATTTCCCCGACTCTAGCTTGCTCTATAACGCCTTCGAGCGCGTCGCGTACGAGCTATTCGAGGGTCTCGACCGGGTGCGCCAGAAAGTCGCACATGCTGCGCGCTCGGATGTACATCTGTCAGGCAGCGGCCCCACCCTCTACGTGCTCTACCCAGCCTCACAGGAGGGGACTGCAAGCAGACTGTACGATGCCCTCGTGCTGGAAGGCTTACAAGTGTACCTTGCGCGGACGACAGACGACGGACGGCAGACGACGG
>DATINP010000183.1:0-6074 GCA_035474135.1 Chloroflexia bacterium | reverse complement strand
CGGGCTGTCGTGGCCAAATGTGCACATTCCTACTCGCCATGACCTGACTGGCTTCTCACACGGTACGGCAGGCATAGCGCATGCCTTGCTGGAATTATACGTAGCATCGGGCAAAGAAACTTACAAGCAAGCAGCCGACGGAGCCATTGATTACGAAACGTCCTGGTTCGATCCTAGGGCTGAAAACTGGCCCGACCTACGCGCCACGAGCGACCCTATAAAGTTTCCCGCCGAACGCACCTTCGCCACCTACTGGTGCCACGGCGCACCGGGTATTGCCGTCAGCAGGCTGCGGGCGTTCGAGTTACTTGGCACGGGTAGATACCTGGAAGAAGCCACTCTCGCTCTGCGCACTACTATGCGCTCATTGCAGGCCGCCTGCGATGTGCCGAGCAGTAACTTCTGCCTTTGCCACGGGATCGCGGGCAATGCCGAGATACTCCGGTACGGAGCAGAGGTACTGAGAGCCACAGGAAACCCCACCGCCGATGCCGACGCCGAACTGTGCGAAGGGGCGACCGCGCGCGCGGCTCGCTGCGGCCTGGACCGCTACGCGAGCAACAGCCGTGACCTCGGTTGGCCTTGCGGCGACGTAGATATTCCGTCGGCCACTCCGATTCAACCCGGTAGCCGTGATCCCGATGCAGACAGGTACGCTATTCAACCTGGCCTCATGACGGGCCTTGCAGGTATTGGCTTGTTCTACTTGCGGCTCTACGACGACCGCATCCCCTCGGTAACAGCACCACGCCGCAGCGAATAGGCGCGCACCAAGGCGTGTGCCCGCTCAGCGCCTTTGCTATCGCCTGCCCGAGTCCGGACCGCATACGGTCGGGCTGCCTCACCTTGTCTACCGATTATCTCCCACGCATCTTCATAATTGTTTCACAATGCAACTCTATACTTAGAGCAGACCGAGAGAACGACAGATTCCACGGTTCGACAATATGCTCAAGATGTAGAAGGAGAAAGTATAAAGATGGATCAGAATAGAGATTGGAAACCTATTGCAGCACTCGTGCTGGCGGGATTGGCGCTCCTGGTAGCCCTTGGCGGCGCGCGCGGTTACAACAGCCAGGCTATGATGCCCCCACAGCCGATCATTGTGCAGCCTGTAGCACCTTCACCAGGAGGGACGGGCGCGCCAATTGCCCCCGTGATTACAGCGCCTACCGCTCCCCAACAGCCAGGGCACGCCTGGGGCTGGGGCGGCGGGCACATGTTCCCCTTCTTCCCCATAATTCCCCTATTGTTCCTGGCGGGCTTTATCTTCTTGATATTCCGGGTGCTTGGACACAGGCGGTACGGTTGGGGCGGACCCGGAGGCTACGGCAGGCCATGGGGCGGCCCTGGTCCGGGTCCACAGGGACCTTCGCAGGGACAACCTTACCAGCAGTACCCGCCACAGTACGGGCAGGGGCAAGCACCCCAACAGCCCTACGGGAACTATCCGCAACAGCCCGCACAGGGCCAGCAAGCGCAGCAGGGCCAGCCTCCCCACGCTGACGATACTCACGGCGACATCACACATCCCGAGGGTGGCGGCTACTAGTACTCACCACGCAGATGCCCTGAGCTAATAGGCTGCTCAGGGCATCTGCGCTCTTTCCTGGAGGAGGCACGCTATGAACAACCGAACACCACTATCGCAGGCAACCATACTAACCATCGTGGGCTTGCTCGTCGCGGCGGCAGGTATCTCGACGCTATTTCTTACAAACAGCGTTAAGGTGCCGCCCGTCCCCTTCGGGCCGATTCTGCTCGTGCTGATATCCGGCTTGATATTCTTTGGACGGTGGAGGTGGACGCCGGTGGTGGGAGTTCTCATGTCCGTCTTCCTGCTTGTGGGAGCAATCATGGCGGGCGGATTACTCGACCACCTTACCAACCTGTCGCAGACATGGGCGTTCACCGGTACGTGGATAGAAATGTTGGGCGTATTCACAGCTATGATCGCCGGCGCACTCGCTACCGTGAAGAACTACCGCACTCCCCACCTCACCACCAACTCAAAACCTGGGATTTAGAATTCCACATCTTCGACTAATTGGGTGGCATCGTTTAACATTAGGTAGATGCCCAGGCCAACTTTCAACCTCGGCCCTGCATCTCAGGAGTTTTCGTTAGTGGCAAGAGCGGTAAAAACGATACTGGTGGTGGACGATGAGCCCGGCATAGTGACAATCGTGCGTGACTATTTGGAGAAGGCCGGGTTCCGGGTGCTTACGGCAGGCGACGGCGACACCGCCCTGCGGCTAGCCCGCCTCGAACGCCCTAACCTGATGGTGCTGGACCTGATGCTGCCCGGTGTGGACGGCCTCGATATAATCCGACACCTGCGGAACGATCCGGCGCTCCATCTTATGTCGGTCATAATGCTTACCGCCAGAGTGGACGAGGCCGACCGGCTCGTTGGGCTGGAGTTGGGAGCAGACGACTATGTGACCAAACCATTCAGCCCGCGCGAGCTTGTGGCAAGAGTGCGCGCTGTGCTGAGGCGTGCCGAGGGCGAAGGCGCCTACAGGCCCACGATCCGCGCGGGCGAATTGACTATTGATCTTGATAGGCGCACAGTGCGCAACGGCGGCACTCCCGTGGAGCTAACCGCCACCGAGTTCGATCTGCTGGCTGTGCTGGCACGCCACCCCGGCAGGCCGTTCACCCGCGCCCAACTGGTGCAGAACGTGTACAACGACAGCTTCGAGGGCTACGACCGTACGATCGATGCCCATATCAAGAACCTGCGGCACAAGATCGAAGACGACGCCCACAACCCGCTTTACATCCAGATGGTATACGGCATCGGCTACCGCTTCGCCGAATTCGACGACGGCGAGTGACACCGGGAGTGAATAAAGGACTGTAGGGATATGCCACGACCATGAGACGACCCTCCCTCTTTGCGCTGATGCTGGCGGCCTTCATCACGGTTATCGTGCTGGGCGCGTGCGGCGTTGGCACGGTACTTGTACTGTCGGTGCGCCTGAACCAGGGCGCGGACGGGTCGACCCACCCGACTTTCGCGCCGCCCTGGTTCACGAGCAATCCTACCACCCCTCTTGTGCTCGCGCCCCCCGCGAGCGGCACGGCCCTCCCCATACCGGACGCAACGCCCCCCTACGAGGAGTTCAGGAATGCGCTAGATTGGCGTGGGCCGGTCAGCGCTCTGCTTGCCTTCTGCGCCGTTCTGCTGGGCGCGGCCACCTTCTTTTCGAGGAGGGTTACCCGTCCTCTGACCCGCCTCACCCGTGCGGCCCGCACCATGGCAGGGGGCGACTTGAACGTGCGAGTGGAAAGCTCGGCGGTGCGCGAGATAGACGACCTGGCGGGCGCGTTCAATACAATGGCCACCTCGTTATCGGACGCCGATCGCCAACGCCGCCAGATGACAGCGGACGTGGCCCACGAGCTACGCACCCCGCTCGCCATTATCCGGGGACGCCTGGAGGGGATGCAGGACGGCATATACAGCCCGACGCCCGAACAGATCACCACTTTGCTCAACGAGACAGCGCTCCTTGAACGACTGATCGAGGACCTGCGCCTGCTCGCCCTGGTAGACACCGGGCAGTTGCCCCTGCACAAGGAGAGCATCTCTCCCTCCTTCCTCCTGGAAAGCGTAGGGCGGTCGTTCGCCGAGCAAGCACGCAGCCTGGGGGTGGAACTTCGCGTGGCTGACTTGCCCGCCCTGCCGGAGGTGGAGGCCGATCCACAGCGGATCTCGCAGGTGCTGGGCAACCTGATTGCCAACTCCTTGCGACACACCCCTGCCGGGGGCACCGTACTCCTGAACGCCTCGCGGGATGCTGGGGCTGTATACGTATCGGTGAGCGACACGGGCAGCGGCATCGCCCCGGAAGACTTGCCACACATCTTCGATAGGTTCTACAGGGCCGACGCCGCCCGCACCCGCACCGGCGGAGGAGCCGGGCTAGGATTAGCGATTGCCCGCCGCCTGATCGAGGCGCACCATGGCACTATCCGCGCCGAAAGCGCCCCCGGACAGGGAACTGTGATCACATTCTCCTTACCCCTCCCTTAGCCCCTGATCCCCAAGAGCTCCTTTAAAACCCCGGCCAAAACGGATATACTCACACATATAGACTCTGCTGGAAAGGATGGGTCGTATTATGAGCAAAGTACTCGCTGTGATCATGGCCGGGGGGCAAGGTGAGCGGCTAAGCCTCCTCTCAGAAAAGCGCGCCAAGCCCGCAGTCCCTTTCGCCGGCAAGTACCGGATCATCGACTTCGCACTTAGCAACTGCGTCAATTCGGGCATTTATGACGTAGCGGTGCTGACACAGTACCGGCCTCACTCTCTGAACGACCACATTGGCATCGGTAAGCCCTGGGACCTCGACAGGCGGCAGGGAGGGGTGCATTTGCTCCAACCCTACCTCGAACACGGGGCTTCTGACTGGTATCAGGGTACAGCCGACGCTGTGTTCCAGAACCTGGGCTTCATCATGGAGTCGCGGTGCGATTATGTAGTGATACTGGCGGGCGACCACATTTACCGCATGGACTATAGCCCGATGGTCGCGTATCACCAGCAGCACGGGGCCGACGTCACCCTGGGCGCTGTGGTGGTGCCCATCGAGGAAGGCCCACGTTTCGGCATTCTCGAAACCGACGTCGAGGGTCGCGTGGTCTCGTTCGAGGAGAAGCCCCAGCAGCCCAAAGGCACCCTCGGCTCGATGGGCATTTACGTGCTGGGCCGCGACACCCTGGCGCGCGTGCTGCTGGAAGATTCGCGACGGGATAAGAGCTCCGCTTCACCCAGCAGCCACGACTTCGGCCACGACATTATTCCCACGATGATGGCCCGAGGTGAGCGTGTGTTCGCTTACCCTTTCGCGGGCTACTGGCAGGACGTAGGCACCGTGCAGTCGTACTGGGAAGCGCACATGGACCTGCTAGATGATAACCCCACGTTTGACCTCTACGACCCGTCGTGGGTGGTTCACACGCTCAGCGAAGAACGCCCACCCGCATCTATCCGCAGCACCGCACAGGTCACCACAAGCCTGATCTCGCACGGCTGCATAATTAAGGGCCACGTCGAGCACAGCGTCCTGTCTCCTGGCGTGGTGGTGGAAGAAGGAGCCGTCGTGCGCGACTCGATCCTGCTGTTCGATACGGTTATCGGTGCGGGCAGCCTGGTTGACAGGGCGATCATGGACAAAGAAGTTATGGTAGGCAAGGGGTGCCGGATCGGCTACGGCGACGATATGACGCCCAACAAGCAGGAACCTACCCGCCTGAACACGGGCATCACCATGATTGGCAAACGCTCGCATCTCCCCGACAATCTCATTGTGGGCCGCAACTGCAAGATCGGCACCGACCTGCGCCCGCAGGACTTCGCGACGGGCACCCTGGCCAGTGGAGAAACCGTAGAAGACCGCACCTTCACGCACGGCTGGGAGCGGGACCTACTGCGCCGCATGCATACAACGTCGAACCCACCAATGTCGGGCAGACCCGGCGACCAGTCGAGCAAGGTGCTGTGAAGCGACAAGTGACAGTTGCAACGTAAAAGGGTTCTATTAACTTAATGACCTGAGCAAGCCGAAACGGGACATGTTTTGTGTAGTCCAAACGGACTAATTTTGACACGACTCACATCCCCATCGTCGCTTATCAGGCATCAGGTATCACGTCAGGGCCGTTATCGGGTTGGATCCGGCTCGCCAACCACGAACCAAGTTCTCCCGGCAACAGGTCGGGCGCCGAAAAAGCGTTTAGTTGAGCACCTGCAGGAAGCCTGCGCCGCATCTCCTCGACCAAGGCATTCAAACCGTGAGGATCCGCCGAACTAACCAGCAAGACGGCTGACGCGGCAGATGCAGCCGCATACACATCGACATTTGCAGGTTGGGCGCGGTCCTCGGGAGGCAGAGCGGCGAAAGCGTGTTGGTCGCCTGTCAGAATCCGCACATGATACACAAGCAGCACGGCGGCAGTAATAGCAGGTCCCAGCACGAAAGCCAGGTTGTGCATGAAGTCTTGAGACGAGCCGCCCCCCAGGATCAGGAGTATCTGATATAGTATGGTCCCCGCGCTAATAAGCA
>DATINP010000182.1:0-9718 GCA_035474135.1 Chloroflexia bacterium | reverse complement strand
CCCGAAATGTCTGCCGCGTTGAAGCCAGGGAAGTCGAATACCTGTCCCGCGATAATGAGCAGGACGACAAGCGCCGTCGTGCCCCCCGCCCATCGAAACGCCTGCCTATCGCCCGATGTATAGGTCAGGAAGAGCGCGGGCAACACCGCCAGCAGGGCCAGCCACAGGATCGCAGTGAAGACTCCGCTCCACACGATCAACAAGAGCACGGCCACCGTGCCCACAGCCGCGCCCAGGAGGTCGGACGCATAGAGGCGTGCACTTTCAGCCGGACGCGCCGCGAAAAGGGTTGAGAGTAGCAGGCCCACCAGCACGAACGGTGGCAGAGCCAAAATCACTTGCACGAAGACCGCGCCCGCCCAGGGCAACAGCGAGAAAACCAGGCTGTCGAACACGAGCGCCAGAGCTAGCGCTACCAGTATCCCGCCCGGGCGCACCAGCGTCCTGTTGTTATGCGTCAAAAGCCACGCCCCCCACGCCGCCCCCAGTCCAAGCCCGCAGATGGCTAGCGAGGTCGCCACGAACACGTAATGGTACTCGAACAGCAGAGAAAAGAGGCGGGTCAGCAAGACCTCGAACGCCAGCGAAACTGACGACGCGATAGCTATGGCGATGGCGGCCAGGGGTAATTGGAGCGCGCCCGCCTTATCGAGTGCATTCGTGCGTGCGGCTGTGCTCCCCCCACGAGATGATAAAGTTGGAGTTGGAACCACGTTAATTTCCTTTACGAGCGACCAGTGCGTCGGTCGTCCTACTGGTCACCGGTCACTGGCCACAGTGAGCGATTTGCTCTCGCCGGGCGCCAGTAGCAGGTCTTCCGCGTGCTTGCCGCATCGCACGTGTACCTGCAGGCTTTCGTTTGCTATATTATGTAAAGTTGCTTTTACCACTCCTGGTTCTCGGTCGAAGAGGCCAGATACCTCCACCCCGTTGGCCAGCAGGCGCTCGAACGAGCAAGAGGGCCATTGGGAGGGAACGGCAGGGAACAGGGTGATCGTGCCGTCGCGCGCCTGAAGCAGCAGGTGGTGGATGGCTGTGCAGACAGCGGCCTGGGCTGTGCTGAAGTACTGCATATTCCAGTGTCCATCCGGGTAGACGTGTTCCGCCATGCCCCCGAAGTTGCAGAGGGCGCTTGCCGCGTCGGTCAGTAGACCCCAGGCCGTATCTCCATCGCCCATCATGGCGTAGATGGTCGCCAGGATGCCTGCGGACCATGCCGACACGATGCCGTTCCCTGCTTGCCGTCGATAGGCTTCAGCGGTACTGACGGCGCGGGGGTCGTCCGGGGGAATAAGCATCATCGGGTAGACCGCCGCCAGAGAACTTAGGGTAAGAGTATCTACATCCTCGGCGCTCTGGAAGTACTTACCATTATATAGCAGGTCGAGGGTCTTCATCAGGCCCACGGCTGTCTCGGCGCACCGTGAAGCGAGTTCGTCATCCCTTTCCAGGAGGTGCGCGGCCTGCGCGGTCACTTGCAATATACGTATCGCACCCGTCAGGTTCAGGCCTTCGTTGCGCACTCGCGTTACGTGCTCGCCCACGTCTACCAACGGGCGCACTTCGTAGCCGCGCCCCGTGCGCTCGATTACATTGGCGAGGAAGAACTCGGACATGCCTCTCAGGAGTGGGTAGAACTCGGCCAGATAAGTGCGATCGCGTGTGAACTCATAGTAGCCCCAGATCATATTGGCATAAGAGGCGTTATTGTGCACCTGCTCCTTCTGATGAAGCCAGGTGCCGTAAGCGCGTTCGCCTTTGTGCGTGATCTCCCAGTCCCACTTGAGGCCGGGTGCGCCGAAATCATCCAACGCGTGCTTGCGCGCCTGCTCTTTGGTGCGCATAAAAAAGCGTACGCCCTCCAACGCTTCGCCAAGACGGTCGGCCTCGAGCAGAGCGCGGTGCATGAAGTATGCGTCCCAGAAGACGTGCGACGACCAGGTGAGGCGCAGGTTGTTGACGGGCAGGCCGCCAGACAGCCTGTTTTGTGAGGCCTTGAACTGGTACAAACTGTAGTCATAGCAACGCTGGAAACGCTCGTCGGGTATCTCTATATGCGAAATGTCGGCGTACCCGCGCCAGGCCTCCACGTGCTCGCCGTGCAGCGTTTCGTAGCCCAGAGCCTGGGCCTGGTCCAGTGTGTACGCCGCCAGAGGGCCATCCTGGTCGTCTACCACAGCGAAATACTGCGTGACCTCGCGCGCTTCGACCTCCTGCCAGATGCATTGGTCGCCACCGCCGTGCGCGCTCGGTTCGGGACTGATCCCCAGCAGTATGAGGCCATTGGTATCGCCCAGTTTATATTGAGCAGAGTACCCGCCCGCGTTATAAGTCACATACTCGAAGGGATCGGCGTCGTAGCCCTCCCCAACCCATACGCCCGCCGCGCCATACGCACGGAAGAGAACAGGCTTATCGAAGCGGCACCGCACCACCAGCACCGAACGCCGGGCGTGCAGGAAGGTCGTCACGTCAGCCATGACCGCGCCGTAATCTACGTGGGAGTAGAGCACACCTTCGGCAGGCACGAAGCGCTGTTCGGCGGTCCGTACATCGAGGCGCAGGCCACCAAAGCGAACCTCGTACCACGTGCGCGCCAGCGGGGCTATCTCGTGCCAGGGCGCGCCATCCATGTGCAGGGGTTGCCCCTCGCGCGGGAGGCGCCCGGGAATAACGGCAGTGCGAGCCTCGGGGTAATAGCGGTCAGCCTTGTACCAGTAACAGCGGTCGAGGTTGCCCTGGGCGCGTTCCGGAGTCATCGCGCCCGTGCGCCCAATGAGTACGGCGTCGAGACCGTTGCCCATGAAACAGGGATAATAATCGGTAGCAGGCTCCGAACCTGGCACAGGCGGCATGGGAACGAGCGTGATGCTCCTCCTAGCCCTTGACGCCCGTGAGGGTTATGCCCTCAATGAAGGCCTTTTGCGCCACGAAGAAGAGCAGCACCAGCGGCAACATCATGACTAATGAGGCTGCCATCAGCAAGTTCCAATCGGGGTTTGCGTTCGTAGGCGGCCCCTTGAAGAAGTTGAGGCCGAGGGCAAGAGTATAGGTCTCCGGCTTGTTGAGGTAGATCAGCGGCCCCATGAAGTCGTTCCAGACGCCCATGAAGGAGAAAATAGTAACGGTCGCCAGCGCGGGCTTGGAGAGGGGCAATATGATCTTGCTGATGATTTGCCAGGTATTCGCGCCATCAATGCGAGCGGCATCCTCGAAGTCGCGTGGAATGGTCATAAAGAATTGTCGCATCAGGAAGATGTAGAAGGCGCTTCCGAACCAGCTTGGCACAATCAAGGGCAGAAAGGTGTTTACCCAGTTTAGCTGTCTGAAGATCAGGTAGACGGGGATCATCGTCACTACGCCAGGTAGCATCATCGTTGATAGCAGCACGATGAACCAGAAGTTGCGCCCCGGTGCGTTCAGCCGCGCAAAGCCGTAAGCCACTATAGAGCACGATAGGACGGTGCCAATAATTGTACCAACCTCAACAATCATCGTGTTCTGGAAATAGGTGGCGAAGGGGAGCGCGGTCATCGCTTTGACAAAGTTATCCCATTGCATAGGATTCGGTATCCATTGCGGCGGAAAGAGGAAAATCTGGTTGTTTGCTTTGAGCGCGCTGGATACCATCCAAAAGACCGGAATCATTATCAGGATTGAGCCCAGAATGAGCAAGAAATACGAAAGGATCTTACCAAACAGTTCGCGCGCGCTCTTCGTTCGCGGGAGATAACCCCGGCGAGCTGTAACGACAGCCTTTTGTTCTACAGCATCTTGCGTAGCCATAACTGCCTCCTGACACCCTACAACTTCGGTGCCTTATTTGGTCTCAGATTCGTAATAAACCCACAGGCTGGAAGATTTGATGATGAGTAGGGTAAACACGAGTATGATAGCGAACAGGATCCAGGCCAGTGCCGAGGCATAACCCATGCGGAACTTGATGAACGCCATATCGAACAGGTAGTACATATAGAACAGCGTTGATTGGCGAGGGCCGCCCTGGGTCATGGCGTAAGCCTGAGTAAACACCTGAAACGATCCGATAATACTGAGGACCAGGTTGAAAAAGATGGTGGGCGTAAGCTGCGGGATGGTTATTTTGAACAATTGCTGCACCTTGTTGGCTCCGTCCAACTCAGCGGCTTCGTAAAGGGTCGTGGAAATACCCTGGAGACCGGCAAGGTAGATGATCATGCTTCCGCCCAGGCTCCAAAGGCTCATGAAGATGAGAGCAGGCAAAGCCCAGTTGGGATCACCCAGCCATGATGGCCCTTTAATACCAACCAGGCCAAGCAGCACGTTGAGGATGCCGTACAGGGGATTGAACACCCATATCCACAGTACCGCCACCGCGATAGCAGGCAGCACCGAGGGAAGATAAAAGATTGTGCGGAAGAAGGCGATACCGCGCACCTTCGAGTTCAAAAGCAAAGCAATAGCCAGCGCCCCCACAAGACTGAGGGGCACAGAAGCGAACGTATAAATTGCCGTCACCTTCATCGACTGCCAGAAGTCGGGGTTGTCGGTGAATATATCTTTGTAGTTGCCCAGGCCCACCCACTGGGGCGTGGTGAACAGATCCCAGCTGGTGAAGCTGAGATAGAGGGAGTAGAACATCGGGCCGGCGGTCCAGATCAGGAACCCTATCAGCCAGGGCGAGATGCAAAGGTAGAAGAGCCAGGTTTCGCTTTTCTTCCAGCCCGCGAGCCAGCTCTTACCAGCTTTTCGAGGAGAAGCAAGGACAGCCATGTGGCCTCCTCTGATCGGTCGTAGATCTTAGATCGTAGATCGTAAGTCATGAGTTATCGACGACTTACGATCTACGATCTACGATCTACGACTCGTATGCCTAGGGCTGAGTGCTCAGCTTGGCGTAATCAGCATCGGCCTTCGACGCTGCATCGTCGAGGGCGGCTTTGACGTCGCCACCATCAGCAAGCAGGTTGTCGAGCGCCTGGCCGAAGTACTTGGCAGTAGTGTCATTCCACCATCTGCTGCGCATATCGGGTAGGGGTGTGAGGTACTGGTTTTCGTTCAGGAAGGCCGACTTGTTGGCATCCTTGGAGATGCCTAGCTTATCAGCCACAGCGGGCATGGAGGGAAGGCCGTTAGCCCCGAAGGCAGTCTGTCCTGCTTCGCTACCGATGTAGCGCAGGAACAACCACGCCTGGTCAGAGTTCTTGCTGCCCTTGTAGAGGCCAAGACCCGCCCAGCAGATTGCGTTAGCGCGCTGCTTCTTCATGGGCAAGCCTACTACTCCGAAGTGGAAGTTGGGGTCAGAGGCGTAGCCCGACTCGGGCCAGATACCGGTAAGGGTCATAGCTGCTTTGCCGGTCTGGAAAAGATCAACACCCTGGAAGGTGGTGCCGACATCTGCGGGGCTGGGTGAAACCTTGTACTTGGTGTAGAGATCAACGTAATACTGGACAGCTTCAACCGAAGCTTCGCTGTTCAGGTAACCGGTGGCCTTAGTGCCGTCGGGGCTGGTGAGGTCGCCGCCATTCTGGAAGATGAACGGCTCAACCGCGCGTACCCAGTTGCCTGGCAGTACAACGCCATACTGAGCATCGGCGCCCGAACCCGTAGTTAGCTTGACAGCGGCATTCTGGAAGTCGTCCCAGGTCCACCCATCCTTAGGATAAGCCACGCCGGCCTTGTCGAACATATCCTTGTTGTAGTAGATTGCCAGCGGGCTGTAGTCTTTGGTCAGGAAGTAGGATTTGTCGTCCACAACGCCTGTCTGGTAAAGGCTGGGATAGTAAATGGTAGTGTCAAGTCCTGGCAAGTTGTCTTTGCCCTTTATGTAGTCTGTCAGTTCGGCTGCGCCACCGCGCTCGACGAACATACGCACGTCGCCATCACCGACCTGGAATACGTCGGGAGCATCGTTGGCCGCGATCTGAGTGAGGAGCTTGGTGCCGTAGTTATCAGGTACAGGCTCAAAGCTGATGTTGATCTGGCCATATTGCTTCTTGAAGTTAGCAATCAAGTCGTTCCAGAGATTGAGCGCGTCGCCGCTTTCCCATGTGCCCACTCGAATAGTGGCGGCGGCCACGTTTGCCGTTGGCTCGGCATTAGATGTGCTGGTGGTAGCCGTTGCGCCTGCGGACGCCTTGGTGGCTGTCGGCGCTGCCATGGCTGTGGTGGCCGTCGGTGCCGCCATCGCCGTAGTAGCTGTTGCTACGGCAGCTGCTGTGGTCGCGGTCGGCACGGGCACAGTGGCCGTTGGATCGCCTCCACAGGCCGCCATGAGCATGGGCAGGGCCAGGGTCAAAGCAACCATCCTGGTTCGCTTTAGGTTCATAAAGTCTTCCTCCTTTGGGTATTTGCGCCACTCCTTATGAGAACTCTATAGCCATGCGCATGCGTTCCAGCTATGTAGGACGCGCGCACCGGCGAGCATCAAAGACTGATGCTACCTCCGGCAAAAATTGGGGTGCAAACGACAAAAAGAGCCACAGCCATATGGGGCGGTGTGACCTGATCAATCGCTGCCGATAAGAGGGGGCTGCTATCTTCTGCAAGCCCGGTTTGTGCGGATAGTCCTTGCATATAGGTCCAAAGCTCCTTCGCTTGAAACCAACGGACGATAATCCAGTAGAAGTGCCGGTAGTGATGCCATTTGTGGGCAATAAATGTGCCACGACAGACTGCTCATGTGAGCTTGTGCAGAGAGTACAAAAGGGTACTTAAACGCTTTTGTGATTAGGATGGATAATAGCAGAAAACGTTTTGGTTGTCAATATGAATGCGGCCTTTTGCGCCCAAGTTGCCGGAGCAAAAGAGGTCTCTGTTGGCCGTTACAGGTCCGCGCCCAGGGCCCTGAGGAATGCCAGGGCGATCACCGTATGGCCGGGAGGATTGGGATGGATGTTGTCGTCCGCCCATTGTTCAGGCTGAGTGTACTGTAAGACAGCGTCAAAAGCCGCCTGGACGGGTATCAGAATGGCCCCGTAATCAGCGGCCACTGCGTCGAATCGCGCTCGGTACAGATCCATACTGTGGCGCATGGGCTGGGCGAGGTCAGGCTCTATCATGTACGGCTCCATCATAATCAGCCGCGCTCTTGTGACTCCAACAGCCTGGTCCAGCAATTGGCGCAAAGTGGCTTCGTACTCATCAATCGGTACAGCCTCATGGGGTGTATCTCCGAAGGCGCGCCAGACATCATTAATGCCAATACCAACTGATAGCCAGTCGGGTTGCTCCTCAAGCACGTCCTGCTGCCAGCGCGCGCTCGCAGGTTACGGGTGGTGTCGCCTCCTACTCCCCTGTTGACGATGGTCAGGCCCAACTCAGGGTATCGTGCCCACAGGAAATTGTAAAGCATGCTCACATAGCCGTCACCCAGCGGCGCAGCGTTTCCACGCCGATCGCAGTCGGTAATGCTATCTCCAATGAAGAGTATCTTTTGTCCGGGCCGGAAAACGAACACTGGAAACCCCTCCTATTTCACCCTGCGCCAAAACATATTACAAGCACGGTATAAGCATGGTACAATCGATCACAAGACGATGGATATCCTGAACAGTAAATTATACCGCTCAATTGAGATTCTTATCAGCCTTCTTGTGCTCAATTTGATGTGGATACTGCTATCTTTACTGGTGGTGACCGCGTTCCCGGCGACAGCCGCTATGTTTGGGGTTGTGCGCGAGTGGAGCAGGGGCACCGATAGCGGTGCGGTTGAGCCTTTCTTTCGCCACCTGAAGGCCAATTTCGTTCAGAGCTTTTTCTTAGGGCTTGTCTGGATCGTGCTTGGCTCGCTGCTGGTGCTCGATTTCGTCCTGCTGAACGGAGCCGAGACTTGGGTGAAGGTGCCGTTGTTCCTGCTGATGGCCTTCGGGGGACTTTGCTACATTTTCACTTCGATCTACCTGTTCCCTGTCATGGTCAACTACGAGAACCGTTGGAAGCAGCTTCTCAAGAACGCATTCTTGATCTCTGTCAGCCAGCTTGGCACCACCCTCCTTTGCGTAGTGGTTTGTGCCGCAATGCTAATTATTGTGCTGACTATCCCACTGACAATACTGCTGGTGGCGAGCGTAACCGCCTACGTCGTGTACACACTCTGTAAGCGCGCGTTCAGCCGCATCGAAGCCGCGAAACAACCAGGGACATAAACCGTGGGGAGGAACAGGGGGAGGAACGTGCCTTAGCGAGATGAAGGGGCCGCATCGCCCGCGTCCGTGACCCAGCGCACTTTGTCCGCCAACGGCCGGCGTGTGCCCGGTAGTAACTCGACGGCAGGCCTGCCTACATAAAGGAAACCAAGCAGGCGTGCCGGAGGCTCAAGGCCAACCAGTTGCGCCACGTGCGAGTGGGTGGCTACTGTGTTGCTGGTCCACTTTGCGCCCAATCCCAGCGACGAAGCCATCAAATGCGCATTCTGAACAGCGATACCCGTGGCGATTATCTCCTCCCATTCGGGCATGCGACGCCCGCCACGCTCGTTCAGCCCCGGCTCCATGCCGATGCTGATCCAAACCGGAGCCTGCCACACACGGTCGCGCTGAGCCTGCTCTAGCTCTGGGCGGCGCACGACTTCGGGAGTGAGGAGGCGGTAGGCCTCGCCGAACGCATCGCTAAGTTGCTGGCGACCATCGCCGGCGAACACAGTAAAGCGCCACGGCTCAGTCTGCCCGTGACTGGGCGCCCAGTTGGCCGCTTCAAGCATAAGTTCAATATCGCCAAGATCAATAGCCTCGGGCGAGAGGTATTTGAGCGCATAACTCCTGCGCCCACGAATAGCGCCCATGATCTGTGCCTGGTTCAGATTGACATTTATATCGACTGACATTATGGTTTCCTTTTATGTTTATTTTATCTCTATATATACGTAATAAAGGTAGCTTAATATACCCCGCCTGTCAAGGGGTTTCGACAACATTGGCTGTCGAAATTCGTGGTTAGGGCTTGCGCCCATCTTTGTGCTATAATTGTCCGATTGTGTCAAAAATCTACATCTGAGGAGAAAGCATACATATGGAACGCACGCTTGTACTGCTCAAGCCGGACGCTGTACAGCGCGGGCTGTTGGGCGAGATCATCGCTCGGTTCGAGCGCAAAGGGCTGAAGATAGCGGGCATGAAAATGGTAAAGCCGCCCGAATCGCTATGGGACGAGCACTACGCCCACCTGTCCAGCCTACCTTTCTTCGGGGGCATCAAGGCGTTCATGATGAAAACGCCGGTAGTTGCGCTCTGCCTGGAAGGCGACAACGCCGTAAACGTGGTGCGCTTGATGTGTGGCCCCACAAAATCGTGGGAGGCCGCGCCCGGCACGATTCGTGGTGATTACGGCATGAGCATCCAGGCCAACCTGGTGCACGCCTCCGACTCGCCCGAAACCGCCTCGACCGAAGTCCCGCGCTTCTTCAAAGACGACGAACTGTTCAGCTACGATACTGCTGCAACGAATTCCTAATTAAAACGACAAACGACCTACGGCGATATAACTACGTCGTCGGTCGTTTGTCGTCTTTCCTGTTTCTTATGGATTGCAAGTCGGAAAGAAAGTGTTTGAGACTATCTTGCTCGTCTGCCCTCTAGTTGCGTTATTATTGGGACGGAAGTAGGGAAGATTGTCGGGGGGCACGCATGGCTCGGGATTGCCGCATGGGTACCCCGACATAACGCCCAGGTTCGCCAATTGCTGGGTATACGTGTAGAACGTCGAGCCAGGCTGCACGTCCTCGAAGTCCTGTGGACCGGGT
>DATINP010000181.1:0-2428 GCA_035474135.1 Chloroflexia bacterium | reverse complement strand
GCGGTCAAAAAAGGAGTGAGGCGCGCCGGGGTAGACCACTATCTCGTGTGGTACGCCTGCGGTGTCGAGATTGAGGTCGAGTTGGTGGACGCTGGCCTCGGGTATGCCCTGGTCGGCCCCACCAAAGAGGCCAAGGACGGGAACGCGGGCATTCACCGTAAGGTCGAGTACGGGCGCATCAGTGCCGGTGAACTGGCGCGAGAGACTGCCATAGAAAGCGATTGCGCCTGCGAGGGGCAGGGGCTGGGTTGATGTGGCGTAGGATAGCGAGCCGCCAAAGCAGAAGCCACAAGTGAAGATACTGGGAGCCTGCTCGGAGGCCTCGGCTGCGTGCGCTTGCAGGTAGGCGATCGCGGCCTGCACGTCGGCGAGGGCGTTGGGGAACTCGACCTGGTGGACGTGTGGCATGTACTCGAACGACTCGTCGCGCGAGGTGAGGCCGGCGGTGCGCCCAAAGTAGTCAATGGCCAGCGCGTGGATACCCTGCTCGGCGAAGCGGAGAGCCAGTTCCTTGTAGAAGTTGTGGAGGCCACGCACGTCGGGGTACAGGATCACACACGGCGAGTTGGGCGCGGGCTGGAGAGAGGAAGGGTGCGCGAAGTAGGCGGCGAACTGTGTGCCGTCGGCGGAGGTAAGGGTCAGATCGGAGCCCGATGCCTCGCCGGGAGAGCCGGGCGGGTTGGGCGGGAGGTCGTTGGGGCTATAGCACATTATGATATTCTCCTTTTACGATAGTGAGCTTTATATTATGCCAGTTAAAGAGCGGATCTCAGGCTCTCAGGGAGCGTCCCTCGTGGGCCTCGATAAGGGCGATAATGTGGGCGGGCAGGGGCTTCGACTGGCCGGAATGGTGATCATAATGAACGATGACGATGGAGACAGTGGCGAGGACGTCATGGGAAGCGGCATCGCGAAACTCATGGTCCATAGTAAGCGATTTCGTGCCGATGCGTGTGACGCGGGTGTAGACATGGAGGGCTTGCCCAAAGAAGATAGGCACCAGGTAGTTCACCTCCGCGCGGGCGACGGTCATGTCGAAGTCGCGGGGATCGGCAATACCGGTGAGTTGCCCGTAGTAAGCGACGCGAGCGCTCTCGGCGTAGGTGAGATAGGCAGCGTTATTGACATGATTGAACATGTCGATGTCGCGAAAGCGGATGGGGATGACCTGGCTAAAGTTCCAGCCGGGAAGACTGGGTGGCTGGTCGGGCGCGGGGTTATCCATCCAGGAAAATATATAGCCACAGGGGCGGTGTGTCAAGGAAGAACGACAGACGACGCATAACCGGGTCGTCTGTCGTCTGTCGTCTGCTAGCGGTTGATCTTGATCCACCAGGCGCACAGGATAGAGTAAATGCCGAACGACACCAGGCCCAGCGCTACAACCCCCAGCAGGAACGGCCCGTATGGTTGGTGGGCGAGAGTTTGCAGCGCGCCGTCGAGGCCCTGCGCCTCCTGGGGGTTGTACTGGAGGGCGGCCTGCACCATGAAGAAGCCAAGCAGGACGAAGATTACGCCGCGAGCAGCAGAACCGAACCTTCCCACTTTGGTCGCGATATCCACCTCCGTGCTGCTCATCTCATCTGTCTTGAGGTCCTTCTTGAAATCGGCTGAAACCGCCAGGTACATCTGACCTAGCCCGCCGATCATGCCTATCACGCCCACAATGCCCACCAGCCACTGGCCCAGGGGCGCGGAAAGGAGGCTGGCCGTCATGTCTTGCGAGGCCTGAGAACTGCCCCCGCTGTCCCCACCTCGAATAAAGGCGATGGTAGGGAAGAGCAGACTGGCGTAGGCCAGCGCGCTAACCACGTAGCCTATACGCTGTGCAATGCCCTTGGGGTCGGTGCCACGCTTGAGGGGGTCGAGCAGAGCGCGCACAAGGCCCCAGAGCGCATACCCGGCAAGCCCTATAGCCACCAACACCAGCAGTACTTTGCCAAACGGCTGGGAGCCTATCACGGCGATAGCGCCCTTCTTGTCGGTCGTTTCGCCCCCTACGCCGAGCGCCACTTGCACTGCCAGAATGCCCACCACGATGTATAGCACTCCGCGCGCCACATAGCCTATGCGCGCCAACCATTCCACCCATGTGCTGTGGGCCACTTCGTCCGCACCGCGTTCCACTTTGTCCTTCGCCACTTTGGCCGTTGTATTCATCTGTTCCTCCATCGGATCGATAATGATAACGCCGCCATAGAAAGCAAGGATCGTGCCTTTAGTGTTGCTGCTGGTCGGGGTCTGATTGGCTCATGAACAGCAAGAGGAAGTATCATGGAGGCACGAGGTTTGGCATGGCCGGTGCGGTTCAAGTATGTGAAGAGAGGATCGCGAGTACCGGTGGCCGCCGAGGGAGCGTGCTAGCTTCGCGGGCGACTACAGGACTGGCAGCGGCGTTGGGTGCCTTGCGATTAGAGCAAGGGAGCGG
>DATINP010000180.1:0-100021 GCA_035474135.1 Chloroflexia bacterium | reverse complement strand
GTCGTAGGTAAGAGGGCTTGTATCGCGCCGATCGTTGGAACGCCGGCATATTGGTCACCGCGTGATTTGCTTTAGACGCTTGCGACCTCCGCGTGTTTTGTGATCCTTACCAATTTGAAAGTTATGAGTCACCACCCGTCGTGGTATAATTTATAGAGCGGAAAAAGCATAACAAAAACGGAGACTATACACATGTGCGGGATAGTGGCATATATTGGTCCTCGCGACGCGACGGAAATTATTGTTGAGGGCCTCGAAAAACTCGAATATAGAGGATATGACTCTGCGGGGATCGCAGTGCAACAAAACGGCAAAATCAACTTGCGCCGTGCGGCGGGCAAGCTCTCGAACCTCCAACGTCTGCTGGTAAAAGAACCCCTGGCGGGGCGGCGCGGCATCGGGCACACACGCTGGGCCACCCACGGCGGCGTGAATGAGATGAACGCCCACCCTCACCGAGACTCCACCGGTGACATAGTAGTCATCCAGAACGGCATTGTCGAGAACTACCTCGTGCTAAAGGAAGCCCTCAAGAAAGCAGGCCACGAGTTTCGTTCCGAAACCGACACCGAGGTAATCCCGCACCTGATTGAGCAGCACCTAATTGATGGTGCGCCCGACCTGGAAGCCGCTATGCGCCTCACGTTGGGCGAGATCAAAGGGTCGCACGCTATTGTCGCAATGCGCGCCCAGGAGCCTGAGACCATTGTGGCAGCCCGCCTGGGCAACGCGGGAGGCGTGGTGATCGGCTATGGCGAGGGCGAGATGTTCGTGGCCTCTGACCAACCCGCCATTATTGAGCACACCCGCACAATGGCCTTCCTGGAACCTGGCGAGTTAGCTATCATCCACAAGGACAGCGTGCGGTATGAGAAGCTTGACGGCACGCCAGTAGACAAAACGCCCGTCACTGTTGCCTGGGATACCAACAGCGCGGCCAAGGGCGGGTACAAGCACTACATGCTGAAAGAGATCATGGAGCAGTCGCGCTCCCTCGCCGATACTCTTATTGGTCGCCTCAGCCTCGAAACGAACAATGTTTATCTCGACGGAATCCCGTACACCCCGGACCAACTACGCGCCTTCAAGAAAGTGTTGATCCTCGCCTGCGGGACTGCATACCATGCCGCCCTGGCGGGCAAGTACATCTTCGAGCAAGTGGCCCGGCTTCCAGTGGAGGTCGATTTCGGCTCCGAGTACCGTTACCGCGATCCCGTGGTCGAGCCGGGCACGCTCGCGATTGCAATAAGCCAATCGGGCGAAACTGTAGACACGCTCGAAGCCATGGCCGAGGCTCGTGAAAAGGGCGCGCACATTACCGTTATCGTAAACGTGATCGGCAGTCAGGCTGATCGTGTGGCCGAGGGTCGCGTGCATGTGCAGGCAGGCCCGGAAATAGCCGTCGCCAGCACAAAGGTCTACACGGGTATGATTGTGGACCAACTGCTGCTGGCAATAGCTCTGGGCCGCGCACGCGGAACCCTGAGCGACGAGCGCGCAAGCCAACTGCTCGACGGCCTGGTCAAGCTGCCCGCTCAGGTAGGCGACCTGCTGGCGAACGAAGCGCTTTACGACGATGTGGCTTCACGTATCTACAACGCCAAAGATATGCTCTATCTGGGCCGTGGCATTAACTACCCCACCGCACTGGAAGGTGCTCTTAAGCTGAAGGAAATCAGCTACATCCACGCCGAGGGTTGCGCTGCGGGCGAAATGAAGCATGGCATCAACGCGCTTATAGACGAGAACGTACCTGTGGTGTGCATAGTCCCACGCGACCACCTATACAGCAAGATGCTAAGTAACCTGGAGCAGGTCAAGGCGCGCAAGGGCATAGTTATCGCCATAGCCACAGAAGGCGACGAAGACATCCGCAGCAAAGCCGACGCTGTAATTTACATCCCACCCGTAGACTATCTGCTCTCGCCGGTCCTCGCCGTGATTCCGCTCCAACTGTTGGCCTATAAGGTGGCAGTCCTTCGTGGCACTGACGTAGACCAACCGCGCAACCTTGCCAAGTCGGTCACGGTCGAATGAGTAACGAGCAGTGGATTACCGCTAGCGCGCCACCTTTTGCCCGCATACCATCAAACTGACGAAAAGGGCATATTGGTCAGGTGAAGCCTGAAAGGTCGCGTGCGCCTTCCGTAGAATGTCGAGGTCTGCCTCGTCGATAATACCCAGTTCGAGTGCGGGTTTGTACGCACCCGGATCCCAGTCGTTCGGGAAGATGGCCTGAACGCCCAGACGGTCTGTGTGGACTGGTACCACTTCGAGGTCGATATTGGCATAACCGGCCGCCGTCATGAGACGCCAGAGTTGTCTGCCAATACGCGGGTCGCCCCCACGTACGCTCCTGGACTCGTGTAGCCGCGCTTCAATTGCCTCGGCTTCGGCGTTCTGTGGCTCAACGATCTCGCCCAGTCCAATATCAATATCATGGATGACCAACTTGCCTCCCGGCTTCAGAACCCGGTGCAGCTCTGACAGTGCGCCGCGAGGGTCACGTAAGTGCTGGAAGACAAACCGAGCAGAGGCAAAGTCAATAGTATTGTCCGGCAAATCCATCTTCATGAGATCACCCTCGATGATATCATAGCGACCCTTCAACCCTTTGCCGCGCAAGTAGGCCTCGGCTGGGACTATAAGATCGTGATCAATCTCCACGCAGGTGATGTGACTGCCAGGATACAAGGCGAGCAATTGCTCAGTGACAAATCCTGGCCCGCTACCCACTTCGAGTATCGACATCCCGTCGATCAGGCCGAACCAGTTCAGGTTGCGCGACTCTTTATCCCAACCCCAAAGCGCCTGGCTGCGCAGTCGTTCGATCTCGTTCTCAATGCTGTCGTTCATCTCGCTGGCTTTGTATGACACCAATGTATCGCTTTCGATGTTTGTCACTGTAGTGCCCCTCCCCTGTTCTATATTCTAACAAGGCTATATCACGTATCCTCCACAATATATCTCCCGATAACTCCAAATTGATCAGCCACTTAGCGCATCTTTTGCAGTCAAATCTGTGGTATAATTAAAATGTAAAGGCGTGGACCCCGTTTATCGGATCCACGCCTTCATTTTTGCGTATTGTTGCTCGCTCGGTCTATCCGTAGAGTAGCGGGCTGTTTACCTGCGGGGCTTACTCAACCGCGCCGCTACACGCACCGGCAGCTGACCTAGCAAACGATCCTGCTGGCGCACGCGCTTTTCCAGCGTGGCTATATGACGGTTCTTCTCTTCCAGTACCCGCTCCACTTCCACGATGTAGCTATCTTTGGCGGCGATATCTTCGTTGAGAGCAATCCAATCAGCGTATGGCACGACGGCAGTTGTCTTTGCCTGCGTCACACCGATTTCCCCGCCAGCTTCGGCCTCTTGCTGGCGCTTCCAGGCCGCCAGTCGATCCACTACTTCCTGATTTAGTGCAGTGGTAGGGCGCACAAAGCCCTCCTGCGCGGGCCTCCTGCCTAGAGTTACCACCAGTTGCGGGTTCACGTCATCCACGTGAACGTCGGTGTAACCTGCTTCCGTCATGAACTTCAGTATTTCGGGCGGGCTGCTAAACTGGCTGACGTGTCCTGGCCTCCGCCCCAGTGGGAAGGCTTCGATGATTTTCAAGAACTCTTGCCAGGCTTCGGGTGCAACGATGTTGTAGGTATCGAAGTAGGCTCTGCCTCCGGGCGCTAGTACACGCAGGGCCTCGCGCATGTAGTTGAATACTTCAATCTTGTCCAGGTGCATGAACACTATAGTCGAATAGACACAGTCGAAGTAGCCATCGTTGAAGATGCTAAGATCCGTTTCCGGTAGCTCGTGCAAGAAAACGTTCGGCATACCTGTGGTGCGCTCACGCGAATACTCGATCATCTTGCCCGAGATATCGGCTCCGTGCCACTCACCACAGGCGGGTGCAAGTTCGCGCCCTATTCGCGCCACACCACAGCCTATTTCAAGCACCTTGTCAGTAGGTTCGATCCGTAGCACCGACTTCAGGAAATTGGCCGTGTGCTGTCCGTTTGATCGTATCTCTTCCTCGTCCCCCAGGTATCCCACCACGAAGGATGCATCGGCGAACGTGGCGCTAAGACTGTCCCATATTGTCTTATAGTCTTTCACTCATGTCTCCTCTGGTATAAGGGCCGGGTGGTATTACGGCGTAAGCGTCAATACGCCTGCTGGGTCAGTTGCGATCTGCTCCTTGGTCCAGAGCATGGGGAAGTACTGGTAGCTCAGCCAGGGCGCGTACATGTTGTCGCGGTACTTGCTGCCCGGCTGGCCCGACTCGCCCGTCGCGAAGATCGCCTCCGACTTCGTCCAGTCCGATAGATCTATTATCATCCTGTAGGACTGGTGGCTCGACACTGCGAAGGCCTGGAGGGGGAATGCGGCGACAGGCAAGTCGTACCCACCCACCGACACAGTCGTGTTGTCGCCCCCGATTGGTTTCGCGTCCAGAGTGAACAGTCCGCCTATTAATGGTTGTTGGCTGAACTCGTGGGAAGGCTGGATCAGGTGTACCTGCCCCCAGGTCCACGTTGTCATATCGCTGCCAATAACAGTCGATAGTTCGCCGAGCGCCGCGCTGAGCGAAGTCAACAGGATGTCGTCCCGCGTCTCCACCTGCGGCGTGCTCTTGTCATCCCACAGCGGGTCGTTGGGCTTGTCCAGGAGATTCGCCACCGACAACAACGCTTCGCCTTTGAAACTGTCCAGGTACTGCGCGAAAAGGTTGCTTGTATCCGCGCTAAAGGTACGACCCAGCTCGTCGCTGAAAGTGCGCGTCAAGACCTGGTGATAGGTTATCTCGTAAATGGCGGCCGCGGCGCTGTCTGCCGTCACGTTGCCATCCCACCCCTTCAGCAGGTTTACAGCCTGGGTACCCTGGTCATCGGCAGGCTTCAAGGCAGTCAGCATGGGCAGTACCTGTTTGGCAAGCAGTGAGGTGGTGTCCATCTGCATCGCTTCAAAGTCGCTGACGCCAAGCTTGTCCTTGCCCTTGAGCAGTTCGAGAATACGGTCAATGCGCCAGGGCTTAGCGTAGTATCCCGGCACTGTGTACTTGTAGCCGCTGGAGAAAGGGATATTGTTGGCTGTCGCAACGAAGTGGTCGGGCGGGTTGTACGTGCTGGGCAAGTCGTCGAAAGGTATGAAGCCCGTCCACCCGTAGTCGCCCGTCCAGCCCGGCACAGGCACCGACCCGTCCCCCTTTTTGCGTATTGGCAACTGGCCCGTGGTCTGGTAGCCAATGTTGCCCTGAGTGTCGGCGTAGACGAAGTTCTGCCCCGGCACGTCCCATTCGGACAAAGCCTTGCGGAAGTCGGTCCAGTTCTGGGCCGTCTGCAAGTCAAACACGGCCTCGAAAAGATGTGTAGGCTGGAGCAATGTCCACTGCACCGAATAGGTGCCGGTGATCGCAGTGCTCAGGGTGGGCGTTATCGGGAAGGCATCGCTGAGGATCGGGCCGTGGTCGGTCACTCGCACCGTCTGGGTAACAGGGTCGGCTCCATGCACCTTGATCGTCTCGGTGATAATCTGCAGGGGCTTCCAGCCATCGGCGGTCAGATACTGTCCGGGGTGTGCCGGGTCGTCTGCCTGCTCAAGGTAAATGTCCTCCACGTCGGCCTCAACGTTAGTCACGCCCCAGGATATATTCTGGTTATGCCCCGTGATGATGCCCGGCACGCCCGCGAAGCCGAATCCGTCATCGTCGTACTTGCCGTCGGTGGTTGTGAGGTGAATCTGGTACCAGATCGAGGGATTACGCACGCCAAGATGCGGGTCGTTCGCCAGCAGCGGCTTGCCCGTGGTGCTCTTTGTGCCGTCCACCACCCAGTTGTTCGAGCCTATCCCGTCGTCCCACCCCGCGAGCAGGGGAGCAATGAACGTGTTGTACTGTGCGATCACTTGCTGGTACGAGCCGCTGCCCGCGTCCGGCACAATCGCAGGCCCATCAGAGGGGTAGCCTGGCAGCAGTTCGGCCGCTACATCCGATCCTACCGCTTTTACGATGTCGGCCTTGACTAGTTCATTGATCCAGCTTTCAGTCAGGTCACGCCCCTCCATCTTGCCGAATATGAGAGTGTCCACGGGTTTCCAGTCTTCAAAGCCGATTCCAAGCAGAGAGAACTCAAGCGGCAGACTGTCGGTGTGCGAGTGCACAAAAGCGTTCACACCATCCGCGTACCACTGCAACGCCTGCTTTACGTCCGGGCGCAGTTGGTCGTACTCGGTTTGCGCGGTGCGCGCGAAGCCCAGCGTACGCAGATAGCGGTCGCTGTCCACCAGCGAAGGGCTGAATAGTTCGGAGAGTCTCCCCTGCCCGGCAGTTCGGAAGAAGAACATCTGGTACAGCCTGTCCTGGGCGTGCACGTAACCCTGCGCCATATAGAGGTCTTGCAAGTTACCGGCGACGATATGCGGTACGCCGTTCGTGTCGCGCGTCACTGTAACATTAGCGGTCAAGCCCGGTAGGGAGGCCGAGCCGTTTATGGTGGGCAGGGGCTTATTGATCTGGGTCCACACGTAGATGGCAACACCCGCCGCTACCAGCACTATAAACGCGCCAATGCCAAGGAGGATGTTCCGCCGCCTCTTGCTCATACGACGCCGGGCGGTTGTGCTCGCTCCGGCTCCTGCGGCAGTCCCATCTCCAACAGCGGGGCTTGTCGTATTCGTGTTTGTGGAAGTTAATGCGCGACTCGAACGGTTCGCACCTGTGCTAGCCTTGCGCGCACCACCGCCCGACCCGGGACGCTGTCTTGACATTATGAGCCTCCATAAGGAACCTGATAAAATAGCAAAAAAAGAGGCCTGAGTAAAGCCTGGGGCGATCTACTCAACCTCTCATACGGTACAAACAGTAGGGCATTGGAGCCGACGGGGGGATTCGAACCCTCGACCCGTCGCTTACGAAGCGACTGCTCTACCACTGAGCTACGTCGGCGACCGGGGATATTATAACGGTTTCGCCCGCAAATCGCAACCAATGCCATCGAAAGTATTAGCGGGAAAACAGTACCAGGATGGTACTAATGGGTTATCCACAATTCGGATCTTCTCTGATACAATGTGTAGTGAGAGATAAAGTAAGAGCCGCGTACTTCGTGTACATAATTTGCTCCTACTTAACAGAAGGAGAAACCTTGCGGGAGGTTCCTCCTTTTGCGTTTAACGAACAAAGCGCCAATGTCGAGCGCAGCCTGCCATATCAAGCAGGATGCAGGGCGTCCGAGCTACGATTCGGCTGCTGTTGTATCCATCTCGATATAGAGGATGCTGTGCCAGGGGATAACGAAGTCGTAAGTCCTGGCGCGGTCGCCTGTTTCGTCCCCGTGCGCAACTGCGCGTACGTACTCGTCCTCGAATATTAGATCGCCCTGTATCCAGGAGATGCGCTCTTCGTAGCCTGGGCCTGTGCCGGACTCGCTTCGCGGACGGCGGGCTGCTCTATAGTAGACTTTGCCTGATTTCTCTGCGGGCATTTCGGGCCTCCTTTTCGTGTGTAGAGTGTTGTAATCGATCCGTACCTCGGTGCAACGCCGCGCACAATTTGGATCATTTTCGGCGGTTTCTAGTGGTGTAGGGAAGCGTGTGCCACCTGCCGCGTGCCTACAAACCTAGTTCCTCTGATATGGATTGCAAGGACCGTACCACAAAATCGATATGTTCTTCCAAAGGTCTGCCCAATTCGGCTGCACCTTGCACGACATCCTCGCGATTAACGTTACGTGCGAAGCCTTTATCCTTCATTTTCTTCATTACCGAACGGGCATCGACTTCGGCCAGGCTGCGGTTCGGCTTGACGAGCGCGGTAGCAACCACCAGGCCACAAAGTTCGTCGCAAGCGAACAGAGCACGCTCTTCGGGTTTAACACGTGGTACATTAGTATACGTAGCGTGGGACAGAATGGATCTCACGAATCCTTCGGGCCACCCCTGTTCAAGCAGCGTTTTCGCCCCTTCAGTGGGGTGCGTTTCCATGTCGGGATGTATTTCCCAGTCCCAGTCGTGGATCAAACCCAGCGTGCCCCAGTAGTCGGGATCGCCCTCATACAGCGGTGCGTAGGCGCGCATTGCTGCTTCCACGCACAGCATATGCTTGCGTAACCCCTCGTTCTGTACGTTTTCCTTTACCAGTTGCCATGCGTCCTGCCGTGTCTTTCCGTTTAACTCTGCGTTGTGATCGGCCAATTCAAAGTCTCCTACCATATGAAGTAATCATATTATAACTGTACACGCTCCCGACCGCTATGGTTTATCAACGTTCGGGGATGGGCAGCGAGCGCAGGGGTACGGGCGAGGACTGGATGATGGACGTGGTGGTCGAGCCATAGGTGAGAAAGCGGTCGAGGAGCCGGTCCAATTGCTGCATGGCCGGAATGTGGACCTTCATGATGAAGCAGTCCTCGCCGGTCACACGGTGGCACTCCACCACTTCGGGTATCTGTGCAGCTAATTCGGCCACCCGCTGAACCTGCCCCGGTATGGGACGAACGCGTACGTAGACCGCTATGGGCAAGCCGAGTGACGCGGGGTTGATGTCCAACCTGTAGCCTGCGATAACGCCGACTTCCTCGAGCCGCCGCACTCGCTCGGTTACGGCAGGCGACGACATACCGATCCGTCTGCCAAGTGCTGCCATGGTGAGCCTCGGCTCCCGGCGCAACTCGGCCAGTATCCGCAGATTGACTTCATCAAGCTCAGAATCCGCGGACCTGTAACTGAATTCGTCTTCTTTCATTATGAGTTTAGCCCTTTCCATGAGAATTCCTCAATATAGATCTGTACTTTGCCTTTCCGACATCATATCATTAACCTATGCTCAGATCTACCATGCGGACCGGCAAGGCAGGAAGCGCGACCATGACGGAACCCGTTCGCGCCAGGCGATTCCCTCCTCACCTGTATTTCGTAGTGAGTGCGATTTTCCATTACCTCGGACCGGCTTTTGCCGTCCTTCTCTTCGCGAATGTGTCGGTGCTGGGTGTGGCGTGGCTGAGGATTGCCAGCGCCGCAGCCGTATTTGCTGTCTGGCGTCGTCCGTGGCGCACCTTCCTGCGGGTTGACCGCGCACAGCAACGTTTGCTGCTGGCGTTCGGTGCTGTGCTGGGCGCAATGAATGTCTGCTTTTACATGGCGATTTCGCTGCTGCCCCTGGGAACGGTGGGCGCGATAGAGTTCATCGGCCCCATAGTGCTGGCCGCGATAGGCATACGGAGCCGTCGCAATATCGCCGCCGTCCTCCTCGCGGCCGCGGGCGGTTGGCTGCTGGCTGAAGTGCAATTCGGCGGGCAGCCTCTGGGCTTGTTGTTCGCCTTCGCGAACTGCGCGCTGTTCGTGCTGTACGTGGTGCTGGGCCACAGGATCGCGCAGAACGCCGAGACATCGAGCATTGACCGACTGGGAGCCGCCATGCTCATCGCATTGATTGTGGTCAGCCCACTGGGCTTCATGGGCGCCTCGATCGCCTTCACACAGCCCGATCTCCTCCTTGCGGGGATAGGAGTAGGTGTGTGCTCGTCGGTGATCCCTTATGTGCTGGATCAATTGGCTATGGCCCGCCTGCCGCGTGCCACATTCGCCCTTCTGCTCTCTTTACTGCCCGCGTTCGCCACGATAATAGGCGTGGTGGTGCTGGGCCAGTTACCCACCGGCAGCGAACTGGCAGGTATAGCGTTGATCATCGGCGGGGTGGCTGTGCATCAGGAAGGGGCGGCGGTGTGAAAACTAGCGGCACTCGGCCCATTCCTTCACGCCGCTATGTTCCGCGCATGCATCTGGATCGGTGTCATATGTGATCTCCCCGTCCTGACACAAAGCACCATACTTCTTCCCCACAACGCAGGTAGGCTGCGGTGTCTTCGCGAGCGCAGTCATTTCATCGCCATAAAGGTTAGTATAGTAGGCAACAAGCGTCGGGTTGATAGGCTTGTTATTGACCGAAGACGATTCTAGCTTGTTGATCGGGTTCATGCCTGGCGGGTACACAACCTGTGGCACATGATTCAGGTTAGCATAGGCCAGGATCGCAGCAAATAGAGCCGCCACAAGCACGCAGTCCACGGCAAGTATCGACAAAGTGCGCCGCCTACCCCGGCTTCTTGTGGATGCTTCCCGGTCAATCTCATGTGGGTGATCATCGTTGTTCAACACGGCTCGATTATCCGACGCAGCGGGCGTACTGTCAATATGCACGCGGGCGAATCAACCTCGGGGTTGCCCTGTCGTTATTGGACGCGGCATCGGGTGATGGGGATATGTTGCGTGTATACTGTGTTCTAAAGTGTAGTAACCTGACTTATAAGGAGGCATACAATGACCATTGTCTACGGGCCTATCGAAAGCGATTCGATGCCACCGCAACTTGGCCCCTATTCCCACGTCGTACGAGCAGGGAATCTGCTATTCACAGCAGGACAAGCAGGCCTTGATCCTGCGACCAATGCGCCAAAGGGTAATGATTTTGAGCCACAAGCGCGGCAAGCATTCGAGAACCTGTCGGCGGTGCTCCAGGCTGCAGGGAGCGGCCTTCAGTACGTGGTGAAGACGACCATCTTCATGGCCGATGCGTCTAACTTTGCAACGCTGAACCAACTCTTCAAGGAATTCTTCCCGGCAAACCCGCCTGCGCGCTCGGTACCCATCGTAAATCTGCCTCGCGGGCTACTTATCTCCATTGAGGCCATAGCAGTGCTGCCCGATGCGGGCTAGGTCTCCTCATGATCAAAAAAGCTCGTTTGGAAGGATTATCCAAACGAGCCCTTGATCGTGAATTGGTCGGGGCGATACGATTCGAACGTACGACCTCTTGAACCCCATTCAAGTGCGCTACCGGACTGCGCTACGCCCCGTTGACCGAACGTTATTATAACAGATTGACCGCGACCGCGCAAACGGCCGGGCGCACACAAAGGCCTGTCGACTGCGCTGATTCGATCCATATCACAAATTTCCCACTAGCATTTTGCAAAGGATGCAGTATACTCTAGGAACTCGCCAATACGGAGGGGGATTGCTGCACATACCTCCCGCGGCGGCGATGCCACGAATACTCTACACGCAACTGTCTGCAGACGTTCGATACCATCAAACCAGTGCTGTCTGTACATAAAGCATAAAGTCTCTTGCCTGAAGGCGCCGCTGAACCGGACGATGAAGTCCGGCAGTGGTAAGTAACAACTCCTGAGAAGCAGCCTAGCCCGGAAATGGCAGGCGGAGGAGAAACGGCATGGAAACTTCTGCGATTCCTGCGGAACCGGTTGGAGAGCCTTTCGTTACGGGGGATGTGCTTGCGGAGTTGGAACAGCCTGCTGAAGGCCCTTTCCCCTACAAGAAGGCCTTTGACTACAGCGTCGCGAACCTGGGCGCGGCCCTATTTTACGGTCTTTTCAATTTCGGCATGCCCCTGTACCTGCGCACCTATGGCCTCCCTGCGTGGCTGATCGGGCTGCTGGCAAATGAGCGTTCCTTCGTGGGCGCCCTTTTCCAGCCCATGGTGGGACGTATGAGCGACCGGCTCCGGACGCCATTGGGCAGGCGGCGTCCGTTCTTCCTGGTGGGGATCCCACTTGTGTGCCTTGGGATACTGGCCCTGGCTTATCACCCGGAACTGTGGGTCATGATCGGGATAATGGCTGTGCTGGCGTTCTTCCTGGTGGTGGCATGGGACCCTTACCTGGCAATGATGGCCGATCTGTTCACTGAGAAGCAGCGCGGCAGGGTCGGCGGCATCCTCGGGCTTGGCGTAGGGCTTGGCAACATCGCCTTCGCTATCATAGCTCTTACGCTGTGGGGAGACCACGAGTTCTCAGTATTCATGATCATCATCGTGGTAATGATCACCACCTGGGCCTACACCTTCTTCGCAGTCAAGGAGCCGCCCGCCAGCTACCTCCACGAGAAACCTGCCGACAAAGTAGGATCCCCCAATCCGATCGAGTATGTGCGAAGTCTGAGGCGTTATCCGGAAGCCGCGAAGTACACGCTTGCGATTACATTCTTCTGGCTTGGCACTGGTGGAGTGATCCCTTTTATCACGCCCTTCGCGGTGAGCGCGCTCGGAGTGACTGAAAGCGAATCGTTCATCCTGGTACTCGCGGCTACCGGCGTGAATGCTCTCCTCGCGGTGCCGTTCGGACTGCTAGCGGATCGTTTCTCGAAGAAGCGCGTGATGATGTTGGGCCTGTTCGCCTTCGGCACCATAGCTATTGTTGGCTCACAGGCGCAGAACCTGCTGCAAGCCACAATTGCGATGGCGCTGGCGGGCGGAGCCAACGCAGCAATGGCTATGGTCAATCCGATGCTGGTTGACCTGGTCCCCAAGAAGCGCACCGCAGAGTTCGTCGGCCTGGGCTCCTCGGTATTCTCGTTTGCCCAGCCACTGGGTTCTGTGCTTGCCGGCCTGGTTGCAGGTCTGGCGGCTATATTTGTTGGCGGACCGCAGTCCTACCGCTGGACCTTTATTACAGCGGGAATAATGCTGATTATCGGCGGCATACTGCTGAGAAACGTCCACCCCGAGAGGGTTGTGGACGAAGAATGATCCGGCGAAGCATCCAACCAGGAGGCCTGCATGATCGCAGACCCTGAGCGCAGAGAGAGCGCGCCGACATCAGAGCGAGAGCAGCAGATCCAGCAGGGGGACGCCGCCAAGTCGAACTGGTATGTCAGGGCGTTCCGGATGGTCGTGCGCGCTCTCTTCGGCGTGTTGTTTCGGGTGCGAGTGGTGGGCCTGAAGAACGTACCCGGCACGCACACTATAGTTTGCATTAACCACCTGGGGTGGACGGACGTCTTTCTGGTGCTGCTCTTTTTTCCGGTTGAGCCACGGATCTACGTTATGGGAGAGGCCGAGGTAAAAGACATCTCCGCGTTTCGACGATGGGTGATCAACTCTCTGCAAGTTTTCGTGATGCTCGACCGCAGTAAGCCGGTGCTCGCGCTGCGGACAATGGAGGATGTACTGAGGCGGGACGGCTCGATACTTATCTGCCCCGAGGGGCGCCTGGGCACACAGGAGGGGCAGTTACAGCCGTTGCAGCAGGGCGCTGCGCACACCAGCGTTATCACGGGCGTTCCACTGCTGCCCGTGGGATTGACGGGTCCGAGCCAATTATGGCTGCGACGCACCCTGGTCGTGCGGATCGGGATGCCGATAGCGCCGGAGGACTTCCAGGGCAGCTCACGGGAACGCACACATGCTATGACTGACCGACTGGCGACGGAAATGCAGAAGCTACTGCCGGGTGATAGAGAGAAGCCACGCATAAAGCTGCTGCAACGCTGGCTTACAAAGCTCCTATAAGTTCCGGCACCTGCCGTTGGCAGTCGGGCGCTACTGCTGTGCGTCGTTAATGTACTGCGCGGCCTGCGTGGCCAGTGTCGTGTCGGGGGCCAGGGTCACTACTGTGCGCCACTCAGTGATCGCGTCTTGCATGCGGGGTGGGTTAAGCTTCGATAGGGCCAGACCTAGCAATAGGTGGATCTCGGGTACATCGGGCTGCAAGATCGCCGCCTTTTGTAACGTGTCCGCGGCGTTCGTGAAGTCCTGCTGATAGATGTACGTGCCCGCTAGCCTCAACATCAGGTTGTAGTCGTGCGGCGACAATTGTACAGCACGTTCGTAGTTCACCTGTGCTTGCGGATACTGGCCCAACGTGTAGTAAAGGTCGCCGAGGTCGGTGGTACACTGCAGATTGCTGGGGTCGTTTGCTACGCACGTTTGCAGGTCAGCCAGCTTGCTCACGTTAGGGTCGGCCTGCACGGTGGGCACGGCGGTGGGTGCGGCGAGCACCCTGTCGGTCGGCGAGTTGCGGCCTGATACGTTGTCATACACCTGTATGATCACCATCACCATCAGCACCCAACCGAACAATAACACTATGATTCGCTTCCCAAGTGGACCCATATTATTCTTCCCAGCTCCCTATTCCGCGCTTCGCCTGTGCTCAAGCAGACGCTTCAAGCGTAACATATCCTGACTCAATAAACCACCCAGTACTGCGCCCAATAGGATCGACGGTATACCTACCGCTTCCAGCGATAACGCGACGTGCGTGCTTTGCGTGGCTTCCTGCTGAGTCAATCGCAATTGCACGACCGCCTCCGGGTCGCCATCCAGCGCGAACCGTACCAGCTTGTTGGGCACGAGTTCGGCCACGCGAAGGTTGAGCAGTCTGTCCTGCCCCATGAAATTGGCTTCCGCACGCCACACCTGGCCTGGAGCGGGACCGCCCTCGGGACCCGAAATAACCCGCTTGATCGAGCTAATATACTTAGGTGCGTTACGAGCATCCGACACAAAGGCGTACACCATTTTTACGGGTGCGTCGACCGTGATCTGCTTGTTGATCTCGCCCAAATCTCTCTCCTCCGCAGGAATGCAGCCTTATCGCCTCGAAATGTAGCTCAACCGCCGGCGTGCCCACGCTTTGAGTGGTTCGGCCAGTTCCGGCACTTGTAATAGTTCCGGAGCGCGCTCACGTTCCGAGTCATAGATGTCGATCACGCGGCGCAGGGTCATTCCGTGCGACGGTCGATACATGATACGCACCGCATCGCCTGCTTCTACGTCGCCCTCGCGGAGTATGCGCAAATACGCGCCGGGCCTCCGTGCCGTCAGAAACAGGTCGGGGAACGCAGGGTCGTTCATTCGCGCGCCAAGCTTCCAGCAGGGAACGCGCGGTTGGGCTACCTCGAACAGCACACTGCCCACCTCCCATCGCTCGCCCACCACCGCGCCCGACACGTCCACCCCCTCAAGTGTCAGGTTCTCACCGAACGCGCCCGGTCCCAGGACGCGCCCAAGCTGGCTTTCCCACCACTCGGTATCCTCGCTTGCATACGAGTAAACGGCCTTATCGGGGCCGCCGTGCGCCTGGCGGTCGGCTTGAACGTCTCCCACGATGTTCACCCCACGCACATGCACGCGCCCCGTCACAGGCGACTTCCAGATCGAAGTCGGCGCGGTCTGGCCCATCCACTCGATCATGCGCGGCTTGCCTACGTTTACAGACAACACTCGACCCGCGTGATCACTCACCTGCGGCGTCGTCCTTCGCGGCCTTGCGTTTGCCCCTCGTGTCGCCTTTGCCCTGCATCTTGTACAGTTCGATTATCTCTTCAACACTTGTGGCGTCCTCAGGGCTGCGTTCCGGGCGCTCCTTCACTATCCGTGGGAAGCGTAGCGCGTAACCCGCACCATCGGTCTTGCCGGTGGGGTGCATCTGCGAACGGCTGACCTCATCGGCCTGTAGCTCCAGCACGTAACGCGGCACAACCCACACGTCGGGTGTGAGCACGCTTACCACACGCGGGTCGGCGTGGTCGATCTTATCGGCCAGCAAGCGCTTGCCCAAATCCTGGAACGCTTCTTCAGATAGGCCGCTTGCCACCTTGGTCACAGTGGGGAACGTGTCGTTCGCCTTGTCGTAGACCGCCACCAGCATCGTGCCAATGCCCCACGAGGCGCGCCGCCCCTTGCCATACGAGTAACCTACTATTACGCAGTCGACGGTGTCGCTCATCTGCATGTTGTAAGAGCGCTTCATCTTGATCCAGTTGAAGCCGCGCTTGCCCGCGTCATACACCCCGCTCAGGCGCTTGGCGACGATACCCTCATAGCCTTCTACCAGGCTATCTTCGTAGAACAACACGATCTGCTCAGGATCCTCTGTGATAAGGGCAGGGGAAGGGTGCAGGCCGCCCAACCCCTCACGCGGGGCTATCGCCTTGTACAGGGCCTCTCGTCTCTCGACGTAGGGGCTGCGCGTGAGATCCTGCCCGTCAATGAACAACAGGTCGAAAGCCATCAGGCTTATGGGGAGAGTGGCGCTCATTTCTTCGATATTGTGTACCCGCCTCCTCTGCGAAGTCACCTGGAACGGCTGAATCTCGCCCGTGGCCGGGTCGTACGCGAGAGCCTCGCCCTCCAGTATTACCTGGGGCGAGCTTATCTGCTTGTGAATCGCCTCGACCAGGTCGGGGAACATGCCGCTCATATCCTCCAGCCCACGCGAGAACATGCTAATGTGATCACCGTCCCTATGTACTTGTATCCTGAAGCCGTCGTACTTCGGCTCCACGGCGCACTCGCCCAGCCGGGCCACGATCTCGTCGGCGCTGTCTGCGCGCTCGGCGAGCGCCATCCGCACCGGGTTGCCCACCTTCACGTGAATGCCGTCCAGCCCCTCCGGCCCTGCCGTATAAAGAGTGTGAGCCACCAGCCCCAGGTCGCTCGACAGGTTGTAGGCCCGCTGTAGGTCCACCCTGAGCGACTTGTCGCTCGCCTTCGCCAGGGACAGCGCATCGAGCAGGGTGGGATCACCCACGCCCACCCGCAAGCGACCGACCACGATACGCGCCACATGTTTGGCCTCCAGAGGCGACAGCCGCCTGAAGAGTTGTGCCAGTTGCGTGACCTTGCCCTCCTGGCTGCCTGACCCTATGGTCTCCGTGATCTTCATGAGTTGGCTGTACACTTCCTGCAACGTGATCTGCTCCATATTGGCCGGGGCGAACAGATTGCCCGCCTCCCACTGGGCGGCATACTCCTGCGCCACCAGCCCCGCGTCACCCAACTGTTTCGATCTCGCGACGATGTCGGCCTGTGGAATGTCGTACGCCTGCGCCACCGACCTGTAAATTAACCTCTCGTTCATGCCAAACTCTTTCTGTATGAAGTCGGGCAGAAGGCGGCCCTGGCTCAGGTAAAGCAGTTGGGCGATATCATCCGGCTCAGCTTGCTTGAGCATTTCGGCCAGCATATTGATCATCTGTGTGCGCCCCGTGATCGGTTCGAGCGCTTCTAGGGTTTCAGCAAGTGTGCTGAAGGGCATAGGCATCGCGATACTCCAGGTGGCGAGGGGTTAGGGATTGGGTTCGAGGTGTCAGGTGTTAGGTGTTCGTGGAAGTGCGACATGAATGCATGAATTATGGTCAAAGAACACGATGAAATTATATCACAGGGGGACGTTTCGCGGCGCGCTTGCCGCCCACTCGCCCCAAGCTTATAATCCAAGTACCGCCAGGATATCTGCCGGTTACCCACGACACCCAACCCCTAATCCCTAATCCCTAATCCCTAACCCCTCGCACCTAGCACCTCGCCATGTACGTACTCGGAACTGCCGGACACGTCGATCACGGCAAATCTACACTTGTTCGGGCCATCACAGGCATTGACCCCGACCGCCTTCAGGAAGAGAAGGCGCGCGAGATGACCATTGACCTGGGCTTCGCGTGGCTCACTCTGCCCTCCGGCAAAGAGGTGTCCATAGTGGACGTGCCGGGGCATGAGCGTTTTATCAAGAATATGCTCGCGGGGGTGGGCGGCCTAGATGCTGCTCTGTTGGTGATCGCCGCCGACGAAGGCCCCATGCCCCAGACCGAGGAGCATCTCGACATCCTGCATCTGCTCGGAGTGGAGCGCGGCATAGTGGTGCTGACCAAGACGGACATGGTGGACGACGAATGGCGCGCCCTTGTCGAGGAAGAGATCCGAGATAGGCTCAAAGGCACCACTCTACAAGATGCGCCTATCGTGCCCGTATCCGCTCGGACCGGACATAACCTACCCGCACTCCTCGCCGAGATCGACCGCCTTTTGGAACAAACGCAACCGCGCGCCGACCGTGGCGCACCCCGCCTGGCCATCGACCGGGCCTTCACTATTTCGGGCTTTGGTACGGTCGTGACGGGCACGCTGATCGATGGCTCGCTACAGGTGGGGCAGGAGGTCGAACTCGTGCCCGGCGGCCTCAAGAGCCGTATCAGGGGCCTCCAGAGCCACAAGCACAAAGTTGATTCGATCCCCCCCGGAAACAGAGTGGCCGTGAACCTCGTGGGGTTGGAGGTGGACCAGGTCAGGCGCGGGATGGTGCTGGCGCTCCCCGGCAAGCTCCAGCCGACAAAGCGTATAGACGTGCATCTCCACCTGCTGGCCGACGCGCCCGCCCCCGTCGAGCAGAACGATGCGCTCGACTTCTTCTCAGGGTCAACAGAAACACCGGCCCAGGTGACCCTGCTCGATACCGAGAAGCTTGAGCCTGGCGGCACCTCCTGGGTGCAGTTGCGTCTGCGCGACGAGGTGGCGCTGGCCAAGGGCGACCGCTATATAGTGCGCCGTTCTTCACCAAGCCTCACTATCGGGGGCGGGCAGGTGATCGACGTACACCCGCGCCGCCACAAACGCTTCCACGCCGAAACCTTGAGCGCGCTGGAAACTCTCCAGAAGGGCACGCCCGAAGAGTTGATATTACAGGCCCTGGGAATGACCGCCCAGGACGCAAAGAGCGTCATAGAGAAATCGTCGCTCGGCAAAGAGGAAGCCTCCGAAGCCATTCAATCCCTGCTCGCTACCGGCAAGGTACTGCTTCTCACAGGCGACTCTCAGGCGGTGCTCCGCAACCCGCAGTCGACCATCATCGTCGCGGAGGACGCATTTCAGGACACTGTGCGCCGCGTCCATAACCTGCTTGCCATCTATCACAAACAGCATCCCCTCCGCCGTGGCATGAGCAAGGAGGAGGTGCGCAGCCGCATGTCGGCCACGACACCCGCCCGCGCCTTCCCACACCTCATGCAGCGCGCAGTCGAACTGGGCGCCATCGCCGAGGAAGCCACTACCTATCGCACACCCCAGCATGCCCCCAGCTACACTCCGGAGCAAACGGCCCAGGTTGAAGCCCTACGCACTAGTTATGTCAAGTCGGGCTATTCCCCACCGTCCCCTGCCGAGCTTGGCGTGGACCCCGATGTGGTAGCATCCTTGGTCGAAAGCGGCGAACTGGTTAAGCTGGAGGACGGCATCTACTACACCCGACCGGTACTAGACGAGATGCGCCGGCGCATATTGGACACCATAGATGAGCACGGCGAGATCAACGTTGCGCTGATGCGCGACCTTTTCGGTACGACGCGCAAATACGCCATTCCCCTTCTGGAATATTTCGACGCCCAGAAAATCACCCGGCGCGTGGGCGACGTGCGGGTGCGCTGGTAGGGCTGTGATATAATTACCCCGCATAACCTCAATATATGGTAAGCAGGAGAGACCACCATGACCGATAATACGCAAAATAGCACTGACAACGCCGCGCAGGCCAGCGAACCCAAATCGCTCGAATGGGCATTGATCCTCGGCTCGTCCTCCGGCTTTGGAGGCACCACCGCGATCGCGCTGGCCGAGCAGGCGGGACTCAACATCGTGGGAGTGCATATGCGCCGGCCAACCGACCAGGATTTGTTTGAGGAAGTCACAACGCGAGTAGAAAAGGCCGGGCGCAAGTACATCCCGTTCAATATGAACGCCGCCAACCCTGACCGCCGCAAGGACGCTATCGAGAAAATGGCCGAGGCAATGGACGGCTCAGGCTTCCGGGTACTCATGCACTCGCTCGCGTTCGGCACACTCAAGCCTTTCATCGCCCCCATGGCCGACGACACGATCCAGCAGGCGAACATGGACATGACCCTTGACGTCATGGCACACGCCCTTGTCTACTGGGTACAAGACACCCTGCGGGCAGGACTGTTGGGGCGCGGCTCACGCATTTTCACCATGACCTCGGCAGGCTCGCACCGTATCGTCCCCAACTATGGCGCTGTGTCGGCCGCTAAAGCCGCACTTGAATCGCACATCCGTCAACTGGCCGTGGAACTGGCGCCAAGGGGCATCACTGCGAACTCGATCCTCGCAGGCGTGACCGATACGCCTGCCCTGCGACGCATCCCCGGCAACGAGAAGCTGATCGAGGTCGCCCTCTCCCGCAACCCCTCAGGCAGGCTTACTCTCCCCACCGACATCGCCAACTTCATCGCCCTGCTGGCCAAACCCGGCTCGGGGGCTGACTGGGTAACCGGCAACGTAATAAACGTTGACGGGGGCGAAGACATTATGGGTTGATGATTCATGCGGTGTGAGACCGGTTTCGCTGAGCCGTAGATTGTCGATCGTACGACTTACTTCGCCACGAGGTAAGGGCGCCACTAGCCGTCCCACTGTTGACACTACGCACACAATCCGCTAAACTAAGACTAGCAGACGCCCTTACTGTTAGATGACCATACCTCAGGAAAGAGGTAGATTTGATATGAGTGACACCACGATCTCTAACTTGAAACCACAAGAACTACCCGTCGACGATTATGATGACGGCGTAGAAGAGGTCTATTCGTCTGCCCCCCAGGCTAAGCCGCGACCGGCCCGATTCCAGGCGCGATACCAGGATGACGACGAGGATGACAGCGACGAAGACAATTCCGGGTACGCTGCTCGCCCACGGAAAGCGATTTACAAGGACGCAGACGAGGATGGAGAAGAAGTTGCTGTCCTGTCTGTAAACCGAGGACGCGCGCTCATACTTGGTCTTTCGGTCGTGGTGATGGTGGCGATTTTCGGTGTGGCAATCTGGCTCTATCTCAGCCAGGCCAATAGCGCTCCTCCAACCGCTCCCATTGCCGGCGTGCCTGTCATAACAGGTTTCAACGCGGACACCCAGAAGGAGAATCAGAAGCCCAACCAGGGCTCATATGCGCCTGATTTCTCCTGGCAGGAGAATGGTCAAACCGTTTCACTCTCCTCTTTCCGTGGCAGTAAGCCCGTGTTCGTGAACTTCTGGGGTACGTGGTGCCCTCCCTGCCGTGGCGAAATGCCCGAGATGGAGACGGCCTACACCAAGCACTATGGTCAAATCGAGGTAATCGGGGTGTCTATGGCTCCCAAGGACACGGCAAGCATGGTGCTCAACTTCGTGAACCAATATAAGTACAACTGGAAGTTTGTACACGATGGCGACTTCAAGGTAGCTGACCGCTACCAGGTGGCTGCCGTTCCGAGTTCCTACTTCATCGGCACCGATGGCATAATTAAGATTGTACAGGTGGGAGCAATGAATGGGGATCTCATGGAGAATTATATTAACCAGGTTATCGCTCGCTAACAGAAATCCGCTTCTCCAGGGTAGCCGTGACGTCCGCGCACAGGATCCGGTCAACCATGGAGATCACTCAACTTGTCTCTTGAGCGACTATGCCTCCCAAGGAGGTACTCATACCAATGACAGCTTCGACCGCATCCAACCCAACGCCGCAAGGTCAGCCCCTTGACGACTACGATGACGTAGAGGAACCGATTTATAGTCCCGGTGCTCCTGTTCAGTCGCGCGCACTTAGAGCGCCGAGCCGTTACGCAGACGAAGAAGTCGAAGACGAAGATAGCGAAGGCTATCAGCAATATAGCCGAGGTTACAGCGACCAGGATTCGGAATACGACGAGGATGGAGAAGAAGTTGCTGTCCTATCGGTAAACCGGGGACGCGCATTAATACTTGGCCTATCGGTCGTGATGATGGTGGCGATCTTCGGCGTGGCCATATGGCTATACCTGAGCCAGGCCAAGAGCGCTCCGTCGACCGCCCCTATCGCGGGCGTGCCCGCACTCACGGGTTTTGACCCTGACACTCAGGCGGAGGACCAGAAACCTGTCGTAGGCTCATTTGCGCCCGACTTTACCTGGCAGGAGAACGGCCAAACCGTTTCACTCTCCTCTTTCCGTGGCAGTAAGCCGGTATTCGTGAACTTCTGGGGTACGTGGTGCCCTCCTTGCCGAGCAGAAATGCCCGAAATGGAGGCCGCTTATACCAAGCACTATGGTCAGATTGAGGTAATCGGGGTGTCTATGGCTCCCAAAGATTCTGCCAGCATGGTACTCAACTTCGTGAACCAATATAAGTACAACTGGAAGTTTGTACACGATGGTGATCTCACCGCGGCCAATCGCTACCAGGTGGCTGCCGTTCCAAGTTCCTACTTCATCGGCACCGATGGCAAAATCAAAGCCGTACAGGTGGGAGCAATGCTGAGCGGAGCCATAGTGGAAAATTACATGCAGCAAGTCATAGCCCGATAGGAGGGAAGTAACACTCTATGAGTCAACCGCCAAGACAACGACCGCCCGCTAGCAGGCCTCCCACCCGAACAAGTGGGCCGCCACCACGTCGAGGAGGGTATGGCGAGAGGCCGCGGGCCGTCCAGTCGCAACGCGACCCATTCCCATATATTATGGGCGGCATCATTGGGGCTATGATCATCGGCCTGGGTGCGGTCATTTTCCTCATACTGTCGAACAACAGCACTGGTACAGTGGTCAACAATAATGCAGGCCCAACGGCGACCGCTAATGCGGACGCTCCCCCGCGCATGGCAATTGGCGACTTCAAGGCTCTGTATGACGATCCCGCCAAGCGGCCGCTCGTCGTGGACGTGCGCCCGGTCGCGAGTTATGCCGAGGGGCATATCGCCGGGGCTGTATCGATGCCCGAAGCTGACATAGACACCTACGTATCCAGCAATCAGGTGCCGAAAGATAAGATGGTCGTGGCCTACTGCCAATGACCGGCTGAAAATGAAAGCGCCCGTGTGGCGCAGAAGCTTCACGATACATACGGCTATAGCTACGACAAGTTGCAAGTATTACTGGGCGGCTGGACTACCTGGAAACAGATGAACGGCACTGATCCGGCGGGGTATCCGATCGAGACAGGCAATAACAGTACACCCTTCGTCGATAACAGCAAGAGCGATACGGGCCTGCAACCGGTAGCAACACCCTAAAGCTGAGAATAGTGCTTGTACGTTATGAGCAGGGCGGGTAGAAAGAAACCCGCCCTGTTTCTATGGGATGGTGATCCATGAGCGATCAAGAAGGACATAGGAACCGTGTCAGGCGGGTACTGCCACCGGAACCCGAACCACCCGCAACGCAAGTACAACCTGGTATTGGCAGCAGGCAGGAGCGTCTCGGTCCGCCCGTGACCCGTGGCGCCAACGCACGCACCACCCCACAACCCCGAAGTGAAATCTACCAGTACATCGTGGGTGGCCTCGTGTCGGCGACCGTCCTTTTGCTCCTCATTGTTATCTGGCTGATCGCTACGGGTGGAAGCCATGTAGGCAATCCCGCGCCCGGTGCAAATACCGCTCTCGGGGCGGGCGACGTTCCAACTATCCAACTGCCGCTGTCAAGCGGGACGCTCGTGCCGGGCGAAATTCCTACCAGCAACCTGGTCGTACCGCCCGCACAGCCCAGCTTTGGACCTAAGTGAGCATAGATAGCGCGTCATAAGTCTCAATTGCCACGCCTCAAAGTATAGACAGGTGGAAGACGCCAGGCTCGTTCCGCGTAATCACCCTCGCCGCCACCTGCTGACCCCGCCACCGACTGGAAATAGGCGCGCACAGCGACCGGCATAGCAGCGTTGCTTCCGAATAGCACTCCCAATTGTGACTTGTAGCGCGCTATAGATGCTATCTTGACCCCTATCAGGTCGGAGATCGGCGTTACCAGTGGCTGTGCAGGCAGGCCTATCTCCGATAGACGTGTCTCAAGCGCATGCGCCCGGCTGGCATATGGATAGTCTTCATAGTACAGGGTCCCAAATCGTGGGCCAAGCCTGCGTGCCGCCCAGAACGCAAGCTGGTGGTCTACGTGATGGCCCACGCCCAGGGGCGCGAACACGCGCACGGGGCCTTTACCTCCTGCACTCTTAATCACATCCTTAGTCTTCTCAGCTATATACGGGGCCAAGCGTCTACGCTCTTCGACGGCTGCAGTTCCGAATAGCTCGCTGTCGGACGCATACAGGAAACGCCCGTCGGTACCCATCCTGTACGGCGCATCCGGCAGGTCGAGCAATACCTGCTCCAGGTTCAGAAGTCGAGCAGCCGCGCGATCTTCGGCTCGCCGGATCTCGTTGATAGCCTGCATACTAGCCCCGGCATCTCGTTCCCACTGGTCGTGCATACCCTGAGCGAAGGGCGAAAGGGTCAACCCTTGGGGCGCGGGGGCGGCAAACACTACAATGCAAATGCACCTGGAACCCATCCGCGCCAGGCGCGCGGCGATCCCCCCGCACGAGAGCGGAATGTCGTCGAAGTGCGGCGACAAAAAAATAGTTAATGGCTCTTGTTCCATCGTGCGAATTACGACCCCCTGTGGCATATAAAGTGCTATTATCCCCTCCGGGGAATTCTTAAGTTTATCGCTAGTACCTTGGTTAATTGGAACGACGATCCCGTGCATATAGTTCGGGCACGCTTGATCAAGGAATCGCTTCTGGAAGCGGATGCGTTATTATATCAGAAAGTATGCCGTACCTATCTCAACTGATCGGGAAACCCATAAGGAACCGGGCGGACAACAGTGTTGCTCGTCTGCGCGACGTGGTCATCGATCTTGCGCAAGATATTAACGAGTCGGGCCCCGTGATCAAGGCGCTGGTGGCACGTACTGGGCGCACGAAAGCGCCTTTCTATATTCCCATAGCCCAGGTCGATTCGTTCTCGGACGAGGGCGTGATGCTCAATTCGGCCAGGTTCGACCTTGAGCCATTCGAGCGCCGCGAGGGTGAGATGGTGATCACCAAAGACTTCTGGGACAGGCAAATCATAGACCTCAAGCAACGACGCGTCCTCCGGGTAAACGATGTTTTCATAGATCAGACGCCCGAAAGTGGAACGTCCGATTGGCGTATCGTAGGGGTGGATGTAAGTATGGCGGGCCTGGCGAGGCGTTTGAAACTGGGCAAGCTATTCAACCTGGTACGCCCAAAGGCAGCGCAGCCTGCTCTTGTTTCCTGGCAAAACCTCGACATCTTCGGAACCAGCATGCCGGGAGGCGTTGCCCTCAAACACCAAAAGCTCGCGAAAATGCATCCGGTCGAAATCGCGCGCATTACCGACGCCGTAAGCTACCACCAGGGGGCAGAGATAATCTCCGCGCTCGATGATACCCTGGCTGCTGACACCCTGGAAGAAATAGAGGGTGGCCGCCAGAAAGACCTCGTGGAACAAATGCCCGACGAACGGGCCGCAGACATCATCGAAGAAATGGCCCCTGACGAGGCTACTGACCTCATGGCCGAACTGCCCGAAGATAAGGCCGGCGCCTTGCTGGAGGAAATGGACGATGAGGAAGCCGCCGATGTGCGCCAGCTTCTCCGCTACCCAGACCATACGGCGGGCCGCGCAATGACCACAGATTTTGTCTGCGTTCAACCCGATATGACTGTCGAGGAAGTAATAAAGCAGAATAGGGATCTCTTCCTGTCATCTGATCTCATCTACTACATGTACGTCACAGAATCCGCCGACAGTGACGATCTGGTTGGCGTCATAACCGTCCGCGACCTGCTCGTGAATGAGCGCGACATCAAAGTCGCCGACTTCATGGTTACCGAGTTCTTGAGTGTCCGTCCGGGAGAGCAAGAGCGCGAGGTAGCACGAAAAATGGCGGAATACAACCTGTTAGCCCTACCGGTGGTAAACCGCAATAACAAGCTGCTGGGAGTAATAACGATAGACGATGCCCTCGACTCCCTTCTTCCTGAAGGCTGGAAGAAGCGCATCCCAAGAATTTTCAGCTGATGGAACCCAAACACCGCTACACGCCAAGTACAGAGGCTATTGCCGAGGAAGAGCAGGGGAACGGCCACAGTGGCCCTGCTCGATTGCTGGCGCGCGCCTTTGCGCCCCTGAGGAAAGTTCGGCGCTTGCCCTTTTGGGCCTACCTGATCGTGCTTGGCCCCGGCGTGGTGTCGGCAGCCGCAGGCAATGACGCAGGCGGAATAGCCACATATGCCCAGACGGGCGCATCTTACGGCTATGGACTCCTGTGGTCCATGGTGATAATAACTATCTGCCTTATCTTGGTGCAAGAGATGTGCGCGCGCATGGGAGCGGTGACCGGCAAAGGGCTGTCCGACCTCATTCGCGAACAGTTCGGTGCAAGCTGGGCGATGCTTGCCGTGCTTGTGCTACTGATTGCCAATGCAGGTGTCACAATCTCCGAGTTCGTTGGTATCGCTGCTGCCGGCGACCTGTTCGGTATACCCGGTTGGATTACAGTGCCTCCGATCGCACTGGTGGTCTGGTGGCTGATAACCAGCGGCTCATATCGGACGGTTGAAAAGGTATTCATGCTGATGTCGCTGGTCTTCTTCACCTACATCATCGCGGCATTCCTGGCCAAGCCGGACTGGGGCCAGGTTGGCACAGCGATAATCCAACCCAAACTCGATTTACAGCCAATGGCCCTGCAGGCGCTTGTTGCGCTCATAGGCACAAGCGTCACGCCCTACATGCAGCTTTTCGTCCAGTCTACCGTCGTCGAGAAGGGCGTGACGCTCAGCGACTACAAGTACACGCGCTTCGACACAGTATTCGGCGTTATCCTGGCTCAGATTGTCTCGATGTTTATCATCGTCGCTACAGCAGCCACATTGTTCACGCACGGTGCCTCGCAGGTGGACAGCGCCGCCGATGCGGCCAAGGCACTGGAGCCGGTCGCAGGGCAGGGCGCTACCTTACTCTTCGGGCTAGGATTGTTCGGCGCTTCCATGCTTGCTGCGGGGGTGCTGCCGCTCGCCACCGCCTTCTCTGTAACGGAAGCACTCGGCTTCGAGAAAGGCGTAAACCTGTCTTTTCGTGAGGCCCCGGTGTTCATGTGGCTGTTCACAATCCTGCTGGCGCTGGGGGCCGTCGTGGCAATGATACCAGGTCTGCCCCTGTTTGCAGTGCTGATTGCGGTCCAAATCCTGAACGGCGCTCTCCTGCCTATTCTTCTAATCTTCATCGTAAAACTGGCAAGCAACCGCGATATCATGGGGAAATATGCCATTGGCCCCGTTTACAAAACGCTGGCCTGGGCCGCTGTGGTCCTTATCTCGGTTGCAGTTGCCCTCATGTTCGGCACGTCGCTGTTCCATTAAGTTGCTATAGACCAGCGGAAAATATGTAGCGAAGGGCGCAAAGACGCGGCGATGACGACGCACTAGAATTATGCTAACGTGCGAACTTGTTGCCTATGGTTTACACTCCAGTATCTACGACTTATCTCCAGGAGAGGAACCATGACCAGCAATCACACGTCGTCAGACAATAGCACGCACGACAGACTCGAAGAGTTCCGCCAGTATCGACTGCGCATGAATGAGCGGATCTCCAACGCCAACCACCTCGGCATAAATCGCTTTTTCAACTTGGACACGACTGCCTATCACGACGGTGCCCTACCAGGGCGGACCAAGGAGCTACTTGGCCTAGTTGCTTCCGCAGTCTTGCGTTGTGACGACTGCGTGGACTACCACCTCATCCAGTGTGTCGAGGCAGGTTACACCGACGACGAGATTGTAGATGCCCTGAATGTGGCACTCATCGTGGGCGGCAGCATCCTTATCCCCCACCTTCGCCACGCCATGGAGACAATCGACCTGCTCAGAGAGCAAAGCGAAGCGTGATAGGTCACATATCAGCCGCCAGCATATCGAGGAAAAGCGAGGCGGTCCACGTCATGTAGGGCGCTCCCAGGGGAGCACCCGTGCGGGTTTGATAGTATTCCCAGAAGCCGGGCTTGCTCCCGTCGAGTGGGTGTGCCGGGGGCTTCTCGCCAACAAGGGGCCAGCTAATCGCGGTGAGAGCGCTATCCCACAGCCAGGCGTGCCGGTACTGTTGGATCGACGGGGTCGTGTATTCGATCCCGTCATGACCCACGCTGTTGGCTTCCATCACACGCGTCGCCAGCCGGGCTGCTTCATCGTAAGGCACGCCCTCGGCGATAGTCTTTAGCGTACTGCTCCGGATAGTGACTGCTAAAGGGGACCGCCGCTCTCGCAAGCCTCTCCATATCAGCCAGTTGGTGACAGGCCACACGGGTCCCGACCAGTAGCGGACGGGGTCGAACATGGGATGTCCCGGCCAGGTCGACGCAACGGGCAGATACGCGCCAAATCCCGTATCCTCGGTCAGGTGGGCAATCAGGAAGTCTCCCTGCTCGGCGTTTGCGATATCGCCAAGGAGGGGCATGAAAGAGCTAACGGTTGGAACCTCCAATCGCCGCCCGCCTTTGAGGTCATAACCGTAGAAATACCCGCTTTCCGCGTCCCACAACTTACCGCGTATCGCGCTTGCAACCTGATCAGCTTTCGCCCGATTGCTGGCCGACTGCCGGCGCAGGCTCGTTTGCGCCTCAGAGACGTCGCCTGATCGAGCAAGTTCCTCCTGTAAATGGGCAAGCGCGCGTATGGAGGTACAAAATATGCTATTAAATAGGACGTCTTGCAATAAGAATGGGGTTGCTTCTATTATGGCTCGGCAGTTATACTGGTGGTAGCGGAATAAACTGAGCAGACCCAGGTAAACTCTGTAGTCGCGCTCGGTCGGGCGGTGGGAAGTTTTAACGTAGGTGATGTCGGCGCGCCGGTATTCCAGGGGCTGCAGGAATGCCTCGGCGGTCTCCAGGTAGGCATCAGTGGACTCCAACAAGGACGCGAAGGCGGGGGAGTTATCGGTGCCTGTCTCCCACGGGTGGATGCAAGCCACCAAGTGTTCATGCTGTGGATCGCGCTCGCGGAAAAGCCAATCATGATATGCTTGTAGCGCGTCCGCCATGCGAACAAATAGATCATGATAGGAGAGGCGAGCCGAGGGGCCAATCCGCCGAAATACCTCATACACACATAAACCGGTAATTGGAGGCTGAGTGATACCCGACGTGGGCATGGCCGTTGCGCCCGACACATCCATGTCTACGCCCCAATCTGTTGCATCGGGTCTGTAGGGTCTGGTGAGACGACCTTCAGAGGTGCCCGGGCGCAGAGGGGCAAAGCGAATCTGGGGCAGCATTCCATTCGCCCACTGGCAAGAAAAAATAGAAGCAAGCTCGTTAATCGACCGTATGGTCCCGTAGTCAACAGATACCATGCCTCTACTCCTGGCACACTCGAAATAATTGGCAGAAACTCACACTATGAACAGCACAAAAAAATCAAGTTCTAATATAGATCTTGCCAACCTGACCTCCTTCGCAAGTATAGCACGCAAGGTAGCAGAAGGCTTAGATGAAAAAGCTGTCGCGCAGGCAATCGTTGACGAGGCTCGCCAGGTATTACAGGCGGACCGAACTGCGATAATCCTGCCTGTTGACAACAAGGACTTTGGGCGGGTGGCGGCCCAATCAGGCTTTCAGAGCGCGCAGGCTGGGTCGGTTCTTACGGAAATAGTGCCTTTGAAACGCCTCTCGATAATAGAGAGCGTATTCAGAGATGCTGAACCCGTGGTGATAAACGATACCCATTTGCACGAAGCGGCCTCCAGATCGGTCCTGGTCGAAAGCTATGATGTCAGGGCGTTTTGTGTTATGCCCCTCTGTCATGAGGGCAAAGTTATAGGTGTACTGGCCGCTTTGTATTCGGGGGCGCCGCACGAGTGGACAAATGTCGAAACCGAGTGGCTGCGGGCACTTGCCGACCTGGGCGCAGAGGCTCTTGTCGTCGGCGCCAAGCTCGCCGCCCAAAGACACAGCCTTGTGATACGTGATGCTCTGCATACCGCCGGCCAGCGCCTCCAGTCCGCTTCAAACATCGACACCGTCATCACGGCCACCCTCGAAGGCGTGGCGCGCGTCGTTCCCTGTGTCGGCGCTTCCATACACCTCCTGAGCGAGGACGGCAAGACCGCCACAGTCGCAGGCCTCTGGGGCTACGGCGAGCCCGGTTGGGACGACTTGCGGGGTTTGACATACAGTGTGGAGGATAGCTCGCTCAATAGCCGCACCTTTATAGATCACGAAGCGTTCTTCCTCGACGACTTCCAGACCGAGGCCGAAAAGTGGTCCAACACCGAATGTCCCACCCTCAGGGCCTGGATGAGCGTGCCGCTACTGTCAAATGATAGGTGTCTGGGCAAGATAACTGTAGACCACGAGATGCCCGGAGCGTACAACGCCGAGAAACTGGCCATCGTCCAGACCTTCGCCGCCCACGCTGCCGTCGCCATCGAGCGCGCCCGGCTCTACGCGAAAGCTACGGATCGCGCCAACCAGTTAGCCCTTCTCGCGAAAAGTGCGCGCACCCTCGTCAGCAACCTCGATCTGACTGCCGTCTTGCAGTCCGTCGTAGACAACGCGAGTGTGCTCACCGAAGGCGAGGCCTGCCTCAGGCTCTACGATGAAACAAACAATCAACTTAGCAAGCTTGCCTATTCGTGGTCCGAACCCTGGTATGAAGGGGCCGAGGAGACCGAGGATCTGCCCGCAAGCTACGGGTTGAGCGGAGCCGCGTTGAGCGAGCAAGTGGCCATAGTTACCCAGGATCTCCTTGAAGAGCCGCGCACTCTCTACAAGGGGAAATTGCAAGTACGCTCGGCTGTCATGCTGCCCCTGAGCGTCGGCACCGAACGGCTCGGTGTGCTAGAGATCGCATGGCGTGAGCCTAACGCAGTCACCCAGGAGCGGTTCGCCCTGTGCATGGCGTTCGCCGACCACGCCAGCCTGGCAATCCATAACGCCCACCACCACAGCGAATTGTTGAAACGCGAGGGCCAGCGCACAATGCTCCTCAATCAGCTTCTGACGGCCCAGGAGGACGAGCGCAAGCTTGTGGCTCTAGAACTACACGATGGCCCCCTGCAATCCCTCAGCGTCGGTCTCATCAACGCTGACACCCTCAGAAAGAAGGCCCAGGCCGGCACAGACATTACACCCGACGACATAGAGGGCCTGCGTCGCTACTTTGCAGACGTTGTGGGAGAGATTCGTGGACTGATGGCCGATTTGCGCCCCGAGGTGCTTGACTCGTATGGGCTGCTGGCGGGGCTGGAAGCCTACATCAGGCGGTTCAAAGAAAACACTGTGCTTGAGATAAGCATACTCTATGATTTACGTGAGCGCCTGCCCGATTACCTCGAAGTGCTTACGTACAGGCTGGTACAGGAAGCGTTGAACAACGTTCGCAAGCATGCTCAGGCAACGCACGCCAGCATCAAGATTCACGTGGATAAACTCAGCAGCACACTTACTGTGCAGATCCGTGACAACGGCGTGGGTTTCGACCCCCACTCGCGAACCAAAATCGGTGAAGGCTTCGGATTGGGTTTCAAGAGTATGAATGAGCGAGTTCGCAGTGCCAGCGGCACTATGCACGTCGATAGCGCTCCAAAGAAAGGCACCACCGTTGCCTTTTACATACCCCTGGCCATTTAGCAAGTCACAGATCTTAGGTCTTAGATCGTAAACCGGAAAGCTTGCTATTTCGCCTAAGAATTCCGTTCTTTGGTCCGCGAAACAAGTCGATCCAGCTTCCTTCGGTACTGGAGATTCTGCCTGGGGGTCATGGCAGGTGCGAGCATCGCATCTAACTCGCCGGGGTGTAGCCGGGCTGACGTCAAGGTTTTGAGGCGCGTCGTGCGCCACTGCGGCAGGCGTTGGATGCCCTGCAGGCGGCCGCGCAAAACGTGCCGGTTACCGGCCAACAGGCCACCCACCACAGCGAACGCATCGTAGCGGGCGATAGCAATCGCGTGCCTCCTCAATAGCACCTCGGGCATATTCTTATAGAGCATCCACACCCGGTTCCGCGCTACCAGCGTCGTCTTGAACGCCGAGTTGTGTCCACCGGTTGCAGAGTACTCATGCAACACGGTGGCCTGTGGGGCGTGGAGCGCCTTCCAGCCCCTGCTCCGCGCCCGCCACGCGAGATCGGCGTCTTCCAGGTAGCTAAAGAAGCGAGCATCAAGCAGTCCAACATCGCTGAGCATTGCCCTACGGTAGAGCGCAGCGCCCGCGCTCGCTCCGAAGACAGGTCGCACCCCTTTTCGTTTTAGATCGTCCAGCAACAGCCCTACACCACGATCGAGTGCTACACCGTCGCGATGTATTCGAAGCCCGGCAGAGGCGACCACAACTGGCCTGTGCGAAAAGAGCATCGAGGAGGCCACACTACCCACCGAAGGCAGCGCGGACTTCATGGTCTCCACCAGGTGCGCCAGCCAGTCAGGGCCCGCGATCGCGTCATTGTTCAATAAGGCGACGTAGGGTGTGCCTAGCTCGCGCAGAGCCACATTGTTGCCTTCCGCGAAGCCCAGGTTATCGTCATTGCGAATAATGCGTGCCTTGCGAGGTAAGGGTGCACCCAGCCAGGCAGGCTGCATGTTCGACTCCAGGTCGGCCAGCAGGCCCAACGAACCATCAATTGAGCCGTTATCTACCAGCACCAACTCAAAGTCGCGGTACGTCTGGAGGGCAAGGGCCGACAGGCACGCAGGCAGCAAGCGGGCCCCATTCCAGTTCACGATGACAACGGTAGTTTCGATCATTATGTCAAGTGGAACATAAGGGCGATGCGTACTGTAGATGTGTAACCCGCCCGCCTATTGCCTGCCCTCCCCCATTAGTTCGACAAGCCGGGCAAACGTATGAATGTGCGCCCGGAAGTCGTCGAGCCGGATATTCTCGTTGGGGCCATGCGAGCGTGTGTCGGGGTAGCCGGTGCCGATGGCGGCAATCTGCAGGCCCAACCCGGCAGGCGGGGGCAACACAAACACGCCCACCGGACCCGACCCGCCGGACGAAGGAGTTATAACAGGCTCTTGCCCATTGGCTTCGCGCAGCGCACGGAGGACGGTTTGCACAAAAGGCGATTCGGGGTCGCTAATGCCAGGCAACAGGTCGCCCTCGTTATCGATCCGCTTTACCTCGATGTTGTGAAAGCCCTCGTCCTTGAGGAAAGTCGTCAGCGCCTGGAAGATCTCCTCGGGATGCTGGTCGGGCACCAGGCGTAGATCCAACTTGGCGTGCGCTGTGTGCGGCAGGACAGTCTTGGTGCCGGGGCCGTTGTATCCGGCTTCGATGCCTAGTATGTTAGCCGTGGGCACAAAGTTCGAGGCCCTTAGCACATCAATACCCTTCATACCGTTCACGTATTCGGTCAAGCCCCAGGCTACGCGGTCGCGCTCGGTGTCGTCGGGCATCTGTCCGAGCAAGGCCTCCTGCGCGTCCGTCGGTACGTGCACCTTATCATAGAAACCCGGTATGTGAATCTTGCCATCGGGGGTCTTGATGCGGTTGAGTGCCCATACAAGCTCCCAAACTGGGCTGGGCACATGCGAGGCGTTGCCCGAATGGAGGTCGCGGTTAGCCGTGGTAGCCACCAGTTCAACTGATAACATTCCCTTCAGGCCCAGCGTGACGTTGGGCCGCCCCTCCCAGGTATATCCGCCGAACTCCCATATACACCCATCGGCGACTAGCTCGTCACGATGCGCCAGTATGAACGGGTCAAGGTGAGGGCTGCCGATTTCCTCCTCGCCCTCCAGCAGGCACACGACACGGATAGGAAGATCGCCATGCACCGCACGGATCGCGTCGAGGGCCGCCAGGCGGGACACTACATTGCTCTTGGTGTCTGCCACACCCCTTCCGTACATCTTACCATCGCGTACTTGCGGGTCGAACGGGTCAGATTCCCACTCTGAAGCCTCGCCCGTAGGCTGGACATCATAATGGTTATAGACCAGGAGAGTGGGCACACCCTGGCCGGACGGCCCAATACTGGCGAGCACGACCGGGTGGCCCTCGGTAGGGTAAACATCGGCCTGGAAGCCGCTCCGCCGAAAATCCTGGACAGCTAGCTTGGCCATTTCCTCGATACCCAGGTGTTCGGTAGAAATGCTGGGCTGTGCGGCCCACTTCTTCAATCGCGACAAAGTCTCGTTCAAATGCGCGTCAATATATTCGTCCACAGCAGACATGAGCTAGTTCCCTCCGAAGTTCTTAGTGAGAATAGTGTACCGCATCACGGAGAATTCGGGAAGCGTGCGAACGATGGAGCATACAACATATGCTAGGACTTACGCAGCTTTCGCGCGGGGACAGTGCATATAGCCCAGTCCCAAGTCTGGCCGCCTCCTATTGTGGATAACTCCCGCCGAGCACTGGTGCTGCTGCTATAATTTTTGCACGCTTTTTGGCGGTTATTTCGCATGGGGGGAGTTATATGGCCCGTCTGGAACTAAGCTGTAGGAGAGTCGCCCTGTTTGGTGGGGCACAGGCTGATGCAGAAGCTTATTCGGTGTGTGTGCACCCCGGAGCGCCCGGTTTACAGAAGCGCGGCACCCTGGCGCTCATAACCGAGCCTGCAGGGACTTTTGCGCAGGGCGAAGATGCTTGCAGACTCGTGCAGAACGCCGTCATCGAAGGCTACTTCTCTGACCGATCCCTCGGTCTGACCGGCAGCCTGTTGAACGCACTGGACGCCGCCAACAGCCGAGTTTTGCAATATAGCACCGGTTGGCCCGAGCACAACAGTGCGCACGCCGGGCAGGTATCCAAAACTCGCAAGACGCGCGTTGGCATGACCGCCGTCCTGATCAGGCCCGATGGCGCCGGTTTATACCTGGCGCAGATGGCCCCCACACAGGCCTACATTATGCACAACGAAGTCCTGTCCGCGCTGCCTGAACCTCCCTCCTGGAAGCAGCCGGAACGACAGGTAGTTACCCTCCGCCGCATAGCCAGCGCCGACGAAGAGAGCGCGGCTGAAGAAACTGATGAAGAGGCAGACCTTGACTTGCCGGTCATGGTGTCCGACCTCCCGGATCCTGCGGTGCCTCTGGGCAGCGGGCCGGGCGTAGACGTAGACCTGATCTACAGACGTATTGGTGCCGGGGACAAGGTCATCCTTGTTTCGTCGGACCTGGCCCGCTACATCGAGCGCGACTGGGCCGAGCAGACTTTCGCCTGGAAGGATGCCGATGGCATCGCCGAGGCCTTATACACGCTTGCGATGGAGCGCACCCTCGCAGAAGCACACGCGTGCGTATTGGAACTGGGCGTACCTGTGTCTTCCGGCGTAGACGTGGATTATACAGTGCCGGTTGCCCCGCAGCTTGCTGTGCGGGTAGACCAGGACGGTGGGGCAGCGTCTGCGCCGCACGAACCACAGGCGCCGAAGCAACCCGGCACCCTGATAGAGGCTTTGCGCGGCCCACGGGAATGGCTAACACGCCGCCGCTCCGAGGCAAACTCGATCGACCCCGGCGACAACTCCCAGGAGATAAGCCACAGCAACGCGCAGCTACCACAGTCAGAACAGCCGGTAGCGGCGTCAAACGGCAACTTGGCTGGGGAAGACGAGAACGACAGCGACGACGGTGCGATCTGGTCGCGACAACCAACTCAGTTATTCGTCCAGCGCACCCCCGAATTGCCACCCTACCAGGCGCACGCGACCGCGCAAGCATTGCCCGCAACCTACGACGACCCGGACGAAGAACTTCAATTCGACGGTTGGGAAGACACCCCACCCGCTCTCGATAATCCGAGGTTTAACGCCACCCCCAATGTAGTCTACAAGCCGCGCCTCCTGGGCGACTCGGAAGATGTCGATAACCTCGGTAGCGTGTACCTAAGGGGCTATGATGCACCTGTCGAAACCACGGCGGCCCAGCCCAATATGCGCATTGTCGACGACGAGATGGAAGCACCGCGGGCGAGTGCCCGCACTATAGCGGGGGACCTGGGAAAACGTGGGTTGTCACTGGCAGGCAATACTCTGCGAGCGATGCTGCCCGACAAAATAGCGGGCCGCGTACCGGGCGTTGCAGCAGGCGGTGGGGGCAAGACACAGTTGCCGCTCAGACTGGTTATCGTGGGGGTGCTTGCTGTAGTCGGAGGGATCCTGATTTTTTCCCTTATCAGCATGAAAGGCAATCCGCAAAGGACCGCCGCCCACACTCTGTTGACCGACGCACAGGCCCTGGAAACGTCTGCGAACCAGACCGGGGTTGCCGATGCTGATCGCCTCGAGCAACTGCAACTCGCCCTGGACAAGGCCCGCCAGGCGGCCGTGGATGACCCCACTTCGCAAGAAGCGACTACGCTAATAACGAAGCTAAATGGCGAAATCGACACCGCACGCGGCATCACCCGCCTCTCGTCGCTGAACCTGCTCTTTGACCTCGACGCAATTGACCAGGCCGCCAATCCTATTAGCGCAACCACAGGAGTGGGCGCCGCCAATCCTTCACAAGCCCCGGCTCCAGGCAAGTTGGAGATCGTGGGCCAGGGCAATGACCTCTACGCGCTAGACCAGACGGTGAACCGTATTTACAGGTGCCAGATAGCGGCCAAGGCGTGCAGCCCACTTCTCAGCAAGGGAGAGAACGTAGATGGGACGACAGTGGGGGATCTGCTGGCGATCACCTTGCGTGTGGGCAGTCCGGTCGTGCTTGACACCCAATTCGTTGCCTACGTTTACAATGCCGATAGCGGCTCGTGGAACGCCCAGCAGCTTGGCTCGGCAGACTCGCTCCAGCAGCCGGTTGGTATAGCCACCTACGACGGCAACCTGTACCTGCTGGGGGCCAAACCCGGCCAGATATCCAAGTATGTGTCGGGGCAGTACGGAGAAAGCCCGGCAGATTGGATAACCGACGACGCCACGAAGGCGGCTATGCAATCGCCAGTCTCCATTGCTATCGACGGCGCGATCTATGTCACGCTGGCCGACGGCAAGATACTGGTCATGCAGGGCGGCAAACTGACGACCACCATCACGCCGAAAAGCTCACAAGGCATGAGCGACCCAACGTTGCTGTACACCGGTACCGACGTGCAAAACCTGTATCTTCTACGGTCAGACGGCGGCACCGTAACGCGCATAAACAAGGATGGCAAAACACTGTCAATCCTGCAAGCGCCCACGGATTCGGAGGTCACGAGTGTGTCCGGCCTGTCAGTGGACGAAGGCAAGAATAAGCTGTATCTAGCAGAGGGCCGCAGGGTATACGAAGCAGCTATACCAGCCCAGGGGGCGTCCACCCCCGCACAATCACAGAGCCAAACGCAGCAATCAACTTCCCAAACTCCCCAGCCGACCGTGCGCCCTACTGTCGAGCCTTAGCCTCGGCGACGATAACAGAAAGCAAACAGGGAGCGTGGTAGGCAACGCTCCCTGTTTGCTTATGGACTAAGCTGCCACACGTCCACCTGATCTGATGGGTAGGACAGATCGGGCGGGCGAGCCAGCAGGTTTGTCAGCTTGATCTGCATGGCGGTCTTTTGCTCGGCGGTGAACGCCCACCAGCGGATGATCACATACTTCACGCCGAGGTCACGCAGCGACCTCTCGCCAACGCCACCTTCTATGGACGCCGCGATGGGATCGTCCGGCGCTGTAGCATCCAGGAGATAGTGAATCGCGTTGTTCTGATCGAGCAACGGGTAGGGTGGCTGGCGCGAAAGATAGCCGCCGATGATGGGCTTGCCATGTATAGTCTGGTAGGCCATATAGTCGCCGAAGGGCCGTATCGGCAACTCAAGCAGGGCGAAATTGCCAGGTTGCGCCGCGATCTTCTGATAGATCGGCACATTCCAGCCAGGGGGCACCATCGGGTACACCGCGAGGAACTCGAACAGAATCAGAACGGGGATGACGATGAACGACAGACGGCGCACGACGGACGACGTAAGTGGGGTGCCGTCCATCGCCGCCCGCCGTCTGTTGTCCGCCGTCTGTCGTTCATTTGCAATCGCTCGCAGCGCATATGCCACAAGCACTGCGAGGGCCAGCATCACCAGCACAGTGAAGCGTGCCGGGGTGCGCATAATGCTGAACAGGGGCAGTTTATACAGGAGTAAGTAGGGCAGTGGTATCTTCACCAGAAACGACGTAAACACAGTCTTGCCCAGCACCTGCAAAACGGGGCCGAGGCTGAGCAACCACATGAGCGCAGCGACAAACGCCCAGAACACAACCCGTCTATCTCGCCGCAGGCGCCACAGTCCCCAGGCCGCCACCACCAGCACCGTGTACCCCAGGAACAGGTCACGCTCCGAAGTATTCTTTAGCGGCAAATAGGGGGGAATCTGCGACACAGTATCAGCAGCCGCCCCGCCCCATATGGGGTGCAACTCCGACGGTAGGAAGCCATTTACTAGGTCGGCCGAATAGAAAAGGGTTTCATCCGGTGGTTGCTGCGCGTAGCCTTGCCGGGCTTCGGCCAACGTGGGGAAGAAAATAGGTGCTGTCAGCACCATAAACGTCACAACGATCAACACCAGCCTGGCTCCTACCACGGGCCACCCTATCCCCGCGCTAACAGCCCTACGCTCGGACGGCAACAGTACTCGCCATGCCAGGATAACCCCCGTGAACAGCACCAGGAAAATCGCATAGGTCCACTCGGTGTAGGCGTTCACCGCCAGCAGGGCTCCGGCACCTACCGCAGACCAGGGATTGCGGATTGCGTTGTACAACACGCCTCTCGCCGCAACACGCTCGGTGTCGCGCTGCTCAAGGGCCGAAGGCCACCCAATTGCCTTCAACAACAGCAGAACGTAGAAAGGAATCCACTGAAGGGAAGCCAGGTTCATGTGGCCGAATAGGTGCGCCGAGTGGTAGGGCGCAAACGCGAACACCAACCCGCCCACAAAGGAGGCCCAACTATTGCGCGTAAGGTAGCGGCATAGCAGAAACGCGCCGAGGCCGGCTAGCACGTACGTGGATAGCAAGATCAGGTTGTAGCTTGTGATCAGGCTCAGGCCGGCAAGCTGAAGTGGAATAGCGGTGAGCCCCGCGGTCAATACCAGGGTGTGGAAATAGAGGTTCACGCCATCGGGATAGTACAGCAGGTCTGTGTGATAGGGGTTTGTGTGGAGAGTCAGCAACGCGTGCTTAACCCACCACAGGTTCCAGATGTGCTGCCAGGCATCGCCGCCTCCAGGCACCTCTGTTGCAAGGTTGGCAGCAATTGGCCACGTCATGAACACCGTGAGCAGGGCATACGCTAGCACCGCCCAAAGCCAGTGGGGTACTCGAAACAGGAAACTGGGTAGGCGACTCAGGGGGTGAGTATCGGACCTTGGCCCACCGGACGAAGGCGCGTATCCAGGTGCTTCTGCTTCCGCTGTCATGCGCTACTGGATGAGGCCATGATATTCTGCATACTGGCTACTTGGTTCGAGTGATAGTGCCGCGCGCCTTTGTCCAGCCCCAGGTGACTGCCCGTGAGCCGAGTACCAGCACGAGTTTGCCCAGGCGTGCGGAGAGCGTGGGCGAGCGACGCAACATTTCGTCAGCGTCCTGCTCGACCTCGGCGAAGTAGTCTGAGGGAGACATCGGCAGTGAACTGCCCGCATCGGCATGTACCGATGTCGAAGCTGCAGCAGTCTCCACGCCAGGCCCTGGCGCTATAGTCGAAGACACCTGTGCGGTTGCAGGCTCGACCGATCCCACGCGGGCGGGCGCTTCGACAACAGCACCCATCGCCGTGTTTACCAGGTCGGCGTGTGTTGCGGGTTGCGATTTCGCCATAGACGCAGCCAGGGGGCCTGTAATGTAGGCGCTGGTGGGCAAGCTACGTATAGGGCTATCGTCATATAGTGTGCTTTGCGAGCGAAGGCGGCGCAATAGCGGACGCCCTATCAGGTTGATCGCGCCCGCCACCGGGATACCGAATAACGCACCCCATATTCCCGCAATTTGCCCACCCACGAGCAATGCCGCTACCACATAAATCGGGTGGAGGCCGATGGCACTCGACAATATGCGCGGACCAAGCACGTTCACCATTATGGTCTGGATTACGAACAATACGATCAGCAAGAGCGGCCAGGGCTTGTCAGGCGTCACGAGCGCAACGAACACAGGCGGTATGTATGCGATGAGGCCGCCAATGAGAGGGATAATCATGCACAGAGCCGCGCCAATCGAGGCAATCACCACGTAGTCGAGTTGGAACGGCGGGATGGTCATGATAATAGCGGTGACTATCCCGTAGAGGATAGCAAACAGCACTTGCCCGCGAATATAACCGCCAAAACTGCGCTCGATGCTCAGCGCGGCCAGCTTGGCCTCGTCCTGCCAGCGCGGCGGCAGCAGCTTTAGCACGCCTGCCGCTAGCCTATCGCCATCTTTCATGAAATAGAACGATACCAGGAACAGGAAGACCATCTGGAATAGGAGGGCGGCAATACTCTGCAAAACGGGCAGGGTGTTTTGCAGCACGGCCAGCACTGCTGTTTGTCCTTGCGAAACGAGATCGGAGATAACATTGTCGAGGTCAGTCGATTTTACACCCCAGCTTTTAAGGGTGTCCTGAATCTGCTGGGCGAACGCTGTTAGCTGATTTGCGTAGTCGCCGCTGTTCTTGATAAGTTGCTCTATTTGCTGGGTGATAAGAGGCACAAGCAGGAAGCCACTAATGGTTAGGGCCAGGGTCAGGGCAACATAAACCACGGCCACCGAGCCGCCATAGGGTAACCCTTGAGCAGTGAGCCAGCGGGCGAGAGGCCGCAAGATAAACGCAAGTAACCACGAAAGGAAGAAAAGGATGAGGATGTTCGAGAACTGTATTATGAATCCCCAAGCCTGCCCGGCGATCCACGCCGAGGCGATAATCACCAACAAGATTATCAGCGTCTGGAACCAGCGGTTGTTTTGCATCTGTCCTACTCCCGAGTCGTAGATCGTAAGTCTTAGATCGTAAGTCACTCCGGCATTAGGCAACGACTTATGATCTAAGATCTAAGATCTAAGATCTAAGTTTGTTGCCGCATTCGGTACAGAAAGTTGCATCGCCAGGAACGGCGGCGCCGCAGCGTGGGCAATTGAGCGGGCCCGTGCTTGGCCCACCAGCCTTGTTGGAGAGTGTAGTGCTGTCTGATGTTGTAGACGTGTTGGGCGGGGTCATAGAATCCGCTGATGCGTCAATTACGGGCTGTGACTGGGTTGGGGCCTCCGAGCGTGCCACCAGTGAACTGTCTACGGCCGGGGTTGAGTTGGTGGGCGTGGGCTGTTTTGCGGACAGGGTTTCGGTCGGCAGTTGGGCGGAAGAAGGCGTGGACGATGGGGCGGTCAACCATGACGGCTCACTGCCGTAGGTTGACCAGTCAGGTGACGTGCCAGCGGGTGTTGACGGGCCAGAGGTGGAGGCAGGCGAAGTCGAGCCGCCGGTGCCAAAGTAAGTTGTGCCCTGCCCGCCTTCCGGCGCCGAGCGGGGCATCGCGCTGGCAGGCATTGGCATCGTAGGCGGTGCATCCTGTACCCGCGCAGGCGACGTGGGGAGTGAATTGGAAGGCGAGTAGCTCGCGCCACCAAAGGCCGGCGGCGCTGGTTGCCCGTACTGCTGCTGGCCCTGCGGTTGGGTCGGTTGCTGTGGGTACTGATTCGTAAAGCCCTGCCCGTAGCCGGTCGTGTAGGCGGCCGGGCCAGGCGACGCAAGCGGTGCAACCCCGGCGCCCTGCGCGCCCACCGAAGGTGCTGCGGAAGGACCCCAGTTCGTGTCCGCAGCGGGGGTGGCAACGGCAGTCTGGGCGCGGCGGAACGGGCCTATGATAGCCACGATTGCCGCTATTATGGCGACGGCGAGGGGGAACCAGTTCGACCAAACCCATAATGATCGCGATACAGTGTTCGTAGTAATCGTATTGATCAAATCCACATTAGAGCCTGTGGGGTCCAGTTGAGCCGACTCATACTGGCTCCTTATGAAATAGCCACCTATTGCCAATCCATTCAGAATACCGATCAGGAGTCCGCCAAAGCGCGACAGCGGGCTGATGCGGGTACGGGACACGATGGCGCTCCCCAGCAAATAGCCGATGACCAGCACCGTCAACACCATCAGCACATAGACAAGCACGTTGCGAATATCGGCCGCCGATATGCTAGTTAGCATATCGTGAATATCTGTAGCCCAGGGTGCGCCCCATACGAGAGTGATCAGCGACGCGAGCACGATCGCGCCTGAAACAATCACCTCGCGTTTCGTCCCGCGCAATATGCCGAGTATGCCCATAACGACCGCGAGAACAGCGGGCAGATAAATCACCAGAATGTCGGTAGAGAGATTGCCTGTCATTAGCGTTACCCTCCCAAATAGAAAGTCATACAGGCGCGGCATAGGGCCAGTCGCGCGCCTTATTATATCATAGCCCGCGGAAGAGATAGATAAGATTCACCCGTGGTTCCTGCTATAATAATGCCTATGTACAGGTCGAACTCTATCGCGGCTGTTTTGTTATTTTGTGCCTTGCTTTTTGCGCTCGTAGCTGCGAGCAGCAGGCCGCGCAGCGCCGACCCGACCAATGGCGAGGAAAGCTACACCGGGCTGGCCGCGCCGCTCTCGTCGGGACTTGGAGGAGATGATTCGTCTACTGTGACGATAAGCAGGACCGCTGCGGTACTGACAGCGACAGACGCGCCGGGGCGCGATCTCATCGCGCTCACCGAAAAGCTTAAACTGCATAGCAACATGCCAATATCGCCCATCGTAAACACCTCGCCGCCGAACTACCGGGTCGGTGACAGCCATACGTTCTATATCGCCGATGTTGCGAAGCGGGAATATTTTACGACAACGGCCACGATCTGGTTCGTGACTCCGCATGCGTACTGGTACGTCAAAGACCGGTACAATGTGAATCGACCCGCTTTGGACGCCGCTGCACAATATTTTGAGGCTAATATCTACCCTACCAACCACGAAATGTTCGGCTCAGAGGTCGAGCCGGGCGTGGACAATGACTCCCACATTACGATTTTGCTGGCGCCGGTGCCTGGAGTGGGGGGCTACTTCTCGAACGCCGACGCCTACCCCAAGAGCGTCAATCCATACAGCAATGAACGCGACATGATCTATCTGGCCAGCGTGCCGCAGGGCGATCCGGCAAGTCCAGACAACTATTTCATGGCCACTCTCGCCCACGAGTTCCAGCACATGATTCACTGGAATGTGCATCGCAACCGCGAGGTATGGCTGGACGAGGGCGCCTCGGAAGTGGCGATGTACCTGAATGGCTACAACCCGGCCGGCGTTGATACGGCTTTCGTTATGCTGCCCGACACGCAACTTAATGCCTGGGACGATACAGTCAATGCTCTACCCCACTATGGAGCGAGCTACCTGTTCCTGCGGTATCTCATGGACAGGTTTGGAGACGAGCGCGTCCTGACCGGCCTGCTACAAAGCGATAGGCTGGGTACGGCCGGTTTTGACGAGGCGCTGTCCGGCCTGGGATACTCGGGCGGCTTCGATGGCGCGTTCAAGGACTGGACGATTGCCAATGTGCTGAACGATAGCAAGCTCGACGGCGGGCGATATAGTTACTCTGAAGGAGGGCGGGTAGCGGCCACGCGCATGATGGACACCTACCCGGCCACCCGCAGCGAGACGGTGCACCAGTACGGCACGGACTATATTCGCCTTAGCGGCAACGTTGTGAGCGCGACGATCAGTTTCAAAGGTAACAACACAGTAAATGTGATAAATGCCGTGCCACAGGGCGAGGCGTTCTGGTACTCGAACAGGCGAGACTCGGGCGATTCCACACTTACCCGCGAATTCGACCTCACCAATGTGGACCATGCAACGCTCCGGTTCACCGCCTGGTTCGACATAGAGGCGATGTTCGACTATGCCTACATCGAGGCATCCCCCGACGGTGGCGCCAATTGGTACCCACTTCAGGGTAAATACACTACTGACGACAACCCGAACGGCAACAGGTTCGGCCCCTCCTGGACAGGGGTAAGCGGTTCATCGCCGACCGGTACCAGCAACGGCAAGCCCGTGTGGGTTGATGAGTCGGTTGACCTGAGCAGGTACGCAGGGACACGCGTCCAGGTCCGGTTCGAATATATCACCGACGAGGGCTACAACAGGCCGGGAATGGCAATTGACGACCTGCGTGTGCCCGAAATCGGCTGGCACGACAACGCAGAGACGGACGCGGGCGGTTGGCAGGGCGCAGGCTGGATCAGGATCGGTAACCAACTGCCGGAAAAGTGGTTCGTAGCGCTGATCGAGAAGGGGCAAGGCGGGCAAAACCGTGTGCGGGCGATGGATGTGGCGAGCGACGGCACAGGTACCCTCACTCTGGATGGACTTGGTGGAGACAGCGCAACGCGCGAAGCCATCCTTGTGATCTCGGCCCTCGCCCCCAAGACTACGGAAACCGCGGGCTACACAGTGACCGTGCAACCGGGCGAGCCTTAAGCCGCGGCGTAAGATGTCGAATGGAGGGAGGCGGTCACAGCCGGCAAATGAGTGTCAAGCCAGGACCTCGACCAGAAACCCGCCGGGCGCGCGCACGTAGAATGTCCAGGCATGGTGATGCTCAGGCGGCTCTACCTCGAACCCATCTTCCTTCAGGCGCCTGTAGATTTCGTTTACGTGTTCTTCGCTCGGCTGGATGAAGCCAATATGGAAAGTTGGTGGGTAAGTCACACCTGCCGCGGGAGCAGATTTCATCATAGTCAGCACAAGCCCCTCGTCGTCAAACAGCAGCGCGAAGCCCTTCCTGCCCTGCCCTTGCTCGCCGCTCCTAAGCCCGAAGTAGTTTGTCAGAAACGCCTTCGCCGCCTGTACATCAGTGACAGTGAGGTTGAGATGATTTATTTTCACGAGCAGAATCCTCCGGGTTTACGGCTGGGCTAGGCGTCATATGACGATGGTTCCGCAAGTTTCTCAAGGTCACTGGCGGTAGGTACATAGGAGGGCCACTGTTTGTCTAGTAGGAAGCAAATTACGTAGTGGGCGTCCTTCCTGATGCGAGTGTTGTCCTCTTGCCTGTAGAGAGCCACCAGGTCGGCGACATGCGTGCGATCACCCAGCATCGCCAGCGCTAACGTTGAGTAAGCGTAGCGACCAATCGACTCCTGGCCCCGCCACCATGCTCCCCAGTCGCGCGCCTTGAGGGCAGCGGCACCGGCAGGATCGAGCAAGCGTGCGGGATCATCATGCGAAGCGGCGGCGCGCACTTCCTGCAAGTGGGCTAGCAACCGGTCATCGCGCCGCGCCGCATCAAGCGTGTTGTACTGAAGGGCGGGCGGCGCGCCAATGATGGTCAGGAAGTTGCCTAGCCAGGACTCGGGGCGGCTTTCGTCCATCATAGCAAGCGGGCTGACAGGCCCGCCATCGTCCACGGAGAGGTCGCTCGCTATGTCATCCTCAGGTGAGGTGCCCACGTCGGACGTCTCGACATCCTCAGCTTCGTCATGCCCGCCGTCCGGGCGCGTAAAAAGTCGTTTTAGAGACCACCGGGGCATTTGTTACCCCCTCCTTTAGCGTGCCATTAGCAGTTCCACTATATGCCGCAAGCGCTCGGTTGGCAACGCTACGTCGGTTATGAGCGTGCCCGTTTCCGGATCGAGGTCTACATCGAGCAGTTCGTCGAACAACTCCTGCTTACGATACAACACATCGAGCACACGCTGTTCGATCGTGTTGAGCGCGATCATATTTATCACGTTTACGGGCTGAGTCTGACCGATACGGTGCGCCCTACCAATCCTCTGCTCTACTCGCGCAGGGTTCCAGGGCAAATCGAGGTTGATCACGAACGACGCGACTTGCAGGTTCAGGCCCAACCCACCCGCATCGGTCGAAATAAACGCGTGCACGTCAGGATCGTTCATGAACCTGTCGATGATACGGGTACGCTCGCGCATAGATAGCCCACCATGCAGACGCACCGACTTCCATCCCGCCGCGGTCAGCACATCCTGTGCATAGCGCGTCATCCTCTCCCACTGCGAAAAGATCAGCATCTTGTGGCCTTCAGATGCGATCTCAGCGACCAGTTTGGGCAGTTCGCGCAGCTTGCTGGACGAATGAACCGAGGGATCGGCAAGTTGCGCCGCGGTGGCGCACTCGCGCAGTTTGGTGACAAGAGCAAGCACAGCAGCGCTTTCTGAAGGACCCCATTCGGGCAGCCGCAATAAGTCGTCCATCGCCCGCTGTAATGGTCTGTACACGCGCTCCTGCTCGGTCTCCAATTCAAGCCAGAAGTCGTTATCAATGCGTTCCGGGAGGTCCTGTAGAACATCGGCCTTTCGGCGGCGCAACAGGATGGGCGCAATGGCGCGGCGCACACCCGCCAGGTCTTTGTAGCCGACAATGCCTCCCCACTCATCCTTGATAACGTGGCGTGCCATGAACTGCCAGGGAGGGCCAAGTAAACGGTCGTCCAGAAACTCGACAATCGAGTAAAGCTCCTCCAGTCGATTTTCGAGAGGTGTGCCCGAGAGCACGAATGCGAATGGCCGAGGCAATTCCTTCAGCGCCTGGCTCGTCTTTGCGCGCCAGTTCTTAATACGCTGCGCCTCGTCCAGTATCACGAGGTCGGGCTTCAGGGCGTACAGGTGGTCGAGGTCGCGCAGCACCAGTTCGTAGTTGAGGACTGTGAAAAAGGCGTCCTGTTCGTATTGGTTGGCGCGTTTGGCCTTCGTACCGCCTACCACCACATAGCTGTCGCCCGTAAATCGCTCGATCTCGCGTCCCCACTGATGCTTGACCGATGCAGGCGTGACAATTAGCACCTTCTTGATGCCGTGCCACTCTTTGAGCAAGTGTGCTGCCGCTAACGCTTCTATGGTCTTGCCCAGGCCCATGTCGTCAGCCAGCAAGGCACGCTCGGTAAACGCCAGGAACAGCGTGCCCACGGCCTGGTAGGGGTACAGAGGCAGGTTGAGCAGGTCCAGGCGTGCTTGTCCGGCTTCGACCGCAGAGATAAGCGTGCGCCGGCGTTCGTCGCGCTCCAGGCGACCCTTGGAGGTGTTGGCGTAGTCGTACACCTCGGGTTCGACCACTGCGGTACCGCCGAAGTCCTCGACCTCGCGCAGGAAGTGGTCGAGCCGCTTGAGGAATAGCGGCGGGTCTGCTTCCAGCAGGTGCAAGTAGGGCATCAGGTAGTGGTTCACCAGGCGCAACAGGCCGGGATCAAGCGCGTGGTCATACACCGGGGCCGCCGTCCAACCGGCATCGCCTGCGTAGCGCAGAGTGATATACACGGTAAGGCGGTTGATTTCAAGCAGGCGGGGTTTGGTAGCCTTAATCTGAGAGGCGTGCTTCCTGCGGATGTGGTAGATCACCGCCTCGACATGCTTGCACGTTCCAAGATTGGCCTGCTCATAGTCGGGGCACGAACAGCGGTTCACGAAGTGGTCATGGCTGGGATCGCGCATAAGCACGTCGTAGACAATGTTGCTGTCGCCCGTCACGCGGTACAAGCCGAGGAACTTGCTTTCCGGCTTACAGGGAATAGTGGACGAGGCGTGTTCAATGCGAAAGAACTCGCGCCGCGCCCGGTCGCGCCGGGCCTGAATCGCCACCTCACGGGCAATCATAGTACCAAGGCCGCCATAGGTTTGCTCGGCCTGGGGCGCAGACTCTGCCTCGTCTTCAGCCGGTATAGGTGGTTCGGTGTCGGTGCGCCTGCGGGCGGTCATGGGCTAATATCCGTGCCTTCGGGGAAATCACGAAGCGGCAGTTTACGCTCAAACGCCTCGCGGACCGGTTTCTTGAATAGATACAAAACTATCAACGCCGGTACAAGGATCGCAAGGACCGTGCCGAGAGTAAAGGGAGTCAAAAATGCGCCGAACAGAGCAGCCAACGACACGAACGAATAAACTACGATAGCCGTCATGCGTGCCCAGGGGTACATCTGCCAAGCACCTAGCGAGATGACGTACGCAAGTAGTATCGGCAATATCAGCCAGTAGGCGCGGTCACCCGAGCCGGAAGGTTCGAAATATAACCCGGCGTCCCCGATCATCAGCAACAACCCGATGAAAAAGCTGATAAACGCGATCACGGCAACGCCGGTCGGACGCTCAGAAGCCACTGTATACTGATAGGGTCCTTCAAGCGCTCCACTGGGCCTGAGAGACTCAGGCATAGGCATCTTGGCGGAATCATCAGGACGCGGGGTCAGATCAACATGGGGCATAGAATGGCTCCTTGCTTACGCTCTCGTCGCTTAGAGTATAATGAATGATAGGATCAATCTCAAGACATTACGGAAATATTGGGAGGCGAGCATTGGCGGAATCGCAAGATAAGATACTACTTTATAACACGCTCACCCGTGAAAAGGATGAGTTTGTACCCATAACGGCTGGCAAGGCGGGCCTCTATACCTGCGGCCCCACGGTCTACAATTTCCAGCACATCGGCAACTTCAAGACCTTCATTTTCGAGGACACATTAGCTCGTATGCTTCGCTACAACGGGTACGATGTCGAGCACGTAATGAATATCACCGATGTAGGCCATCTCACCTCCGACGCCGACGAGGGCGAAGATAAGATGATCAAGGCCATGCGTCGCGAGGGCAAAACGGTCTGGGAGATCGCGCGCTTTTACACCGATGCATTCCTCAACGACTTGGAACGACTCAACATCGACCGCGCCAACATACTCACCCCTGCCACCGACCACATCCAGGACATGATCGACCTGATCCAGTGCCTGATCGACAAAGGTCACGCCTACGTTATCTCAGACGGCGTTTATTACGACGTGGCCACCTTCCCCAAGTATGGCGAGTTGTCGCGCCAGAGCCTGGACGAGCAGGAGGCCGGGGCGCGCGTAGAAGTGAATACCGAAAAGCACAATCCTGCCGACTTCGCCCTCTGGAAACGAGCCGACGCCACTCATGCCATGCAGTGGCCCTCGCCCTGGGGACAGGGTTTCCCCGGCTGGCATATCGAGTGCTCGGCTATGTCCATGAAATACCTGGGCGAGACCTTTGACATACACTGCGGCGGGGTTGATCACATACCGATACACCATGAGAACGAGATCGCGCAGTCCGAGGGCTGCACAGGCAAACAGTTCGTACACTACTGGATGCACTCCGAGTTCTTGCTGATCAACTCGGGCAAGATGAGCAAGAGCAAGGGCGCGGCCACCCCTGACGGCAAAAAGGACATGGGCGAAGGCATCGAGCCGCTCAACACGGGCGGTGGCGGCTTCCTCACCGTGCAGAACCTGGTCGACAGGGGCTTCGCTCCCCTCGCCTTCCGCTATTTCTGCCTTAGCGGCAAGTACCGCGCCCAACTCAACTTCACTTATGAGTCCATGCAAGGGGCCGCGAATGCTCTCGAAGGCCTCTACGACTTCGTCACCAACACCTTGCGGGCGTCCGGCGACGCACAGAACGCGGGTGGCAGCGCGGCAGGTTGGCAGCAGGAGTACAAGGACAGATTCCTCGCATCAATCAACGACGACCTGAATATGCCGGGCGCTCTGGCCGCCGTGCACGAGCTAATCAGCGAGGCCAACAGGCGCGGCGAACAAGCGGCTGCCCTCCCCACGCTCTTTGACTGGGACCGGGTGCTTGGCCTACGCCTGGAGGAGACTGCGCGCCAGCGCTTGGAAGAGACACTACCCGCCGACCTGCAGGCTCTATTCGACGCGAGGCAAGAGGCGCGCGCCGCCAAAGACTGGGCGCGATCGGACTCGCTTCGCGCCCAACTGCGTGAGGCCGGAATCGAGGTTGAAGATACCGCGCAGGGCATGCGCTGGAAGCGACTATGAGAATACTGGTAACGAACGACGATGGCATACAATCGACAGGGCTGAAAGCGCTTGCCGACACGCTCACAACAACGCACGAGGTGACAGTTATAGCGCCCGACCGCAACTGGTCTGTGTCGGGCCATACGCGCACGATGGACCGTCCCCTCCGCATCAGCGACGTGAACCTGGGCGACGGCTACAAGGCGTATTCTACGGACGGCTCGCCCGCCGACTGTGTGGCGCTCTCGGTGCTCGGCTTCCTTGAGGAAAAGCCTGAACTGGTAATCTCCGGTATCAACCACGGCAACAACCTCGGCGACGATATCACCTATTCGGGCACCGTCGCCGCCGCCATGGAGGCAATCATATCGGGCATACCAGCGATAGCGGTCTCGATGGATATCGACCCCATCTGGCCCGTGGACGTGGGCGCACAGTTCATCACGCGCTTTGTCGATCAGATAAGCCAGCACGGCATTGATACCGACATTCTCTTCAATATCAACTTGCCCAACCTACCCCACGACGAGATCAACGGCGTGCAAGTAACGACCCTGGGCCGCAGGATATACGACGATCAACTTGTAAAGCGCGTCGATCCGCGGGGTAAGACCTACTACTGGATAGGGGGCAGCATCATCCGAAGCGAAGGGGATAAGGGCACCGACGTTGCTGCCATTGCCGACGGCTACGTGTCGGTCACGCCCATTCATATGGATATGACCAATCACCGCCTGCTCGAACGATTGCGCTCATGGGACCTGAGGTTTTAGAGGGACAAGGACGGGTCGCTGTCACCATGGACACTATCCGTACATTTATTGCGGTCGAGATACCCGTTGAGGTCCGCGCTCTGCTCGCAGACAAGCAGGATGAGTTGCAACATGCAATGGGAGCGGCGCGGAGGGCCGTGCGCTGGTCGAGGTCAGATGGTATGCACCTCACTTTGCAGTTCCTGGGCGACGTGCCCCTCAATGCCCCCACTACGATCCTGGAAGCAGTACGCGCCGGATGTAGGGGAATCAGTGCAATTACGCTAGGGGTGGGAAATGTGGGTGCGTTTCCGACTCTCGAAAGGCCGCGCGTCCTGTGGCTCGGCCTCGAAGGTGACACAGATCGCCTCCAGATGTTGCAGGCAAAGATAGCCCGGCTGTTGAGTGGGCTGGGTTACAAGCCCGACAAGCCGTTTCAACCGCATATCACCCTGGGGCGCATACGTGAGGGCGCGACAAGGGATGAACTAGCCACTATCAGCAACGCGCTCGTTAGTGCGAGCAAATGGCCCCCGGTACAGGCAACGTTTACTGCAAACCAGGTCAGCCTCATGAAGAGCGATCTGCTGCCCGGCGGCGCGGTCTACACATGCCTTGGCGTCGAGGAGCTAGACAGCTAATCGTTCCGACGCATATTTGCGCGAACCGCAAGATATGGGCGGCAGGTGCGAGTGTGGCATACGCCGACCCACGCCCCCCTGTCATTTTTCGCTTCGCTCAGAATCAGTTGGGGAGCCTCTTGCTTCAGGGGGCCTCGCATGGCGTCTGTCTATAGACAGATAGGCGCGGAGGTTGATTCTTCGCTTCGCTCAGAATGACAGCGGGCCGTGGGTCGGCTCATGTTCAACCGCTAGTCCAGTCAAATCTACTGGGAATAAAATGCGAGCAATCGCTAGATGACGCATGACGAGCCCTACACGCTTTCCGCTATGTAGCCGGGCTGAGCGCGCTTTTCTAAGTAGTATGAGTAGTTGCCGGCGTAGAACCGCGCTTCGCTGCCCGGCGATAGGGCCACCGTCTTGGTCACAATCTTATCGAGGAAATAGCGATCGTGTGACACCGTCAGGATCGTTCCATCAAAGTTCGCCAGTGCGGTCTCCAGCACTTCTATCGAAGCGATATCGAGGTTGTTGGTCGGCTCGTCCAGGATCAAGAAGTTGGCATCGGTAAGCATGAGGCGGGCGATCTGGAGGCGACTTTTCTCTCCGCCGCTTAGGCTGCCTATCGTGTTGTGCATATCCCTGTAGGAAAAGAGCAATGTTCGCAGGGTACTGATGGCCGCTTGCTCGGTGATGGGTTTGATGCTGCGCACAAAGTCCATAGGAGTCATATCGAGGGGTAGCGATTCGTGCTCCTGTGTGTAGTAGCCGGGCAGCACACTCGGCCCCATTCGGATAGAACCTCCATCGGGCGGGATCAGGCCGGCGATAATGCGCAGAAGCGTGGTTTTGCCGCTACCGTTCGGGCCGACCAGGGCTACACGTTCTCCGTACAGCACCGTCAGGTAGATGGGCCGAAGGAGTGAGCGCCCATTCATCGACTTGCTTACGCCCTTTAGCTCCAGCACCTTCACCCCGCTACGCTCAGAATCGAAGGTCACCTTGATGCGGTCGCGCAGGAGGATGGGGCGCTCGGCGGCTTCGCGGCGGGCGCGCTCCACACGTTTTTCCATGCTGCGTGCGCGAGGCGCAAACTTGGGGTTTTGCTTCGCCCAAGAAGTAAGGTTGCGCAATATGACCTCCAGCCGCTTTATCTCTTCCTGTTGAAGCGAGTAGGTCTCCTGACGCTTGAGCAAACGACGCTTCCTCTCTTCGGCGAAGTAGCTGTAGTTCCCCACAAAGACCGAGATCTGTCCGTCCTCAAGCTCATATATCTTCTTGACCACCTGCTCCAGCAAATAGCGGTCGTGCGAGATTATCAGCACCGTTCCGGAATAGGAGCGAATGAAGCCCTCAAGCCACACTTTGGCTTCAAGGTCGAGATGGTTGTCAGGCTCGTCGAGCAAGAGCAAGTCGGGCTTCTTGAGCAGGATGCGCGCAAGGTTGACCAGTTTCTTTTCGCCACCACTGAGCGATCCGACGGTCTGCGTATACCGGTCCGCGCCGAACCCCAACCCGTTCAGCACGTCCCCCACCTGGTGTTCGAGTGCAAAGCCACCCAGCGCGTCGAATCGCTCCTGGGCCTCGGTGTAAGAGGTCAACACCTGCTCCATGTACTCAACGTCTTCCGCAAAGCGCGTGGTGGACATGGCAGTTTCGAGTTCGTGGAGGCGCGAGGCTAACGCCGTGGCTTCGGGCGAGATCTCGGACACCGCCTCGAACACACTCTTGTCCTGCTGCGCGGGGTCGGCCTCCTGCGTAAGATAGCCGATGGTGAGGTTGCGCCGCCGGGTCACGCTTCCCTCTGTGGGCTGCTCGACGCCTGTGATCAGCTTGAAGAGTGTTGACTTGCCGCCGCCGTTCTCGCCGACAAGTCCGATCCGGTCGCCCTCTATTATCTCGAGATCAACCTCGTCGAGTACCGGGTTGCCCGCGTAGTCTTTGCTTACTTTGGTGAATTGAACGAGTAGCATTACTTTATCTTATTCGGGAAATGCATAGTGGACACTCCTGTGTGGGAGGGTGTCCACTATGACGTTCGACGCAGGCGGGCCGGTCAGATCAGGGAGCGCAGGCTGGGAAGAATGTGTTCGACACGATCTTGCTGGCCTGACCCCTCGTTGCGTCGGCGCCGGGGCGGAAGTACGGCAGGTTGGTAGGGTCGCACGGTTCACCTACTCCGCCGCACGGGTATCCATTCATGATGCCACGATCGCTCAAGCGCCAGATGAAGTCGTAGAAGGTAGAACCGGGGAGCACATCCTCGTATTGCTGCGCGCCTGGTGTTTCGTCGAAGCCCGCAGCATTCGCGTCTATCTTGCTGATCTGCCCCCTCGTGATGTTTGCACTTGGGCGGAAGTATGGCAGATTGGTAGGGCCGCACGGTTCGCCTGGGCCGCCGCACGGGTAACCCGACACAAGATCCCGATCGGTCAAGCGCCAGATGAAGTCGTAGAAGGTAGAACCGGGGAGCACGTCCTCGTACTGCTGCGCGCCCGGTGTTTCGTCGAAGCCCGCAGCGTTAGCCGCGATCTTGGCGAACTGTCCTCTGGTGACGTTGTTGCCCGGTCTAAAGTAAGGATTATTGCCGGGGTCGCAGGGTTCGCCGTCACCACCGCAGGGGTAGCCATTGATGATGCCCTGGCAGGCCATACACTGGATGTAGGGGTAGAAGGTAGAGCCGGGCGGCACGTCCTCGAACGAGAGCGCGCAGGCTGTGGGCGTTTCAGTGACCGTGGGTGGCGTGCCCGTTACTGTCTCTGTCGCTGTAGGTACGAGTGTATCTGTCGGTATGATCGTGTCTGTCGGTACGATCGTGGGCGTATCGGTGGGCGTGTTCGTAGCAGTCGGTCCGCCAGGAGTCTGGGTGGGAGGCGTGGTCGGGGTGAGAGTGGGTGTGTGCGTTCTGGATGGAACGGGTGTGTTCGTCGAAGTATGGGTCGGCACGGCGGTAAAGGTGTTCGTTACGCTCGGCACGGCTGTATGGGTGGGCGTGTGCGTCGCACTCGGCACCGGCGTATCTGTAACGGTATGCGTCGGGGTGTTAGTGGGCGTTATTGTTGAAAGAGGCGTATTGGTGACAGTATGCGTCGGTATAGCGGTAGGTGTGGGCGTGGGGGTGAGACTGCCTTCGGGAAGGCTCCATGCATTGAGATACGAGCCTGACAACCAGTAGATGAAGCCATGCGACACAGCCACTCCGGAGTTAGTCGAGCCGGGATGCGAGGGAGGCAGTGTGCGCAGGAGGCTGCCGTTCGCCTCGCTTCGTATCTGGAGGCCGGAGTTGCCGAGGTTGATGAAGATCAGGCCGTTGGCAAGCGCCATATTCGCGTGGGCCGCTGTAGTACCAACCGACACAGGCGTCCAGCGGTCTACGCCTGTCGCAGGGTCCACAGCGTAGAGCGTGTTGCTGCCGCCGAAGATGAACAGCGTGCCGCCGCTCCCGACTGTCGGGTCGTAGGCGTCCATCATGCCCGTGCTGAGGCTGGTGTTGCGCTGCCAGATGGGGCCGCTACTCACGTCATTCAGCACGTAGGTGAAGACGTTGGGTGGGTCGCCCCCGCCGACCGATTTGAGGTGTGCGCTCACGAGGATGCGACCCTGGCTGTCGTGGAAGATGAGGGGTGTGCTACCCCAGTCCTGGTCGGTGTTGTCGCTCCCCTGCTTGTCCCATTGCAGAATGTTCATGGTAGCCGGGTCCATCGTTACCATCGAGCGAACATAGGTGCAAGGATTGCAGCTATAGTCTTCGCCCGTGGCTGCGACCAGGGTGCTGCCGTCGGGACTGAGAGCGGGCGAGTTCCACACGCCGCCCCCGGCCTGCCCTGAGTTCACAAAGTAGGCGCTGAGAGGATTCAGGCCTGTGTCATAGTCGAGGCCGCGCACCTCGCCACGTACCGAGGGGTTATCACAACGCGACGATACCCCCCAGTAGGTACGCCCATTTGCAATCAATGGCGACGCCCATGTGAAAGCGCTCGCCCCCGCGTTTATGGGCACGCGCCAGAGCTGATGGCCGTCGTTCGCATCGAGTCCGTAGTAGGCAACGTTCGGCTGGTCACCACCGCCAACTATCACCACGCTGCCCGAAATAGCCGCCGTCGAACCGATGCCGACGTTGAAGCAGGTGTTATAGTAGCCGAGGTTCTTCGACCAGGCGGACGCGCCCGACACCGCGTCGAACGAGAAGAAGTTGTTGCCCGAAGCAACACTGCTGCCCACGTAGACCTTGCCGTTAGCTACCGAAGGCCCGCTTGACGTAGCGGTAGTGCCTGAGCCAACTTGCATTTCCCAGCGTTGCACAAGTTGGTTGACGTTGGCCGCGCTGATCGTGGTTTCGTCGGGGTTGTAGTTGGTGCGGCTGACGTCGTGCCCGTACATCGGCCAATCGCCCGCGGTCGAGGGCGCGGCAGATGGCATCGCGAGAGACGCGCCTGCCCTCGCCACCGTGACGACAATCGCGGACAAAGGCACCAGCGCCAACAGGATCAAAACGACGATAACTACGAACGGGGAGCGACTGAAATTGAGTTTCATAGCGGGGTCTCCTCTTGGAGTGCTTGTAAGCCTGCTTCCGTGAACGTGGCGCAAATAAAGGGGAAATAGATAAGGACTGGGGCAGTATAGCACAGGGGCTATATTGGGACAAGATGATATACTGGGTCTATGAACCCTCACGCCCGAAATATCTCGCGCCGAGCCACATTCCTGTGTGTAGCCGGTCTAGCGCTGGGTGCAATAGCAAACGTCACACCCGCCAAAGCTGCCCCACTGCGCGCACCATCCGAGGGGTTCGCGGATGCGGCTATCCACGCAAGATGGACGGCAGACGAGGGTTGTACAACCTGTGGCGACCATGTGTGGATGTGGGGGCCGGGAGCCTTCTATACCGAGTACGAACCGTACAGCGACACGCCACAGGGCAACCACCTGGTGCAGTATTTCGACAAGGGACGACTGGAGGTCAACGACCCGCAAGGAGATAAGAATTCGCCCTGGTACGTTACCAGCGGTCTGCTTGTGAAAGAGATGGTGGCAGGGGCCACGGAAACGGGAGGAGGCCACGTTTATGAGATCGGCCCGGCTAATGTGGCGGTGGCAGGCGATGGCAACGGAGGCCCCACGTACGCAGACTTCGCGGGACTGACCGGGCACGCAGGCAATCAGGAAGGCCAGCCACTGGGGGATATGTCCCTTCTGCGCGTGGACGGCGCCACAGCCGAAGTCGTGCCGGAGGAGAACCCGCCCGCTAGCATTACCATAGGGCGCTACGAAGAAGCCTCGGGCCACAACTGGGCGGACGTGTTCTGGAGCTTCGCCCAAACCACAGCTGATTCAGACACAACAACTCAGAACTCGGAACGCGGAACTCAGAACTCACATTGGCTGCCCACGCTGGGCTACCCGATAACAGAACCGTACTGGATAACCGTACCCATCAACGGCAAGGCCAGTACGGTGCTAGTGCAACTGTTCGAGCGGCGCACCCTCACTTACAACCCCGGTAACCCGGCGGCCACCAGGGTCGAGATGGGTAACGTGGGGCGGCACTACTGGCAGTGGCGATATGCCGACCGCCACGAGGCGAACATGGACGCCCAGTACAGCGCAAGCATCACCGTAGGCGAAGCACCGGACCGTGAAGTACACCTCGAAGAAACGGTCAGCCTGAGCAATGGGTCGGACTCCGAACTGGGCGCTCTTATATTGCGCGCACCATGGAAACACTGGGACGGCGTCCTCACAATCGAGAGCGTCCAGGTGAACGGACAAGCCGCCGAAACGCGCTGGCTCGAAGATATAAACCTCGAAGTGGCATTGCCTCAGGCTGTGCCCCCCGGCGGCGAGGTCACGGTTGAACTGGAGGCCGACCTTGCGCCCCGACCTGTGGGCGGGCGCACCGGCTATGATGTCGATAACGACATCCTGACGCTGGGGGATATGTTGCCCACGCTCGTGCCGTATGAGAATGGTGGCTGGCAATACTACCCCTACTCCGAACTGGGCGACCTGGGGAATAACGCTTCCGCCCACTACTCTATCGTGGTAAAATCTTCGGGCGGCGAAAAGCTCGTGGTGGGCGGCACAGGCGACGCTGTGGAACGCAGCAGCGACGGCACCTACTGGAGGTTCGAGGCTGATAACGTTCGGGATGTGGCCTACGTGGTCTCGCCCCGCTTTATCAATCCCTATGATGACGCTTCAATGACCAGGCAAGTAGGCGACGTTACGATGCTGGCCTTTTACCTGCGGGGCCACAAAGAGGCGGGCCAGCGCCAGCTTGACCTGACCGCTCCCGCGCTCGGCTGGTTCGGCGAAAAGATAGGCGCTTACCCCTTCGACACCTATACCATAGCCGAAATGGGGGTGCCGCTCGAAAAGACGGACAACTATGCTCAAGAGTACCCAATGGCCTATTTCATACCAAGCCAGTGGCTGGCCTACGGCACTGCGTTCGGCACTTGGACCTGGTACACGCCGGTCCACGAGGTGGGCCACCAGTGGTTTTACTCGACTGTGGGCAATAACCAGCTTACCGACCCCTGGCTTGATGAAGCGATGACCACCTTCATGACCACCGAGTATATACGCGCCAACTTTGCAAGCACATACAGCCAAGCGTTCGCCGGCATGACCTCGGGCGCAACTGCCAGCAGACCCGTGTCGGCGGGCGTATACAGCGGGTTCGCCAGCGAGAGCCAGTACACTGCAGCGGTCTACGACAGCGGCACCGTCATGCTAGGCAAGGTGCGTAAGGCGATGGGTGATCATGCATTTTACGCCGCCCTGCGTGATTATTACACCACCTACAGGTTCAAGCGCGCCACCCCGGAAGGACTGTTGACCATCTTACAAGCACACTCGCAGGCCGATCTCAAATCGATCTTCGCGGCCTACCTGGCCTACTAACGTGTTGACTGCGACTGAGATCAGGCGATGGCTGGCAACGCCCAAAGTGCGGCGCACGGCGCAAGTCGTAATCACGGTACTGATCGTGGCCTTCTTTGCGCTGGCCATCTACGACCTCGGCCCCAAGTTCGCTGACTACGATTGGCAATTGGAGCTGGGCTGGCTGGTAGTAGCGCTAGTGGTGCTGGTCGCGCGGGGACCACTGCCGGTGTGGGGGTGGTGGCTGATCCTGCGCAAGCTGGGCTATGCTTTGCCTTTCAAGCGCAGCACACAAATACTCTACTACTCCGCGCTGGCTGCGTACTTGCCGGGGTCAGTGTGGCACGTCGTGGGACGCGTGTATCTTGCCGAAAAGGAGGGCGTACCCAGGCTAAGCGGCGTGATCAGCGTGGCGATTGAGTCTGTGCTGAACTTGCTTGCGGCTGTGGTGGTGGCGGGGCTGAGCCTGGTGGCATGGCCCAACCCCCCGTTGTGGATAGCAGCACTCGCACTTGTGGTGCTCGTGGGCGTAATCTGGCGACCCGACCTCTTTTTCCGGTTGGTCGATTGGGGGCTGCGCCGGATCGGGCGCAAGCCGCTCGGGGTGCATTTGTCCTCGAAAGATGTCCTGCAGTTGCTGATCCCGTTTGTGCTAAATTGGGTCGCATTCGGGCTAATATTCTTCTCGTTGCTGTCTGCGCTGTATCCGGGGCTGGCGCTGTACTACATTCCCGTCGTGACAGGCATATTCACAGCGGCCTGGGTCGGCGGCTATCTGGCGGTGGTGGTGCCACAGGGGCTGGGCGTGCGTGAGTTCATTATAGTGAGCCTGCTGGGTGTGCTCGGTGTGCCCGCACCCGTGGCCACCGCCGCAGCCCTTCTTGCGCGCCTGTGGTCGATCCTCGGGGCGGGCGTGTGGGGAGCAATCAGCGCAGCGCTGGGCCGAGTCGTAGATCGCGACGTGTCATAGATCGTAGATCGTAAGTCATGTGTCATGTTTCAATTATTCGCGACTGGAATTGAGTCGTGGCCGTCCTCACTTGTGACCCCTCAGCTATAGTTTGCGATTCTCGTTTGCCCTAATAGGGTAAAATAGACGGGATACAAAAGTGTAGCCAAAAGCCTTCTTCGGTAGTGACCTTGAAATGATACTGTTTATCACGCGCAAGCACCCGCCCTCGGTGGGGGGCATGCAAAAACTGAGCCAGAGCCTGACCAAGGAGATCGGGCGCCTTACACCCACCTCCACCATCTACTGGGGCGGTTCGACCGTGTTCGTGCCTTTTTTTGTTGTGTACGCGTTTCTGCGCGCCGTCCTCACTGTGCCGCGCTCGGGCCATATAAAGCTGATACACCTCTCGGATGCCCTTCTCGCGCCGCTGGGCCTCGCGCTTAAGACGTTGTTGCGCGTGCCCGTGGTGGTCACGATACATGGGCTGGATGTGACCTACGACAATCGCGCCTACCAGTGGCTCATTCCCAGGTGCCTGCGGCGTATGGACAAGGTTATTTGCGTCAGCAGCTATACACGCACCCAGTGTATTCGCCGGGGTGTGCCTGCGGCCCTGTGCGAGGTGATCCCCAACGGGGTCAATATGCTTGAGTTCGCTGATCAGTTCACCTCGGCGGGCATGCGCAATCTGCAAATGCACGCGGGGCGCATGATCCGCGACCGCAAGGTGCTCCTCACTGTGGGCCGACTCATCGAGCGCAAAGGTGTGGTGCATTTCTTGACCGAGATCATGCCACGACTGCTAGCACACAGGCAGGACATCACCTATTTGATCGTCGGCGAAGGCCCCCAGCGCGACCTGATCGAGACCCGCATCGCGTCCCTGCACCTCGGCAATCACGTATGTCTGCTGGGCAGAGTAGACGATGACACCTTACGTGCGGCGTACAGCATCGCGGACCTGTTCATAATGCCCAACATCCCAGTTCAGAACGACATCGAGGGGTTCGGGTTGGTCGCGCTCGAAGCGGCGGCAGCAGGGCGCTACGTGGTCGCCTCCAAACTCGACGGTATACCTGAAGCGATAGTGCCGGGCGAAAACGGCACCCTGCTCGACCCCCTGGACACCGATGCGTACGTGGAGACGATCCTCGAATTGCTGGCGGATGACGAGGAGAGGTCAAGGCTGGGCCAGCGTGCGCGAGCATTCGCACGGGATCGCTATTCGTGGGACATCATAGCTCGCCGTTATTTGCAGGTGTTCCTGAAGATTATCCAGTCACGTGGTGAACAGGCAGGCGAAGATAGGCGGCCTACGAGCGACGACCCACGCATCCCCAGCGACGAATGACAAGCAACGCACAGCAGACACGCAGCCGAATAGTGATCCTGGGCTGGTACGGCAGTAACAATACCGGGGACGAGGCGCTGGCGCAGGTCATTGTGACCAGGCTCCGGTCGAGCGGCTTCGACGACCTGGTGGCGCTCTCCACAAATCCCGCCAAGACCGACTCGCAACTTGGCGTAAAGAGCCTTTCCCGCAAGCTGTTCAACCCCGCCACCTTCCGTTCGCTCGTGGGCGCGAAGGCGCTCATCCTCGGCGGGGGTGGGCTGATTCAGGACGGCACGAGCCTGTATAACCTGCCCGTGTACGCTATCTACGTAGCCGTTGCCCGGTTGCTGGGAGTAAGGGTGATCGGCTGGGGGCTGGGCGTAGAACCCCTCTGGACGTTACTTGGTAGGCTGATGGCGCGCTTTATCTGCCGCTCCGCCGACTATTTTAGCGTACGTGACACAGCATCCAAACGACTGCTGGTATTGGCGGGGGTGTCGCCACGGTATGTACAAGTGACCGCAGACCCGGCCATACTGCTCGAACCCGAGCCGGTGGATGTGAATTGGCCCGATGACGGCAAGCCCGTTGTGATATTCTGTGTGCGGCATCTGCCCGGCATCGAACCCGGCTTCACGCTCACCTATATCCTGCCCGTGAGCATACGGCACCGCCTCGGCCTGGAGGGTCGGCAGGATCCGGGGCGCGTAGAAAGCCTGGTGGAAGGCGCGGCCCGCTCCATCCAGGTTGCGGTAGAGGAGTTCGGGGCACGGGTAGTGCTGCTGCCTCTGTGGCCGCACCGTGACGAGGAGATGCTGGAATTGATCGCGAAGGCGGCCCGCGAGAAGGGCGTGCCGGACGACGCGATGGTGCGCGCCCAGATAGAGGACACGCCGGGCAAGCTAGCCGGCCTCGTGGGCAAAGCCGACTTGCTTGTGAGCATGAGGCTGCATGCGCTGATCTTCGCCGCGGCACAGGGCGTGCCCATTCTCGCGCTTTCTTATGCGCGCAAAGTGCGAGGGTTCATGAGCGAGGTGGGTGCTGAGCGCTGGGTGGTCGAGATCGAGCGGAAGCTGCCTGACCCTGACGAGATGGAGGCCAGGTTGAGGGCGTTGTGGGCAGGGCGCGCTGAGGAAGGCCTCCAGTTGTTGAAGGCGGCCCATGCCAGACAGCAGGCCGCCAACACTGATGCTCAAATGATAATCAAGGTTCTGGAGAACCGGATATGACCGACGCGCATGCGAACACACCGCCGAAACTGTCGATCGTTGTGCCCATGTACAACGAAACCCGACGCATGCGGCACACTCTCCCCCTGCTTGCCGATTTCTTCCGTGGGCAGGATTACAGCGTGGAGTTCGTGGTGGTGGACGACGGCTCCAGTGATGATACGGCACAAATGGCTCGCCGGATACTGGGCGACGGAACAGACGTGAACGTGATCGAGTCGAGGCCAAACCGAGGCAAGGGGCACGCGTTGAAGGTGGGCATGCTGGCCGCTCGCGGGGAATACGTGCTGTTCACTGATGCCGACCTGTCCACTCCCCCCGCCGAAATCGGGAAGTTCTGGCCGTGGTTCGAGGCCGGGTTCGACGTGGTCATTGGGTCGCGCAAGATGGCGGGCGCCGTGCTGGAGAAGCACCAGCCACTTTGGCGTGAAAGCATGGGCAAGGTCTTCACCTGGCTGACCAACAGGATCGCTACTCGGGGCATTTCGGATATTACCTGCGGTTTCAAGTGCTTCACACACGACGCGGCCCAGACGTTGTTTTCGCGGTCGGTCATTGACGATTGGAGCTTTGATGCCGAAGTGCTATTCATAGCCCAAAAGCACCACCTACGCATCAAAGAGGTGCCCGTCCACTGGCACGACGAGACGGGCACAAAGGTACGTATCGCGCGTGACGCCTCCCGCGCTCTGCTTGGCCTCGCCAAGATCAGGATTAACGGGATACGAGGCAAGTACAGATAGACGGACGACTGACAGCAGACGACTGACGACGTCAGCTAGTTCTCCAGACATCGGTCGTCCATCCTCCAGCAATACGGTATACTTTCTTCGTGCAGACCGAAGAAGAAACACTGCTCGCGGGAGAGGAACTTGCGCGAGAACTTGAAGCGGAGGGCCTTGAAGAACAACAGGGGCCGGAACGCCGTATTGCCCCTCTAAGCCCCCTGCAAATATTTTTCTATGCGGTGGGCGGTGTGGCGGGTGGGCTGGTGTTCACGATGATGAACAACGCGCTGCCCCTGTTCTTGCTTGCTTACACGATGCCCCTGGGTTTGCCAGCGTTTCTCAATCCGGGTGGACCGGTGCCTGCCGCGATCGTGGGCTTACTTACGAACGAGCGCTCACTATTCGGCGGGCTGATACAGCCTCTTATCGGCCACCTGAGCGATCGCACACACAACAGGCTTGGTAAGCGAAGCCCCTTCCTGCTGGTCGGGGGGATAGGCACGGCTGCTTGCCTCGCTGTGCTGGCCATTCAACCGCCATTCTGGATCATGGTGGCGGCGGTCACGCTAACAGGCGTTTTTCTGTTCATCGCAGTCGGGCCGTATTCAACGCTCCTGGCCGACATCACCCCCTATTCACAGCGCGGCCGGATGGGAAGCTGGATAGCCATCGCCGGGGTAGGTGGCGCGCTTATTTTCACACTACTTTCGATAACGCTGTGGGATACGGCGCGCGGGTGGGTATTTGTGATCACTGCGATAGTGGTGTTGTTATCACTCGTCCTGGTGGCCTTCGGTGTGCGCGAGCCCCGCACCCAGCCTGCGCATACGAGCGAGCACGCGAAAGCAGGGTCTCTGGTCAAGGCGCTCCTGTCTCAGAAGCCGCTGGCGGTCTACGTGCTGGCAATAGCAGTCTACTGGCTGGGGGCAGGGGCGGCTGCGCCGTTCATTACGCGCTTCGGCGTGGTGGAACTGGGCGTGTCGGAGAAAGACTCCTTCATATTGCTGCTGGTGCTGGTAATCTCAACGCCAATAGGGGCACTTGCATGGGGGTGGCTGGCCGACAGGTGGGGACGGAAGCGCGTTCTGCAACCCGCTCTTGGCCTGTTCGCGATCGCCGCGCTTGCCGGGTCGCAGGTACACAATATCTGGCAAGCGATCCCAGTGATAGTTATGATCGGAGTGGGAAACGCCGCGCCCACTGCGCTCAATCTCTCCATGCTGGCCGACCTGGTTCCAAAGAACCGGGCCGGAGCATTTATGGGCTATGCCAATATGGTTTGGTCGGTCGCACAGCCACTGGGGGCATTCGCCGCCGGCCTGCTTATCGACGCCACCCAATCCTACAGGGGAGTGTTTATAATGGCGGCAACCTGTATGATAATCGCGGCACTCATCCTGACACGCGTGCCCGATCATGCGCGAGGGGATTAGAGTTCGGCGTCCTCGTCGTCCGATACGTCCTCGTCGATGTCCTCGGCTGATTCGTCGGACCGGATTGCGTAGCCATTCGCGGCGAGCGCATCCTTCAGCTCGTCAAGCGATTTGGTGCCGAAGTTGCGCAGGTGGAGCAGGTCGTTGTCACTCAGCGAGAGAATCTGGCCTATCGTAGTGATATTGGCACGCTTCAGGGCGTTGGTGGTTCTCATGCTGAGGTTCAGCACCTCGATCGACCGATTCGTGTCGTCTTCCACGGGGGCCACCGGCTCGTCGATACCCAAGTCGGCGATATCACGGCCATACCCGGCTACCGCGGTCGCGTACTGGGTGAGGATGCGTGCGGCCTGGCTTACGGCGTCGTCAGGATCAATGGTGCCGTCGGTCCATATCTCCAGCAGAAGACGATCATAGTCAGTCATCTGACCCACGCGGGTACGCTCTACTACATAACTGACGCGGGGAATGGGCGTATACATGGCGTCCACGGGGATCATATCGTCCGGCACTTCGATACGAGCCTCGGCGGTCTCATATCCAATGCCCGTTTGGACCAGCAAATCCAGCTGGAAAGGCGTGCCATCACCCGTGGCCTCGGCGATCAGCGTTTCGGGGTTGATAATCTCTAACCCCTCAGGCACTTCCAGGCTTTCGGCGGTAATGTCGCCTGCCTCGGTGTTGGGGTAATTGAGGTAGACGTGCATCTGAGTATTTTCGTCGGCCAAAGCCATGTCTTCCGAAATGCGAAAGCGCAATTGTTTCACATTGAGTACCAAGTCGATCAAGTTCTCGCGGATACCCGGTATCTCATTCGGATCATCAGGTAGTTCGGCCAGACGGAGACCCGTGACGGCGGCTCCATGCAATGAAGAAATCATGATTCGACGCAGGCTTGCGCCCAGCGTAGTACCCCAGCCGGGCTGGAGCGGTTCGATCCGGTAACGACTGTAATTCGGTTCGTTCGAGCCATTCGGATCGCGTGTAATTTCAGGCAAGTTCACATCAAACAAAGAAACACCCCCAGGCGAGCAAAGTAACACAGCATTCTGCTGCAAAAATGAACCTCAGCCTTATATTATACCGTACCCCGACGTTGCAAGCAAATAGGGCCTGGGACGCCCTGCAACATGAATTGCTTGCAAATCGTCGGCCGCGCGTGTATACTCAATTGGCGTTATTCGGTTCGTGAAAGGTAGGATACCCGTTGTATAAGCCCCGGTTTCTCCGTCGTACTCTACGCTTGTTGGCGGCTTGCGCTATCCTTTTCGTTGGTATTGCAGGCTTATTTTCATCTTCCGCCCTGGCAGCCCCCCTTGGCGCTGTGCCCGGGTGGTCAGTTACAATTCCGGCAGGCAGTACTGGCAGTATCGAAGTGAGCGGCATCGCGCTGCAACCCGGAGCCGCCCTGCCTACAGGCACGCTGGACCTGGCCATACAATCTCTCGCTCCTGATGCCGTACGCACGGCTCTTTTCTACGGCATTGATTGGGGCTATACCGCAACAGAACCTGACCAGGTAGCCCTGGCGGTATGGTGGATGCAAAACAATGCCTGGCCTGCCGGAGACCACACAATTGCCCAACGCATCGTGGACGCAGCGGCCAGTTCACCCGGCACCCCCAGTTGGAACCCCGATGGTCGTAATCTCTTGACCGTGGTTCAGAGTGGACAGGCGACTATCGCCCCCCTGACCCTTACTCCGTCGACGCAGAACCCTGCATTGGGTAATGGTACGTTGCTCGTGACCAATACGGGCATCAACAGCATTACCGTGTATCTTCCTTACGGCACGCTGTTCAGCAATGCCACAGGGCAAGTGCTCTTGTGGGCGAGCGGCACCGGAGGTCCCGAGGCCAGCCCCACCAGCCAGACCGCACCAACCGCCAGCGCCACGCCTATTGCGCCCACTGATACCCCAGGTCTCGTGCCACCCACCTATACCACCGCTCCTTCCACGAAGGGCGGCGGCACCGGGCAACCCAAGGCAACAGCTACGCTCGCGCAACAAGACGCATCTCCTACGCCAACTGCGCGCCCGAAGATCAGCCCAACACCAATAGCTACCGATACCCCCACGGCATCTGCTACACCGCTTGCCACAGATACACCTGCACCGCCTCCTACCGAAGCGCCTCAGGCGACATCGCAGGCAGACGCCCCACAAGGTGGCGACCAGCCGAACGGCACGCAAGGCAATGAGAGCGCTATTGCCCAACCAAACGCGGCTCAACCTGAGAGCGTTGTAGAAGGGCCAGTGCTGCCCGCAGATACAGCAACGGCTACGCCACGGTCTGGCGGTAGTAATGCAGGCGATTCGCCAAACGGTGGGCCTCCTCCTCTGAGCACCGCCAACACGAATGCTACTCCTGCGGTTCCGCAAGGCGTAAGTACTACTGTCGCTGGGGCGGCGCCTCCGGCCCAGTCCACGGCTCTGGTACCAGTGGCTGTGCCAAGTGGCGTAGTGCTCATTCCAACAGGGGTGCCATCGCACGCGGTCCCTGTAGCCACGGCTACATCAAATAAGAGTAAGGGCGATTCTGATGTGAAGCCCGGTGTAACCCCTCAAAAGCCTACGCCCGCCCCAACCGTGCTAAAGCCGACACCGGCCCCGACTTCCGCGCCCCCACCCGCACAGGTACTGCCTCCTAATAGCAGCAACGACGGCGGCGGGGTGGTTGACGCGACAAGTGGCAATGGCTCAACGAAGGGTAATGCAAGCGGAGGCAAGCCATCAACTGTTGACGGCTCACCCCCCAGGGTCAATCCCGTCACAGGCGCGGGTCCTTCAAGCCTGCCGGTGTGGCTTGGCGCGGCGTCGGTGCTAATGTTGCTCGCGGGTTGGTTCCTAAGGCGCGCCGGACGCAAGGCGGCTGCCGCCAGGTAGGCGAACCGCGTAAGATATGAATACAAAAGGGGTGGCCTGATTTTACAGGCCACCCCTTTCTTCTTGTTACATCCCGCTTTCAAGTACTAAACGTTGAAGACCCAGGTTTTCACGATCGTAAATTATGGTTCAAGCGTTGTTCGAGCCTGGTGGTAGGGTGGGCGTGGGAGCATCAGTCGCCGTGATATCGACCGACTGTATGAGCCATTTGCCGTTTTGCTTGACGAAGTGATATAGCTCTTGCAACTTGTCCGGGCCTTGTGTTTGCAACGCCTTGCCGTCCGATGAGTTGAAGAAAGTAACGGACCAAACCTCCGTCGTTTCGACAGTGGCTGTGTCGCCGCTGACTGTTACTTTGCCAAAGTCGATGCTAACATTGGCAGGCAGGGCGTACATCTTCTTGGACTGGAGTTCCTGGACAGCCTGGATGTTCTCCTGCAATGCCTGTCCTGTACGCGTGTTTTTCAGTACTTCGGTGTCCAGGCTACGCCATGCCTTGATCTGTTCATCATTGCTCTGGCAGACGGTGGCCTTAAGCGCCGTATTATCGTCCGAATTGCCGGTCTGGCTAGCCAGTCCTGTGCAGCCTGTCTTGAGGGCGGATCCTGTGTTCGACGGAGATGTCGTGCCGGGCGCAATCAAGCCGGACGAGGACGAACCTGGCTGTTTGGCCCCGTTGAGGATCAGGAAGCCGCTTATGCCCACCAGCACGAGAAGCGCCAGGGCGCCAACGGCAATAGTGGGAATTAGCCACGAACGTTTCGGCGTGCCTGCCTGCAATTGCTGGGCAGCCTCCGTAGAGTAGGGCACGTAAGCCCCGCCGGAATTCCGAGCGCTGTCAGGTTGTGTAGTCGAAGGCACTGAGGAACCCGTAGCTCCCATGCCGAAAACAGTGGTGTCTGCGCCAGTGGACGAGTACGGAGGTACGGGCGGGGGCGCAATCGGCACGTTAGAACCCTGGGAAGAAGGCACAGGCGGGATGAACCCTGAGGACGAGGGCGCGGCGGTAGCTGCCGCCTCCGCGAGCGCGTCACTATCGGGCGTAGGAGTGTTCCATCGCTGTACAACGTAGGTAACAGGTTGGGTAGTTGCGTCCGGAGTCGCTGGGCCTGACACGCCCGCAGAACCGGCAGGATTGGAGGTTGGTTGCCCAGTGTCCTCAGTTGTCGGTCCGTCGGTTGAGGGCACCATAGAAGCGCCACAGTTAGAGCAGAAGCGATTGGTGGCACGATTTAGCCACCCACAGTTTGGGCAAGTTTGTGATGCCATAGCTATTTCTTAGTCCTTAGAAGGTCATGTGAAATGGAAATACGGTGCGTGAGCCACGGTGATCCCAGGGCTAGAGAATATACTCTATTCTGATCGAGTATACGATAGCAGGCGTGGGGCGTCAAGCCCGCGACCTCGCGAGCCATACGGTGCGCGTAGTTCGACTTACGACCGGCGACGCGACCTACTTCAGGGCGTGAACAGATTGGAAACGATATAGGAAAGGTTGGGCAGGTGAAGCGCGTCGGCGAAGGGTTGGGGATAGACCAGGAACAGGATAGCAGCAGCGCAGAGGGACACCCCATAGGGCATAAAGTCGCCCATCTTGTTCCGGCGCGACACCAACAGCAGGATCGCTACCGCACCGGCAATCAACGGACCGATCAGCAATGCGCCCACAATATTGGGCCACCCCAACATCAACCCCATCATCAGTGCAAGCAATACATCGCCCGCACCCAAAGGTTCCTCGATTTTGGGGAAGATCAGCTTGGCCGCGATATAAGCAAGCAAAAAGAACGCACCGGCCACGCCGGCACCCAGCAGTTCAGACCAAATATCCAGGCCGGGCAAAAGCAGGCTCCCCACCAGAGCAATTACGCAGCCTGCCGCAATAACCAGGAAGTAGATGTCGCGATGTTTCCAGTCAATCACCAGCACCAACATAAGCAGTGCCACGTAGACCGCATGGAACAGGAAAGGAACACCGAAGCCATCGAACTGGTAGGACAGCAGAAATAGCAAAGCCGTCGCGCCCTCCACCAGCGGGTAGGAGATGCTGATCTTCTTGTGGCATGTTGAGCATTTGCCACCTTGCAGTACGTAGCCTACTATGGGTAGCGCCTGGATGATGGTCAGGCCGTGGGGAGAACGTGTGCAGTGCAAGGGACCAAACATTGGGCGGTGCGCTGCGAGCCTTGTAGAAACGACATTAACCATGAAGCCCACCAGAAGCCCCACTAGAACTATGAGTAACGAGTAAACCAATTGCAAGTCAATGCCCCTAAAAGATGCCCGCAGAGCAACTGCGGCTCCATGCCGCCAAGATTCTCCGGGCAAAGTACCCGATTATACACCTCAATAAGACTATAGGCCATGAAACAGGTGGATGCAATGGGAATATCGTTCATGTATAGAGGCGACAGAAGTAATGGATGCGCCCCTAAAACGCGCCACTCGCTAGGGGCCGGGCGTATACTTTGACCAGTCGAACTTGTACACTGCGATCAGGTCTGCCCCTGCAATGCGGTTGTCCGGCACGGGGAACTGCTGTACATCTGTCGCCCACGCGGGTGGAGCGCCGCCCGGATAAAGGGATGGGTAGTAAAGAAAATAGTCGGGAGCCTGAGCGTGTAGCATCTCCCAGGAGCGCGGCCAGTCCCGATAGGTACCGAGGGCAGCCGGACTGGTCAGACCTACTATATCGAACGTCCGGTGGCCCGAAAACAGCCGGATCGCGCCTATGGGTTCTGAGGCGACAAGATCGCCGGCAGGCACATTGGCGCTGATCCAAAGTGCAGGGATAATGTGCGCATCTCGGATATTACGCACCTCTACCACGTACTGCCTGGTCGCCCACACGTAGTCGGTCGCCAGTAGCACCAGCCCAATAGCCGCCAGGGCGAGGGGCTGCACGACCGGAAGGGCAAACACCCGGTCAACCGGCAGCAGATCAAGCAGGCGCCACACCAGCAAACCAATGAGCACAATGCCGAACGGGTGCAGTGGCATCGTGTACCGCTCTTCTTGCCCGAACCACGAGAGAGTGAGCATGATCGCCAGCAGATACACCACCCCTACAAGAAGCACCAGCAGCGTGTTCCAAAAGTCCTCGCCACCTTTCTCCTTGTCCGGAGAGCGAGGAGGCAATACAATCTGCACGAGGCCACCCGCCAGTGCCACCACGCCCGCGATAATCGGAAAGTCTCGCCCGCCCAACAGCAGCTGGCGCATGGCCGTAAACATGTCATCTCCGAAACGCAGGCTACGCACCTTGGCGTAGAAGGACGCAGGCAGGGGCCGCCCCCAACCCACGAAGTAGATTGAACTCATGGCCGCGAGCCCCAGCACGATAGCAGCCGCGTAGAGACCAACATTACGAAGTGCGGCAGTACGCCCCTGTTGCCCAGCCTCGAACACGGAGCGCAGTAGCAGCCAGGCGAAGGCCGCGCCGCTGATAGCCAGCAGGTCGGGCCGCGCCCACGGCAGCAGCGCCACGAACAGTAAAGACCACCGCAGAGCGCCCTGTTTGTATTCGATCAGCAAGAATACCACCGCCCACACTGAGAGCACCAGCGACAGAGGCACTTCAAGGCCGGAGAGGGTGCCCCACACTAGCGTGATGTCGCCCGCCACTGCAAAAGCTATGATCACAGCCATAAAGTTGCGGGAGCGCGGATTGCGCGCGGATAGGGGGAGGGTGAGCAGAGCCAGGCGGTATACGCCCATTACCGTGAAGGCAAAGCACGCCACGGCCGGTATATAGGCCGCGAGTAGCAAATGGCCCGTCTGTTGGGCCAGGTCGGCGCTAACCGCCTGCACTTCAGGCGGTGCCAACCCGCCTAATAAAGCGTGGAAGGGGATCAGCAGCCAGTACGTAACTGTGCATAGCAATAACCAGCCCAGGCCGGTTATACCGCCGCTAGCTTCGCCCGGGTTATAATCGAACGGGTGGCCCGTCGAGGCGCCAAGCACATAATTGCTGTATATAAAGCCATCATCAACCGGAAACGAGACCGATTGATTGTGCCGCATCCCCGCGAAGAGGAATACAAGCGCGCAAGCAACCGCCAAGCCACCCACGATATAGTAAGACGACCGGTGATCATCTGCCGATGGGGTAGTTGAGGAATTGGTGGTTGTCGACATGTCGGGAACGACCGAATGCGAGTGAATAATTGTTTGGGCGATAGGCGGCGGGATCTGCGTCGCCTATCGCCCAGCGTCTACCTTGCTATCTCGGCCTTGATCGCGGGGAGTTTCTCATTGACCTTGCGGATGCGCCTGAGCGCCTCAGTGAGGTTGGCCTCCGAGTTGGCAAATGATATGCGCACGTAGCCCTCGCCGTACTCACCGAATGCAGTGCCCGGAAGAACCGCTACATCTGCTTCACGCAGCAGATAATCGGCGTATTCGCGGGAGGTCAGGCCGGTGTCGGTGATGTTCGGGAACGAATAGAAGGCGCCTTCCGGCTTGTTGCAACGCAGCCCCGGTATCTCGTTCACTCCCTTATAAACAAGGTCGCGCCTGCGGCTGAACGCATCGAGCATAGTGTTGATTTCGGTGCGAGGCCCTGTAAGCGCTTCGACCGCTGCGCGCTGGCTGAAAGTCGAGGTGCAGGACACGCTATTGATAATCAGACGACTGATGTGCGGAATCCACTCGCCGGGGAAGATACCGTAGCCCATGCGCCACCCTGTCATAGCGAACGTCTTGGAGAAGCCGTCAAGCAGGATAGTGCGCTCCATCATGCCGGGGAAGCTGAGGATAGTGTGATGTTCGCCTTCGTAGATGATCTCGCTGTAGATCTCGTCGGCAAGCACCACCAGATCGTGCTTTACCGCTAGGGATGCTATCTGCTTCAGGTCGTCGTAGGTGAGCACGCCGCCCGTGGGGTTGTGGGGAGAGTTGAGTATGATGAGGCGCGTCTTTGACGAGATCTTGTGCTCCAGTTCTTCCAGGTTCACCCGGAAATCGCGCTGCTCACTCAGTTGCAGGGGAACGGCCACGCCGCCCAGGAAGTTGATCATTGACTCGTAAATCGGGAAGCCGGGGTTGGGGTAGATTACTTCGTCGCCCGGCTCAAGGAGCGCCATCATTGTGTAGAACATGATCGGCTTCGCGCCGGGAGTGACAACCACGTTTTCGGGGTCGAACTTCATATCGCGATTTTTGCCAGCATAATCGGCAATCGCCTTGCGTAGCTCGGGTATGCCCGTCGCGCCCGTGTAGTGTGTGTACCCCTCGTCGAGGGCATCTTTGGCGGCTTCGCGCACGTTTTTTGGCGTATCAAAGTCAGGCTCGCCGATCTCCAGGTGGATAATGGGCTTACCCTGTGCTTCTAATGCGCGTGCTCGCGCTGCAACTTCAAATGCGGTTTCGGTACCGAGCCTGTGCATTCGTTCTGACAGTCTCAACTTCATTGTTGGTTCTCCTGGGGTTAGTGCTGGTAATTCCGACCTTATTTCCTCAACTCCGCTACTGTGGCAGAGTCCAACCGCTTCACAACCGCCGCTACAAGGCGGCTGGCGTTATTCAAGTCGTCGAGATGGATCATCGACGTGGCAGAGTGGATATAGCGCGCGGGCACCCCTATATTGATGGTGGGCGCGCCGCTGTGCGAAAGCTGCATTCGGCCGCCGTCTGTGCCACCTGCGGCTACCGTGTCAAACTGGTAGGGTATCTTCTCGTCTTCTGCCACGTCAATGAAGAAGTTCCGCAACTTGAGGCTCGGAATGAGCGAAGCGTCGTAGATCAGTATGATAGGTCCATCGCCCATCTTGCTCTGGGCTTCGTGCTTCTTGATGCCCGGCGTGTCGCCCGCGATGCCGACGTCAACTGAGATTGCAATATCCGGCTTGACCATATTGGCCAGAGTACCGGCTCCTCGCAACCCCACCTCTTCCTGCACTGTTGCGCCCGAGTAAAGAATGTTAGGATGATTATCGCCCAGTAGCGCGAGAGTCTGAACGGCAACCGCGCACCCAAAACGGTTGTCCCACGCCTTAGCCAACAGCATCTTAGGGTTCGCCATCTGCGTAAACTCGCAGACCGGGATGATCGGGTCGCCGGGACGCACACCTGCATCCAGGGCTTCCTGTTTGTTCATCACACCAATGTCGATGAACATCTCGCTTTTGTCGACCATCTTCTTGCGCTCATCGGCTGTGAGGATGTGGGGAGGCTTCGAGCCAAAGACGCCCGTCAGGTCGCCTTTACGTGTGCGCACGGTGACGCGTTGGGCCAGCATCACCTGTTCCCACCAGCCGCCGAGGGTCTGAAACTTGAGAAAGCCTTCGTCGGTTATCAGGGTGACCATGAAGCCCACTTCGTCCATGTGGCCGGCCACCAGAACACGGGGCGCATCATCGCCCGCATGCTTACCGCGGCTCATGGCAACTATGGAACCGAGGTTGTCGTACATCAATTCGCCATGTGGGGCAAGGTAGCGCGCCATAACTTCGCGTACAGGTCCTTCCTGACCGGGCACGCCGGGCGCATCGGTGAGGTCTTTGAGCATTTGTAACGTATCGTCCATTGGTACTCCTGAAGGTTTATTCTTGGGTCAACATCGTGACCTGGCATAAATGAGGTTGGGTGGTACGTGGTTAGCCGAGCTTTGTCCCGCACAGCCGGCAGTAGTAATAGCCGTCGTCACGACGGTCGGGCATTCCATTGATCCAGAGGTCGCAGTGGGCGCACCGGTAGGAAAGTGCACGTGGGCTTCCGGTCGACCCTTCTTCGTGAGAGGGAGGTTTGACAAGTTCCTTTAGTTGCTCGCGAGTGGGTGCGCCGAGCACACGAGCCGCTCGTACTTCTCCACCATCCACGACAAGGCCAAGAGCTACGCCGGCCTGAATCAGGTGGCGTTGGGTGAGATTGTCGAACAGGTGCTCAGGGATAATGTAGCTGACGATGCGGTCGGGGGCCGAGAATGGCCGTGCATCGAGCGTCACCGTCTCGCCGCCGAAAAACCCTCCGTAATTGAGAACGTCAATTACGCGATACGGCGCGTACTCATTATCAGTTTGACCATCTGGCATGGAAACGGGCTCCTAAGATACTTATCGTCAATTATAGCATAGACGCGACACGACGTAGGCGCCATGCAAGGACGCACGGCGTATCGCGTTTGGTTTACGCTCTACGGCTCAGAAATAGTTGCTCATCAGGTCATAGATCTTCTTGATGTCCGTCACGTCTCCGCTGACCAGGCTCGTCTGGGTGATATTTGCGAACTGTTGCAAGAGGTCCTTATCTACATCATCGCCACTACCGTAAGCTATCGGGAACAGTTTCACCGCCCATAACTGGTCGCGGTCTGTCCGCAACCGGTTGGGCACACTCCGCTTGTTGATCGTCGAGCTTGAGTTGTCCTTACCGTCAGTCAACAGGACAATTGCATTGATATGGGCGTGGTCGTGTAAGCGGTCAAGTTCATCAAGACCTGCCGCCACCCCATCATAAATAGCAGTCGAATCGTTGCGCGGCAACAGATCGGGGTTGTTTATGTAATTGAGGATCTTGGGGCGAGTTTTTGATAGTGTGTCAATCGGCACCATCAGGTGCGAATCGCGGTCGAAAACCACCAGCCCAACTTTGTCCACGTCCCTCGTCTCATCGAGGAAGATCTTCACTCCATCAAGCGCGTTCTGGAGCTTGTCCTGGTCGTCCATCGACGGCGATACGTCCAGCACCAACATGATGTTGGCCTCTTTGCGCAGGATGCTCCATGCGTTCTTCACACCCTCAAGTACGCGAGGGGAGGGTACCTGCAGAGTGGTCTTGGGCTGATCAACATCTACGCCATTCGCAATTGTGAAAGGGTCCGTGCGGAACGATACGTTTGGGTTCGCCGGGCGGAAACCCAGCGCTAGAGCAAGTTGCTGGTTATCGGGCTGGAGCAGGTAATCGCGGAACACTGCCGCAGCTTTGGCCTGGTCAGCAGTCACCCAGGGAGCCTTCAGGATGATATAAGGGTTGTCATGCCAGAACGTGCCTTCTTTCGGGTAGATCGCCACCAGGGAATTGGGCATTCCGGTCTTGTTCAACTCGATCACCGTCTGTTCTTCCAGCGCGATGGCCGATATGTAGCTGATACCGCCCTGACGAATATTGTCCTTGAAGATGGTGGTGGTAGAACTGTAATGGACGATACTGCTTTCTATGGACTGGACAAAGGCGCGCACATCGGGGTTGTCTACATCATCTTCGGTAAGCCCCGTGGTCTTGCCCGCGCCCGCATAGAATTCGGCGGCCACAGCCGAGAGACCGGTGGATGATACTTCAGGATTGGTATGCGCATATTTGAACGGACCCCATTCGGGGTGTCCGAACGCACCCCAGCCCTGGGGGTTTGCGTTCAGGTCGAGAATGTCCTTCAAGCCAATGGCTTTGCCAGGCCAACCCATCGCTTCCGCCATGGGTCGCCACATAGCTATAACCACCGGGTTTAGCAAGAGAGGATCAGCGTCACCCGGCCCCGAGCCTCCGAGTTCCTGGTCGGCCTCATAGTTCAGCACCGACTTCCAGAGCGAGTTGGAAGGCGACCACACCACTGGCTCGAGCGTCTTGTCTACGATCTGCTGGCGCGCGGTGCCGCTATCCACGACGAAGGCCTTGACGTAGATGGGGCGGTTGTCGCCCGGCATCGTATGCCGCTCGCTATTGAACTTGGCAGCAGCAGGATCGATCCACGGCTGCTTTTCGGACGAGTAGGCGAAGGTGACTTCTATTGCATTGTCGGGTTCGGTGGGCGTGCCGCTGCTGGAGCCGGAGTCGCACGCTGCCAGGGCGACGGTAGCCAGAAGATTGGAAAATAAGAAAAAGAGCAGAAACGGCAGCTGCACGCGACGGGATGCCCGGGAAGATACGGACATGGTTATGTATAACCTCCACTAAATGAGGAAAAGGCTAAACGGGTCGTACGCTCAGTATATGCGTGGGGTTGTAGGGTTGTCAATTCAGGTGTTATATTAGCTCCAGACTGCGTAAGGAGCCTGCCCAATGCAAATCGGCGACAAGAAATCTGACCCCTTCATCAACCCGACCGACCCCCATCCCGAACTGCTCAGATACCGCAACGACTTTCCGATTGTGATGAACAAGACGTTCCTCAATACCTGTTCGCTGGGCGCGCTTGGCATGCGCACGATCGCCAATGTACACGAGTACCTGAGCCTGTGGTCCGAGATGGGCGCGTCTGCCTGGTATAAGACCTGGCTGGGCAAGTGCGCAGACCTGCGCGCAGGTTACGGGCGGATTGTGGGCGCGCCCGCCGACAGGATCGCGCTGGGTCCATCAATCTCGGCCAATCTGTCCGGCATCATGAGCGCGCTCGACTTCAGCAAGCGCAAGAAGATCATTGCCACCGACCTAGATTTCTCGACTGTGGGCCACAGCCTGCTCGCCAAACAGCGCGAAGGCCTACAGGTGGAGTTCCTGCGCAGCCCCGACAAAGTAACCGTCCCCCTGGATATGTTTGAAGCGGCCATTGACGATGACACTGCCCTTGTGGTCACGTCGCACGTCTATTTCACCAGTGGCGCGATCCAGGACATCAAGAAGCTGGCCGCGATCGCGCACAGTAAGGGGGCACTTCTGCTGGTTGACGCGTATCACGGCACGGGTCATGTGCCCACCGATGTGCTCGATTGTGACTGCGACTTCTATACTTCCGGCAGCCTGAAATGGCTTATGGGCGGCTCGGGTATCACGTTCATGTACGTGCACGAGCGCTGGCGCGACCTGGAACCTGCGATTGCGGGCTGGTTTGGCATGTCGAATATGTTCAGCTTCGACATTAGCGACTTGCAGTGGCGCGACAACGCGGCCCGCTTCGAAACCGGAACGCCCAGCATGTCGGCCGTCTATTCCGCGCTGGGCGGCCTTTCCTATATCGAAGAAATCGGGGTGCAAAAGATCAGAGAGCGAGATAGCGCCCTCACCGAAGACTTGATCGTGCACGCACAGGAGGCAGGCTTCACGGTGCGCGGCAATCCCAATCCCGCTGAGCGCACGGCTATCGTTATGCTGGAGTTCGACGACCCCGCAACAATAGTAGGCGAGCTTGCCAAGCGGGACATTATCGTTGACTACCGCCCAGGCACGGTGCGCATCTCCCCCTACTTCTACAATACAATAGAGGAAAACAGGAAGGTCATAGATACCATAGTGGAAGTCCTTAATTCTTAGTTCGGATTGGCCGAAGGCTACGACGGTACGGTATAGCATTGCCCGCTCTGCTGCGGGTTGTTCATCGCATGACCAGCATACCCCAGGACCCCAATGCTCACATACGCGAACAGTTACCTGTGCTCTTGCCCATGGGTGCTGTTGATCTGCTGCACGACGTTGCACGAGAGGCGGAGGACGCGGGCTCGACCGCCTTTCTTGAGGGGGGATCGGTGCGGGACTGTCTGCTTGATATCCCCAGCGACGATATTGACGTGTCGGTTGTGGGGGATGCACCGGCGCTGGCACGCAAGGTAGCCGGCAAGGCAGGGGCCAAAGTCGACGTGCACAGCGAGTTCGGCACGGCCACGCTGTTGTTCGATGGGAACCCCTTCACAATGGACATAGTAACGTCCCGTCGCGAGCGATATGAGCGCCCCGGGGCGCTACCCCTGGTCGAACCTGCGAGCATAGAAGAGGACCTGGCTAGGCGTGACTTCACCGTGAACGCAATGGCGGTGCCCCTGATGCCCGATGGCTTCGGCGACCTGCTTGACCCGAAGGGCGGTGTGACCGACTTGAGCGCGGGCCTCATCCGTGTGCTGCATGACCAAAGTTTTGAGGACGACCCCACTCGCATCTTTAGGGCAGCAAAGCTTGCCGTACGCCTGGGTTTCGAGATCGAACGACATACTCTCGAATTGATACTGCTGGCCGTGCGTGACAGCCTCCTGTCAAACATCTCGATGGATCGGGTAACGCGAGAACTCCTGCTGATCATGCAGGAGCGAAAGGGCAGCGACGTAATGGCGTTGCTCGATAAGCTGGGCGTGCTGGGCAACATCTACCCTGAGTTGGCGTGGCCCTTCGCAGCGGGTGCTATGGAACCTGTGCAGGGTGATAAGCAAGCACGGCTGGAAACCCATCTTGCTGCGCTGGCGATCCACTTCGCGGGCAAGGACGCTGTACTCGCCGAAGGGCTGGCGAGGTTCCTGCGGATGCCCCTCCCTCTAATCAAGCTCATGCGCGATGCGGTAAGGCTGATGGCTGTATGGGACAACCTGGGGGGCGAGGAGCTAGCGGCGTCGCAGGTCTACCGGCTGCTCCAACCCCTCAACGGCGCTAGCCTGGAAGCAGTCGCCCGGATCAATCCATCGTCGCACAATAGTGTCGAGTGGGACCGCCTTCACCTTTACCTGACCACGTTGCGTTATGTCAAGTTGGCTATTACCGGCGACCACCTGCGGAAACTGGGAATCGAGGCCGGGCCTATCTATCGGGAGGTACTTGACGCCTCGCTCGATGCCCGCCTGGATGGCAAAGTGGCTACCAAAGCCGACGAGGAAAGATTTGTCCGTGAGTGGCTGGCAAGCAGAAACAAAACGACTTAGGCAGCGGGGCTAGCAATTTGTGGGCATAAAGAAGGGCGGCTGCTTGCCTAACTGAACAGTTATACAAGGGGCCGCCCTGGGCTGAATGAACATCGTGCAAAAGGCATGCTACTTGGCTGGGGTCGCTTTCTTCTCCTTGGAAGTCTGCTTGGTCTTCTGCATACGCTTCTTGTCGTTGTTCTTCGGACTTTTATCTCCCATGTGACTCTGCCCCCTTTCTAAAAAAGATTGAGCCGGCGGCGCCGTTAGGATAATGTAGCACGCTCGCCGTAGCCTGTCAACCGACCTGAGAAGTAGATCCTTATGGGGTTACAGACGAAGTCGCTTGTACCGGGGTTCTGCAGGTCCCCTACCCGCACATGACCAACTGTCCCGCGCGATACCTTTGACGTAGGGCTTGGGTCGTGGGTATACTTCTAGGTATTAACAATTGTGCTCGCCTGGATCCATGCCATGCCAGACTGCCTGGCGGTGTAAGGTTTCGTTTGAGTTGTGCCTATTGAGTTAGGAGAAAGTTGGCGTGTGAATGAAGTATAGATTGCGTAAGCCCATCAAGTGGCTTGCTGTATTGTTAGCACTGGTGGCCACCATTTTGGGAACCGCCGGAAGCAGCGGGGGAAACACCGCGCAGGCGTTCCCGGTCAAAGGGCTTTCCTTCTTCGGCATGAACCTTTATATCACCGGGCTGGAACGCCCAAAACCGGAAAGATACGCCTTGCTCGATGACGCCCTGGACCTGGGCGTGCAGTGGTCGAGAGAGGAAATGTCCTGGGCGAATATCGAAATCAGGCAGGGCGTTTTTGATTGGATTCAGTACGACTTCTGGGTCAACGAGCTTGTGAAGCGCGGGATTAAGATTGTGGGTGTGCTGGAAACCACACCTTCGTGGGCGTCCGGCGTGCGGTCGAACGAACCCGACTGGTACTGGTACGCTCCCAAAGACCCCGTGGAGTACGGCAATTATGCCTACGAGATGGCTCTGCGCTACAAAGGCAAAATCGACGTGTGGGAGCTGTGGAACGAACCTGACGTCGAGATCACCTTCAAGTGTGACTGCGACCGCGCCCAAAAATATGCCGACATGTTGCGCGAGGGTTACAATGCCGTCAAGCGCGCCAACCCCGACGCCACGGTGCTGATCGGCGGGCTGTCCATACACGACACATATGACGGCGGCATGCAATTCCTCGACCAGGTGGTGGCGGACTCCGGGGGGCAACTCAACTTCGATGTGCTCTCCATCCACCCTTACATGCCCGACCGCCCACCTGAAAGTACCGACCCCAGGACGGTCGTCCAGAACTTCCCGTACAGGCTCGAAATGAGCTACCAGTGGCTCGCTGCGCATGGCGCGCCCGACAAGGAAATCTGGATCACTGAGGACGGCTATTCAACATGCAGTGAATGCGGCAACCTGGGCGTTAGCGAGGAAGAGCAGGCGCGACGGCTAATTCGGCTCTATGTGATTGCGATGGGCGCGAAGAACGTCACGCACTTCTCCTACTTCCAACTGAAGGACAAGTTCAATGCCGGTCCCGCCGACCTGTTCGGTAATATGGGCATCTTACGCAACGATCTGTCGCAGAAACCGGCCTACACCGCGTATAAGGTGCTTACCCAACAACTGGGGGACGCAACCTTCGCAGGGCTGGGCTCCCTCGCCCGCGGCGTGGACAACAGGTGGCAATCTCAGTTCGACCGGTATCACTACAAGTTCACAAAGGGCGACCAAACGATACAGGTGCTCTGGAACATCGGGGCGCCCGAAGAAGTAGATGTACCAGTGGATAGCCAGAACGTGACTCTCGTCATGAAAGATGGCAGCCGTCTCACTCCCAGCGTGGTGGACGGCAAAGTACACATCACACTCAGCGAAGACCCTGTATTCATTGACGAAGAACCGGCGCCCAAGGGCATCACGGGCCTCCCACTCGACCCAGCAATAGATAGTGCTTCGCCCACGGGGTTCAAGCCATCATCTCGCTTCGAGAGCTACTGGCAGACTCAGGGAGGCCTCCCTCTCTTCGGCTACGCTATCAGCCCGGAGCGCCTCGAGGAAAGTCCCACGAACGGCGAGACCTACATCGTGCAATGGTTCGAGCGGGCGCGTTTCGAGTACCACCCCGAGCATGCGGGCACCTTGAACGAGGTGCAACTGGGCCTGCTGGGTAGACAGGCGGTCTCCACGCAAAAGTTTGAGTCGATTGCGCCCCCTCAGGACGTGCAGAGCGTCTGCGTGCAAGCCACAGGGCACTGTGTTTGGGGCAGGTTTCTGACCCGGTGGCAAGAGTTGGGCGTACCCGTTGTTGGCCTGCCCCTGTCCGATCAGTACGAGGAACAGAGCACTGACGGCAAGACATACGTCGTGCAATGGTTCGAGCGCGCCCGCTTCGAATACCACCCCGAGAACCAGGCGCCCTACGATGTACTGCTTGGTCTTCTAGGTAAGCAGCTGTTCGAGCCATAGACGGAAACCTCGTCCGGCCAGGTAAGCGAGGCAGAGCCGCATGATAATTGGCGTGCTGTCGGATACACATGGGACGCTGCACCCGCGAGTTATCGAACTGTTTCTGGGCGCGGGGGTGCAGCGCGTCCTGCACGCCGGCGATGTCGGCGACTTTGAGATCATCAGCTTGCTGAGCGCCCATTGGCTCGTTACAGCGGTACGAGGGAATATCGACACTCGCGGTCCGGTCGCCACCCTGCCACGCGGAGTGCGCCTTGAGATGGAGAGCGCAATAGTCTATATGACACACATCGGCGGCAAACCGGAAGTGTGGCTCTCCGGTCTTATGCCGCCTCTACCGCGCGTAGCCGTCTGCGGGCACAGCCATGTCGCACTCAATCAGGAATACGGGGGTGTACTCTTTCTCAATCCGGGTGCGGCGGGCATACACTCCAGGTTTGGTCGCGCGCCGACAGTGAGTATAATGGAGATTACAAGCGAGCAAGTGACAGCGGTAATCTACGAGCTATAGGAGGCGCGTCTCGAAAGGAAAGCGTATGGATGGCAACAAAGCGGTAGTCTGGGACCTGGACGGCGTGCTTGTCGACAGTGGTGAAGCTCATAAGGCCTCGTGGGTGGCGATGGCACGGGAGTGGGATATTCCCTATGACCCCGAGAAAGACTTTCCGGCCACGTTTGGGCGGCACAACACCGATATCATCAACCTGCTGTGGGGAGTCACCGACGCGAACGTAATCCAGCAGATGGCGGATTGCAAAGAAGGGTACTTCCGGCACAGCGCCACCAACCTGCGGCCTGCGCCGGGCGCGGTGGACCTCGTGGACGCGCTCAAAGCGGCGGGGTGGAAACAGGCGATTGGGTCATCGGCCCCGCTAAAGAACATCACCGTGTTGCTGCAGGCGATGGGCCTCACCGAGAAGATGGACGCTATCGCTTCGGGCGACGATGTCAGTAAAGGTAAACCCGACCCCGAAGTATTCCTGGTCGCCTTCCGGAAGTTGAGCATAGAACCGGCGCACGGTGTCGTGATTGAGGATGCTCCCGCGGGGGTGCGGGCGGGCAAAAGCGCAGGCGCGGCCTGCATAGGAATCGCCAATAGCCAGGACGAAACTGTGCTAAAAGAAGCCGGAGCCGACCTGGTGGTGCACGACCTTACGGCACTATCTGTCGACACTTTGGATAGCCTGATTGGCAAGTGAACAGTAAAACCGCACGACCTGTTATGTACCAGCCCCCAGGGCGTGGGCGGCGAATATCATACGCTCGCTGTCGTCCGTGAACGGATCGAGGTCGTAGCTGCCGTACAGGTGGTCGAAGTGCCAGCCCGTGCTTGCAAGCATCAATTCCATCTCGTAGCGTCCGGTCCAACGCAGCGTGAGCGATTGTGAAATGCGCGATAGAGTGCCGTCTCCGCTCTCACGGTCGTAAAAGAGCGTGACGTGATGTGTCTGGGTAGAAGGCTCGGCATGCCCCGCCACCAGTTTGTGCACCAGGCTTCCATCGCTATCGGGATATGTCCCCTGGTGAATTATTTCCCCTTCAGACGGCGGGAGCAGGTGCGCGAATGGCGGGGTAAGATCGAGCAACAGGACGCCATTCGGCTGCATCAGCCTATGTAGGGCGGTCAGCATTGCTCGTTGGTCATCCGTGGTAGATAGATAAGCAAACGTGTTGAGCGCGCAATAGGCCATGCCGTACTTGTCGTCCGGCAGCCCGTTGAGTTGCCGCATATCGCCACTCACGGGCACGACTCGGCTGTCCATCCCTTGTTCATGGGCTCGTTCGGTGCAAATCGCAAGCATACCGGGCGATGTGTCGAGACAAACTACACGGTAACCGGTTTGCGCCAACCCGAGGGCGATCCGTCCCGTGCCGCACCCAATCTCAAGGAGAGATGAGGCCTTCGCGGGGTCCAGAATGCGCGCGTGCTCGACGTAGAACGCGATATCGTCTTCGTAGTCCCCGTATTCGAGGTCGTAGTAGTGCGCCAGTTGCCGGTCGCGTGTGCTAGCAGGAGTGTTCATGAGGAAGCAACCTCCATCTCCCTCCAGACCAGGTTCGCCAGTGCTGCGTTTCCGGCTTTCATATCGAGAACCTCCGAGCTGGCTGGGTAGAGATCAACCAGCCTAACGCGGTTGCCATGCGGCATCGACACCTGGGCGATTACGCGGTTCCACTGCTCCACGCCGCCCCGCACCAATGCTTTGCGCTCGTCAGTGGCGTTCTCCAGTAGGAGACTCAAGTCCGGCAGATTTAGCAAGAAAATCGTCGCATCTGTTTCTTCGACAAGGAGCCGCAGGGCATCACGCAGTTCTTGCAGGTAGGTTGTCAGCGCAGTGCCTCCGGTTGCATCGCCCGCCGCCTGCCAGAGCGTGAGCACGGTAGGATGGGAACCAATCGCAACAGCGAGCGAGTGCTCATTCGTCTCGTGCAGTGTATGTTCGTGTTCGCCCAGTTTCACGAATTCCGTGTCGGCAGGCATCATTTTGTGCAGCAGGTCGGGCCAGCAATCGCCTGTCCCGGTGTCTGCATGAAACAGGCTTTGCACGTTTGCGAGGCCCAGCGCCGCGTAAACAGGGGCCGACGGCTCAGGTGGTGGCTCCGGCTCGACAGCTTCTGGTTGTGGGGGTGCCTGTGGAGGGCGGCGTATGGCCCAAACCCACACAAAAACCGATATCACTGCGAATAATATCACCAGAAAGAGGCCAATCAGCAGTGAAATGGTATAGGAACCGGTGGACATGGACTGCGCGGGCGGCGCGAATGCAGGTTGGGTAAGGGCGAAATGCAAGGCTTACTCGCGAGTCGCGGCCCCGATCACCACAAGGGCCATTCCGCTTACCACTGACAGGATAACCAGGGTGCCATGTAGCTCTACGTCTGTCGTGCCGGCGAAGGCCAGGAACACAAGGTAGATCGGCACCAACACCAGCAACAGCGAACCCAACCCCATGAGGGCGAGCGCAAGCGTATTGCGGTTTGAGCCGGAAGGCGCACGATGGGCAGTCAAATATGGTCTCCTGTGTTATAAAGAGTGGTAAAGCACGCGCCGGATGGCCGTCGAAAGATACCGGGCTAGTGCCAATTATGCAACAGTTGGGGGTGTTAGTCAAACTGTATGATTGTCGCCAATGAGGAAATACGCAACCACATAGACCAATTGAAATTGAGCTACGAGGGCTACAAGCGTCAACTGTCTCGTCCCAACCTGTCGGACGAGCGACAAGAACGACTCAATATGAGCGTGCATATGCTGGAACAGGAGATCGGCACTCTCGAAAAACTGGCGCAGTTCGGTCGCGTGGAGACTGATCGAGAAAAGATCGAGACTGAGGTTCGAAACCGCCTCGATATAGTGAAACTACGGTTGGCGACCGATCCCGCGCTGGACGGCTATTCGCAGGAAGAGCGCGAGCAGACCTCGGGCGAGCTAAAAGCCCTGGAGTGGGCACTGGGACAAGATAAGCTGTTGCAGGACACGCAGGAGTGGGCGCGAGAAACGGCCTTCGATCCGACGCGCGCCGAACGCACCTTGCCGGCCCTGTTGGATCGCGTGGGCCGCGAAGGCAGCGACGCAGACGCACGAGCCAATGCTGCCTATGATGCGGGCCAACTGCACATTGTGCGCGCCATACCCATGTTGATCGCTGCGTTGGACGATGAAACGTTGGTAGCCAAAACCGCATTGGGGGCACTTTGCAAGTTCAGCCCCGAGGAGTTGCAAGAAGCGGGTGTAGACGTGCAGACGCTGGAAATGATTGCCGAGGCGCGCCAACGTGATTGATCTTGTTGCTCTTACACCCCTGTGATATAATCCGCATGAGCGTGGCCTGCACGCATTGACCTGAATCCCCGGCAGACCGAAGTATCCCCAACCTGCAATTTTTGCCGTCCGTAGAGTAAGTGTCTAAGTATTATCGTTGTAATGGTGCGCCCTGTCCCGCACGGACGGGGTAGCCGAACGTAAGAGGAGATCTGGCATGAAAGTCAGCGAGGTAATGATTGACAACCCCCCAGTGGTCACACGTGAAGACACGATAGCTCGAGCCGCGCGTTGCATAGACGAGCTACACTCATCGCTGGTGCCTGTCGTGGATACACACAAAGGCAGGCATGTGGTCGGCGTGATCATGGACAAAGATGTTATGCGGTGCACGGCCTCAGGCAACAACCCGCAGGAGAGCCTGGTGTCCGAGTACATGGACAAGGGCTACGAAACGGTACACGTAGAGGCCGATGTCGAGACTGCTCTGCAAGAAGTGCCGCAGTCGTTGTCCCAGGAGATGGAGAAGGCCTCGGGCGAAAACAACACGGGTGGCCTCATGGGTCGCAGGCCGATAGTGGTCGTGGACGACGAGCGTCGAGTGGTGGGTATCATCACTCGCCCTCACCTCGCTATGGACATCGCCAAGGTGCAGTCAGGCCAAGTGGTGTCGGGCCGCGCTGAAAACATGCAACTGGTTTGGCGCTGCACCGACTGCGGCTACCTCCTCACGAGGGCGGAGCAACTCCCCGATAAGTGCCCCGATTGTGGCGCGCCTAAAGAGCATTTTGTTCTTGTAACAGAAGATTAGTGGGCCAGGAAAAGCAAGCACGAAGCGATCACCCCGGCTCTCCGATACTTTATTATGTCAAGTCACAGCTTCAAGTTTATTGATCTTCCGACGTCAGCAGAGCAGCTAGGCATCAGTCGAAACGAGCTTTTGCAGTGGGTGGACGAAGGGCGCATTAAGCCGTTCCATGGTAAGGGCCAGCAAAGTATCTTCCGCGCCAGTGATGTCCAACGCCTGGCAGAGGAAGTGGCAAGCACCACCCAGGCAGGGCAATCAGATCTCGTCGGCCCGTCAGATGCACAATCTGAAGAAGGGGCTGTGCCTGTCGGTACGACTCCCCGTATGGAAGCCCGCCGCACCAGGAGGCGCGATGCGATAAAGCTGATGGGCACGCGCTTGAGCATGGACTCACGTTGGGCCGAGATGAGCGACCAGGATATAGCAACCTGGCTGGACGCGCTGGAGCCTGTGCAGTTCGAGCGCATACGCCGGGTCACCGAGATCGCCATCGAGCGCCTGCAGCGAGTGCAGACGATGCTGGGGGAGTTTGAGCAGAAGTCGCGTGATTCGTGAAACTTCTTTGTGGTCAGCCGTCAGTTAGCGGGCACAGCGTAGACCTATGCCAAAGTACTACACACTACAAGCAGCGAACATGATGTTGCCCGAGCTTACCGAGGTGTTACAGCAGATACAAGCCCTCGCGAGGCAGAAGGGCATGGTGGACGGCCATGTTGCGCAGTTGCGAAGTGCGATTCGGGGTAACGGCTACCACAACCCGATAGAGGACCCTATGGTGGTGCAGGCAACGAGCGCGCTGAACAGTGCGCTGAGCACCGCCTTCGATCAGTTGGACGAGTGGGATATTGAACTGAAAGATATCCAGACCGGCTTAATTGACTTCCGAGCCATGCGAGAAGGGCGCGAGATCTACCTTTGCTGGCGATTGGGTGAGCCGGAGGTCGAATACTGGCACGAACTCACCACGGGTTTTGATGGTCGCCAGCCGCTCGATGACCAGATAGCATAAGGAACGGAGGCGACGGTGCATGGATAACTTGACGGCTAAGCAGACGTTGAGACTATTTAGTTATGGATTGTACGTAGCAACCACGGCTGACAACACTGGCGCGACAAGTGCAATGACCGTGAACTGGGTGGGCCAGGTGTCGTTCGAGCCGCGTATGCTCTCGCTGTCGGTCGAGAGCACCTCACATTTCCTGGGTGTGCTCAGGAACAGCGGCGTATTCGCCATAAACGTGCTGGAAAGTAGCCAACGCGAAATGGCGGGTCATTTCGGCAAAAGCACCTTTAAGGCAGGAGATAAACTTGCAGGCTACCAGTGGACCGCAGGCAGCACAGGTTCGCCCATTGTAGCCGGCCTGCTTGGCGCGGTCGAGTGTCGAGTGGTATCTGAACATCCTGCAGGCGATCACGTTTTGTTCATAGCCGAAGTGGTCGATGCCCACTTAAACCGCGAGGGCGATCCCTTGACGATGCGTGAAGCCGGGTTCAGATACAGCGGATAGGCAAGCGACGTCCCATAAGAGATGAGTGGGATAGCTCTACTAGCTTAATGACGTGAGCAGGCTAAGACGGGACACATTTTGTGTAGTCCAAATGGCTTAATTTTGCTTGGATCTTTGCGGATTTCACCGCGCCAATCAAGTTCCCCTCTGCCTTAAAGCCTCGTAGAGCACGATCGAACCAGCGACTGCCGCGTTGAGCGACTCTATTTTGCCTTGCATGGGAATCTCCAGCGCGCCGTCACAGTGCTGGCGCACCAGGTGGCCCACTCCCCGGCCTTCTGACCCAACCACGAGGCCAAGAGGGCCACGTAAATCCGTCGAGGTGTATTTGGACGCGCCGCGCTCGGCCTGAAGTGCATATACCCAAAGGCCGGCATCGCGCAGTTCGTCAATGGCCCGGGCGAGATTGTTCGCAAGGCAAATGTTGAGATGCTCGACTGCCCCGGCGGACGCATTGGACACGGCGGGCGTCACGGCTACTTGCCGCCGGTCGAGCATGACAACTGCAGTCACACCAACGGCTTCTGACGTTCGCAAAAGCGTCCCGAAGTTTTGTGGGTCCTGTACAGCATCCAGAACAAGCACCAAGGCTCGCTCGCCTGCGCCCTTACACAGGCTTATGGTGTCGGACAGCCCGATATAGGGAAATGGCGATACTTCTGCCGCTATACCCTGGTGATGATGGCCCACGTGCGTTAGGGCGTCCAACTGTGACGCAGGCACGCGCTCTATCGCAACGCCCTTGGGCAGCACCGGCGCCGCACCTTCCTGTGAGTCATCGGCGCGCGGTCCGGCTGTTCTATCGCGGGCCGATCCCGGTTGTTTGGATGAGTCGACGCGCAATACACGAAACACCTTGCGTCGGCCTGCCTTGAGGGCTTCCTCTACGGCGTGCCTGCCGTAAATCCACTCAGGCATCTCAACCGGCCTTGCTGTCTGGTGCAGCATCAGCCTTGCCACTACCGCCACTGTCACCAGTGCCACCCGTTCCGGCACCGTCACTTGCGCCGGCCTTGCTCTCGGCTTTGGCTGCGGGCTTGCTCTCAGGCTTATCCGCGACCTTGCCCTCGGAAGGCTTGTCGCCCCCGGCATCGCTTTTGGTCGCGGGAGGCGGTCCGTCGCTCGAAGACTTTCGGTTATCGTTTATGTACCAGCCACTGCCCTTGAAGATAACTCCCACGGGCTGGATTATGCGACGCACCTGTTCTGCTCCGCAGTTGGGGCACACCTTGACCGGGTCGGACGTGATGGGTTGCATCTTATCAAAGCGCGTGCCACAATTACTGCATTCATATTCGTAGATCGGCATATTCTCCCCTATTGTTTTATACTCACCAATATATAATAACACTATTGACAAAAGGAGGGCTTGATGGGTACAGGACTGAGCACACGCATCATTTGCGGACTGTTCGCCGCGCTAGTGGCGACTGTTCTAGTGGGCTGCGGCTCGGCAAGCACTCCGACACCCCCTGCAACAAGTACAGCGCATAGCGCAGCCGAAATCCAGATAGTGGAAGTGCCCGAAACAGCGGACTATCGTGATCCACTCGCAAAAGACATGGGCGACATAACCTGGACGGCTGTCACCCAGACCACAGGCGTTAGCCAGGATGCACAAGCCAGGGCTGCGGCCATCGAAGCGATTAAGACCGAGGGGCACCGGTTGGCTGCTGTAGACTATTCTGCTCTATCGCTGGATGCTTTCAAAGACGTGACCGGCAAGCGACAACTCACGGACAACAGCTTTGCCGGCGGTGATGTGAGACTTGAATATGTGGGTGAGCAGAACGGCAATCTTGCCTTGTTACTCTATGATTACAAGGGCGAGATGCTCCCCCAACTGCCCGACCGCCCACAGGTCTATCGCTGGGTGCATGTTTATGCTCTGTACAGCATCCCCACTGGAGCCGTAGTCCGCCTTGCGGCCACCATTCGCGGTGAAGTGCAGGAGTAGCGTCGATAAGCTATAGTCGCTAGTGCAGGAAGCGCGTGTTTTCGGCGATTGCGACGAGGATGCCTTTCTGCACAAGGCGCAGCACGAACAGATTGGCCTCGGGTGGCGAAGTGAGCATGGTGTGGGCGCATTGTAGAGCCATCAGGCTTGCGCGGCCCTCTCGTGCTATGTGATACCACTCGGCCATGCGTTGCAGACGCGCAGCATAGCGCTCACGCAAGGGTGCACTAAACTCCTCATGGGCCAGGCGAATGAGAGCGGGCAGCAGCATACGCCAGCCGTCGTCGGTCAGCTCATTCGGCAAACCGCCCTCAAGTTCGGAAACTTCCTGGGCTACGGCGCGCACGGGCTCGCCCTCCAGATACCAACTATCAAAGAGCGTATCAAACAGCAGATCGCTCTCGCTGCTGGGCGTGTCCGTAGCGGCATCGGCCAACACTTCTTTGGAGAAGCCAGGGGGAATGAGGCTGGTGGCTCCATCGTTTACTATGTCCGCTGCATATTCCCATATAGCAAAGTTCAACAGTTGGTATTCGACGGGCAGGGGAGTGCCGGTCGTCCAGTTGGCCTGAACAGATTCGCGTAGTAGGGCAAGTGCGTAATCGAAGGGGACATCGAGATAGCCGCCTGCGTGCTCGCCGAGCGACGCGTCGGCAGGAAGCATGCCCAGTGCGGTAAAATCGAGATCCGGACGGAGAGTTCCGATAGAAGAGCGCGAAGGCAGCGAAGATTGAAGCACTCCGCCCGCGCCCAGCGCATCCAGTACGCCGGACTGGTCATTTAGAAGCAGGCCAAGCAGTACGAATTCGCCTTCGGTGTCGTGGGCCGGTACCGCGAGCCACAATTGGCGATCGCCACGCCCATCTATGGCGCTCAACCAGGCGCGACAGTGGCTGTCGGGTGCGCGCAACGGTGATACTTCAACACCACTCAGGAGCAGTTTCTGGAGGTGGCGATTGGCGGTGTGGCCTGCTTCATCGGGTAGCGTAAGCTCGAGTACGCGGAGCGCCTTTAGCGCACTCGATGTGCCTCTCGCAGCAAGAGCTTCCAGGACCCCCATCTGGAGATCGTGGTCAGGCTGGAGCGCAAGCAAGCACAGCACATCTACACTGCGGTCTTCACCTGCTTCCGCAAGGGCTGCGAGCACGGAATATAGCAGGTCGAGGGGCTGAAACACCAGCGCACGTAAATAGTCGCGCAGAACCAACGGGCTTCCCCCATGGTTATCGAGTGCGCTTAGCAGGAGACCCGTGGCAGACTGCACAGGCTCGCGCAGGGTCGAGAGAAAATCGTCCGGGGGGTGGAGGCCAAACACCTGCTCCAGCAGCATGACGGCTCCCATGCGTCTGCGGTCCGAACGACGGTGATCGCTCGCCGTACGCCGTAGAGTTGTCACTACCTCGCGCACATCGGGGTAAACGCCGATCAGGCGTCCCAACATTTCAAGTGAGCGCGGGTCGAAGGCGTCCAGGCGGCGCGTGACTGCGGACAGGATGGGCGTGCCAAGCATCGAGGCGCGCGCCAGGAGGAGGGTGTAATCGGGTGAGTTATAGTCGGCCAGGAGCAAATCATCCATCAAGCGCTCGGCGTTTTGATGGTCCTGAAGGACTATAACCTTATCAGAATGTTGGCTTGAGTGATCATCCATGTGGGCGGTGCCTTAGCACGGCACATGGTAATACTATCACACTAGAATTGGCCGGACAAGTGGAACCAGGTCGGCAACTGAGTGAAAGCCCATACCATCGCTATGACCGCAACCAACCACAATATATCCACGATCCAACTGAAGCTGCGCACGTGGCGGCTGGTATCGATGTCCAGCACCTGTTTGGTGCTTGCGAAGGCAGCCTCGGGTCCATCGCCTGCGCCGACAGGGCGCGAGCCGGGATTCTTCTGCGACACGAGGTCAGGCACACCACCGAGTCCGAGCTTCCACCCCTCTACGGGCTGTTCGCAGTATGGACAGGGGTCTATCTCGCCTGGCACACAGTGGCTGGTGTCAACCAGTTCGTGGCAGTGGGGGCAATTAACAAAGTAGTTATACCCGCAGTTGGGGCATGCGAGAGCGGTCTCGGGCACCTGCTCATGACAGTTGGGGCAGTCAATAGTTGGAACTACTTTCGCGACCCTCTTGTCTTCGACCAGGGATGAGGTAAGCATGGTACTGTTGAGCGAAGTGCTCTTGAGCATGGTGCTATCGAGGTACGTCGAACCATTTGAGGAAGAAGGGCCACTGGCTCCGCGCAGGTACCAGGGTTGTGCATCGTTTTGTTGGGGTTGGGCCGCGCCATGGTGAGGCGAATCGCCGAAGCCCTCCATGCCGCCCGGTAGCTCGTGAGGCAAGGGCATTTGCAGGTCAGCGTAAGGTCCGGCGGGCGCTACGACGGGGCCGTTGCCCGATCCATTAGCTCCATTGGACCCGAACTCGCCGGGGTGGAACGGTTGGCCGCCAGGCCCGGGCAGTGTGGAAGTGTTCTGGTGAGCGGTCTGGGTATTGCTGTTTGCGCCATGCGTTGGGTAGTCCGACATATTGAAAGGTGTGAACGGACCACTGTTTCCGCTGGAGGCTGAGGCGATCGCACTGGGCGTAAGTTCCTGCAGCCAGTTGGGCAGCTCGTCGCCCACCTGTTCAGGCGACGTGTTTAGCACCGAAGCGGACAACGGGGTTGAGGGCGTCCGCCGCGCAGGGGGGTCGGCGGCGGTCATGCCGGGTGGGACGAACGGCTTGGCGTCAAAGCCCGTCGCCTCGTCTACCTCATACGCCATACGCGGGCCGCTCATGAGGTTTGCCATACCATTGCCAGTGTTGCCCATCGGGGGCGCAGGCGTTGCTTGTGCAGGTTCTGCTGAATCGGACGCGACAGCATCAGTGGCAGGCGAATCGTCGATATGTGCCATCTCTCCCGACATAGGGAAGCCGGGGATTTCGGGCGCCGCCACAGAAGCCATGGGCGCAATCTCGCCTTCGACCTCCTCAGGTTGGGCCGCGATGGTAGGCGGGGCATAAGATGGAGTGGCGGCCGGCACCACTTGCTGGACGGGCTGGGGCGGCGCAAGGGGGACGCGGGAAGGGGTGCCGGTCTTGCTTAGTATGAACTCCAAGCCTTTGCGGGCGTGGGCGTTGTGAGGATTGACAACGAGGGCGTTTTCCAGGCAGATCTGCTGCTCGTCGGCATCGGTGACAACCCCGCTAAGCCACATCCAGGCTTCTTCGTTGCGAGGGTCCTGTTCGACAACTTGAGTAAGGAGCGCACGTGCCATGGCCCTATCGCCCTTACGCGCGGCAGACTGCCCCTCGCTTAGCAAACGTGTAATTTCGCGTTCCGACGTATTCACTAGCATATGTTCTCCCTTGGTGATAAGTGATCAGTTATCTATTTAGCAGGGACGACCGGAGCGGGTCGTTCCCAGCGATTACGTATCACTCGTCAGTCTCGTTTCCTGCCAGCCGAATTTTGCGCGGGTGAACCCGGCACTTCTCGGCCAGAATAATCGCTTCGATTTGAGCTACTGTTTCATCCAGAGCCTGGCTTTTGTTCACTACTACATAGTCGAAGTCGCTAACGTCCTGCATCTCGGCACGCGCTAGCTTCAGTCGATTGGCAAGCTCCTGGGGGTCTTCGGTTTTCCTGTGGTACAGGCGCGAAGCGAGCGCTTGCATACTGGGTGGCGCGAGAAAGATATAAACTGCATCGGGTTCAAGAGCACGCATCTTGCGGGCGCCCAGCACGTCGGGCTTCATGATCACGTCTTCGCCACGGCGAAGGTAGTCGACCACCTCGCTGCGTGGTACTCCATAATAATTCCCGTACACGGGCGAATGTTCCAGTAGTTGGTTCTTGATAAGCATTTCTTCGTATTCTTCGCGAGTTTTGAAAAAGTAGTGTACTCCTTCAATTTCTCCGGACCTGATTCCCCTAGTGGTAACAGTCACTACGTAGTGAAAGGGGATGCCTTTTGCGGCCATTGCCTGCAAGGCTGCATCCTTACCTACTCCCGATGGCCCGGTCAGCACCACCAGCAAAGGAGGTTTCGGACGATTTATGTAAAGGTCAAACTCGGGTGCATCACCCTCATCGAGCGCGATTCTTGCGATATCAGGCGGAAGGTCTTTAGCCTTTTCATCGCGATTTGCGACCTGCGCATCGTCTTTTTCAGGTTGGAAATTCGAAGCAATCGAGTGCGGATTAGTTTTGTCCATCTAGGGTTGCACCACCTGTCAAGGGTTTGGATATATGCTTTATGTTATACTTTGCTTCACTGCAATTCGCAATCCGCGACACAAAGCCTTCACCCAACAACGTGCTATTTTAGATGCCCTTTGATGCCCTAACCATTTCCGCTGTACGTGACGAACTCCTTGATAAGCTTGTCGAGGGGCGTGTTCAGAACGTGATCATGCCCAGTCCGCTTTCGGTAAGTTTGGAAGTATACCGGGCAGGCATGGGCAGAACCCACCTGCTGATTTCGGCTCACTCCCAGCACCCCCGTATCCATCTCCTGGGCACTGCGCCTTCGCGTGATCCTGCTCAACACTCTCCTTTATTGTTACTTCTCCGCAAGTATGTGCGGGGAGGCACCATAGTCGGTATTTCACAGCCACGCTGGGAGCGAGTGCTCATACTGAGTATAGCCAAAAGAATTCCCCTCCACAAGCACCAAGAGTACCGTTCTGGGTGGGACTTTAGGCATACCCCCGAACAGGGAGATGATGACGAAAACGAGTTGGAAGACCTGAATGCGCCCCTGGTGAGCGTGGAATTAGTGGCCGAGATAATGGGTAAAGTGAGCAACATTATACTCGTGGCCGAAGACGGTACGGTGATGGACAGCGTGAAGCGCGTTCCGTCAAGCATCAACAGGTACAGGGTGACCCTACCCCATCATCCGTACGTCGCGCCGCCTCCCCAGGCGAAACGCGACCCTCTCCACACGTCAATCAATGCGATGGCAGTGGAGATCGAGCGGGCGGCAGAGAACGAGAGTACGCCCGCCTGGAAGGGGCTGGTAGGAGGATATGCTGCGGTCAGCCCCACACTGGCCCGCGAGGCAGTGTTCAGGGCGCTGGGTCAAGTGGGGGCAAAGGCCGTTGATGTCTGGAATCAACCACCTAAGTTAGAGGCCCTCTTGCGGGAATTGCAGGGCTTGCTCAGGTTGGAGGAAACCGGCAAGTGGGAGCCAACCCTGGCCCTGAAGGGAGATGAAGAGGAGCAGGTAGCCGTTGACTTCGCTCCCTACCCGTTGACGCACCTGGCGCAAGCCGGCGAGCTGGCTAGCTACGGAAGTATATCCGAAGCGGCTACTGTATTCTTCGAGCAGGCAGGCAGCCTGGGCAGGCACAGTGCCCTCAAGGCCATTGTAGCCGCGCGGCTGGCCGAGATAAGGGGACGTGACGAGCGTAAGTTATCGGCCCTGAGCGACGAATGGAACCGTGCGCAAGCGCTCGAAGAGCTACGACGCAAGGGAGAGCTATTGCTGGCTTATATGCACGTGCTCAAGCCCGGTGAAACCTCGCTGGTAATACCCGAGGAGAAGTTGACGATAATGCTTGACCCGTCGCTGACCCCGGTCGAGAATGCACAGGCCATTTTTCGCGAGTATCGCAAGGCGCAATCAGCCATCGAAGGGCTGCCTGAGCGCATCACTGAATCGGAACTGCGCGTGGCTTACTGGAACGAGTTGGGCACAAGCCTTGAGCTTGCGGGCAATTACGACGATATCAAGAGTGTGCAGGCTGAGCTAGAAGCAGCCGCGAAGCCACAGGCGCCGGGACAGAGATCCGGCGATAAACCGCGCACGAAGCGTAAGCCATCGAAGTTGCCCCAGCCATTACGAATGCAGACCCGGCGTGGCACGGGCCTCCTTTTAGGCAGGACAGCAGGTCAGAACGACACTGCCACTTTCAGGCTGGCCGCGCCCGAAGATCTCTGGTTCCACACGCGCAACGCTCCCGGCGCGCATGTGATCCTGAGGGCCGCGCCCCATCTATCCCAGGACGATCTGGAGGATGCAGCGCGGTTGGCAGCAGGCTACAGCAAGCTACGGGGTGACGCACAGGTCGACGTGATATATACTGAGAAGAAGTTTGTCCGAAGGATACCAAACGCCCCGCCGGGACAGGTGACTTATCGGAACGAGCGCGTAATCAGGGTTGCGCCCGAGCGCGTGGGCGGGAGTAGCGGGTAAGTGCTAACCCATCGGAAGTCAAGGAGCTGTGCAAATGGAGGAAAATAAGCATATTGTCAGCCGCTATTTCGAGGAGGTCGTGAACCGCTGCCAACTGGAGGTGGCAGCCGAGGTTCTGACGGCTGAGATGGTGGCGCACATGGAGCCGCGCCTGAGGATGCGGCAGAAGGCGGTGCCCGACTGGTGCGTAACCATAGAGCGGCAGGTGGCCGAGGGCGACATTGTGGTTACAATCGGGACCACAAGGGGCACCCACAGCGGCGAGTGGTTTACGCCCATTGGCACGTTAGCCCCGACAGGTAAGCATTTCGCTTTCACCTTTACTTCTACCATGCGACTTGAAGGTGGCCGCATCGCCCAGATTGTATGGTCGAACTGGGACTGGCTCGAACTGCTCCAACAGCTAGGGGCCGTCCCGCGCACTGTCGTGGGGGACGATGAGCAATAAGCCGTCTAGGCATGACTCACGGCTGATAGTAGACGGTGGAGATGCGCAGTAGCAACTGCTGATCTTCTATGGCCTACAGTGAGCATACTTGGGTCCGCCTCAATGCCCCAAAGGCAAATTCAGCAGAAACCCGGGTGTTTTCTTGCCACTCCTCTTTGTCCTGACTTTTACTCGAAAGAGGCATAATACTCGTAAACTTCGTGGATGGGCCGGAACCCCAACGAGAGATACAAAGCTTTGGCCGCTTCGTTGTTGGCGTGATAGAAGATCTGGACGGCTTCCATCCCGGCCGTTTTCATTCGCTGCATGGCGGCGTACATCAAAGCCCTGGTTAGGCCTCTGCGCTGGAAATCCTTGTGGCAGCCCACCGGCTCGAAAAGTCCACGGCGGCTGACCGGGTCGAGCCAGTAAATGCAAAAAGCCGCAAAGACTGTCGCATCTCCCAAGCCGCTTTCGGGTGCAACTACGACCATCTCGCGCCCATATTGAAAACTTGGTGTCCGTATCACTTCCAGGTAACTTTCCTCGGTCCAGTTGGAACCAAACGAACCGTTGTGGACCTTGATAACCGCGCTAACTTCGTGCTCTCCAGCGACATCTCGAATGGTAAAACCTTCTGGCAGTTCCGGTTCCGGAAGAAAGTCCTCGAGCGATCGCGCCGATAAATAATCGAGGCTGTCCGGCTCCCTGCTATAGCCCAGCGTTTCCAATAGATCCCTGCGGGCATCATCCCCACTGTAAAGGTTGGTGCCCACCCTTTTGTTTGCGGGATCCGGCGTTTCGCTCTGCGACTGTTCAAGCAAACGCCTTTGAGTGTCTTTGAATAAATCCACCTCGAGTTGACTCCCCCGGAAACGTGGGTGCAGCATCAGTTCGAAGAAAGTATTTCTTGGCACGGCTGAAAAGTTGAGGGCCACGATTCTGCCGCTCTCCCCGTCCCGGTACAGCCCGAAATGGCTGCTCAGGTCGCGCCCTCTGAAAGTGCTGCTCATCCAGTGGGCTATATCGCCGGGATGAAAATTGGCAAAGTTGGAAAGACGGCTGCACTCACCGGTAAATTCAAGCACTTCGGCTAAATCTTCGGGCCGGTAGGCGGTGAAGACTAGGTGTATCACTGAATCGCTCACTTTTGAACGGGTTTCCCTTCCACCGGTAACTTGCTCCACCTAGTGACGGGCCAAACTTAACAAGGTTCAGTCTTCAACCTTCCGGTTTGGGGATTAAATAGTGACCTGAATCATAACTTCCAGCCATTCACTAGTCAGGTAGTCTCCAGGAACGCCTATGGTCGAGTTTTGTTTGCCGACCCACGAGCACCGAGGCGGGCGAACAGCACACCAATCTCGTAGAGGATTATCAGGGGGATGGCTACGTAGGTCTGGTTGATGGGGTCGGGCGTCGGAGTGATGATCGCCGCTATCACGAAGGCCAGCACTATGGACCAGCGACGGAACTTACTCAGCCGTTTAGGCGTAGCGATGCCCAGCTTGGACAGGATGAAGATTATTACTGGCAACTCGAAGGCCAGCCCCACAGCCAGTAAGAAGTGCGTGACGAAGCTCAAGAACTCGGAGATCGTAGGTCTATTTTCGATTGCTGCGGAGCCAAAGTTCAGGAGGAAGTCGAGCGCACTGGGCAACACAAGCACGTAGCAAAACACTAAACCCAGTGCAAAGAAGAAGGTTATAGCGGGCAAACTGATCAGAATCCAGCGTCGCTCCATCTTAGTAAGACCGGGGGCCAGGAAGCGAAATAGCTGATACACCAGAATCGGCATAGCCAGCGCGATCCCCGAGTAGAAGGCCACCTGTATATAAGCAACAAACGTCTCGGTAGGCTTGAGCGCTTGCAAATTGTGCGGCGCGGCCAGGCTGACAAGGATATCAACTTCTTGTTCGACGAACAGCAGGCAGAAGCCGGTGGTGAGTGCAAGCGCTATTGCGCATTTGACAAGGCGAGAACGCAACTCCAGCAAGTGCGCCATGAGCGGAAGCTCTACGTCACGACTGCCGTCGGGCCGCAGATGCGTTGGGGGTGGAGGAGTGGACGACTTCTTTTTGCGCAGCGAGGGCAATCGAAGTCTGCGTGGAGGAGTTGATGTACCCATAACACTTTGCGACGACAGACGGCAGACGACCGACGACTGATCTCTTCTGTCGTCGGTCGTCTGCCGTCTGTCGTCTTGTCGTTGCTACTCTGCGCCGATGTAATCGCCTATATAACCGTTGATGCGGTCTACCGCCTCGCCCACCGTGGCGATATTGGCTTCTTCCTCAGGGATCTTTAGCTCACCGAAAGGCTCGAAGGTATCTTCGATTGTCATGAGCAATTCGACCATATCGAGGGAGTCGGCGCCCAGGTCAGAGAACGAGGTGTCGGCTGTGACCTTGTCCTTGTCAACCTTCAGCAGGTCGCTAACCATGTTCTGCATGAGGACAGTTATGATACCCGAGGTATCGCTGCCTTCCAGTTCGGACGGGCTTACCTTGTATTTGCCTTCTGCGATCTTGCTCAGGAGCATGTCACGCAGTGAAGCTGTGTCGAGGGAGCCAAGCGCATCGGCGCTTACCCCGTATTCCTTCTCGAGCACCTGCTTAATGTGTTCGGATGCTGTTGCCATTCTTTATAGTCTCCTTTTTCCCTAATGGGTGTTAAGTGTTTTCTGCCACATAGTCTACTAATTCACGGACCGTAGTGAGATCAGCCACCTCGTCATCAGGGATGACAACGGAAAACTCCTCCTCGACCAATTGCATCACTTCGTCATGAAACTCGATTACATCTGCGTTAAGGTCATCGTAAACGTTGGTATCCCACGTTATTTCGTCCTCATCGGCACCAAGAGTCTCGGCTAACAGAGTTTTCAGCCGACTGTATATTTCGTTGCGTTGGTTTGCCATATAATGCTTGTCGCTTTTTCTAGTCGTGATCGAGCTTGGAGGGTTTGCGCGGACTATTCTCGGTAGCAACTGTTCCAAGCACGCCATTAATGAACCTGCTGGAGCTATCGCTTCCGAAGCGCTTCCCAAGCTCAACAGCCTCGTTGATTGCAGCCTTCAGAGGCACTCTATTATCAAATAGAATCTCGAAAATTGCAAGCCTCAATATAGTTTTGTCAATCGACGACATCTGGTCGAGAGGCCAGTTGGGTGCCGACTTTTCGATCAGCAAATCCAGTTCTTCCGTATGCTCCAGCACTCCGAAAACCAGGCTGCGCGCAAATTCGCGCCCAGGCGGATCGGCAAGCCCTAGAGCGTCAGGGTTCTCGGATGTTGGCTCGTCCAGGTTGCGCCGCAGCACGTCGTCCACCGGGTGATGGGTCGAGTCGACTTCATACAGCGTTTGCAGTGCTGTTATGCGCGCCAGGCGGCGAGAAGATGCCACTATTCGGTAACGTCCTCTATGTACACGTTTACCTGGTCAGCCGGTATGCCCACCATCTGATCCAGTGCCTCACGAACCTTGTTCTGGAGGGCTTGCCCGAGCCTGCGGAGGTTAGCGTCGGGCTGAGCGATAATATAGAGTTCTACTCCAATAGACCCGTTACGCACCTGCAAAGTCACACCAGGGGCTGTGCCCGTGTTGGTGCGCCCGATGCCGCGACCGGGTGGGCGCGAGACCTGGCTCATTCCTGCCACTCCCTCTACGGCGCTTGCAGTCAAGCTGACGATAGTGGCGATCACACTGGGCGCTATTCGGACTGTACCGAGCTTAGTTTCTTGCATGTTGATCTCCTGGCTAAAGTTTGCCGGACGTGATGGCTTCGGCCTCTCGGGTGGCGGATTGCTCGGCGAGCCAATCGGTGACCAGGCCCGTGTGCACGTCACCGTTGACAAAACGCTCGTCTGACATGATCTCCTCGTGGAAGGGGATAGTGGTGGGAATGCCCACGATCACAGTCTCGATGAGGGCACGCCTCATTCGGTTGATGGCTTCGGCTCGATCCTGGCCCCAGGTCATTACCTTGCCCAGCAGAGAGTCGTAATTAGAGGGTGCTGTGTAGCCTGAATAAAGATGCGAGTCTACACGGACACCCGGCCCGCCGGGAGGAAGGTATAGCTCGATCAGGCCGCCCGCCGGCAGGAAGTTGCGGGTTACGTCCTCGGCGTTGATGCGGCACTCGACGGCGTGCCCACGAAACTCGATATCGCTCTGGTCGAAAGTCAGTGGCTCGCCTGCAGCCACTCGTATCTGCCACTTCACAAGGTCTATACCAGTGATTAGCTCGGTAATACCGTGCTCAACCTGGATGCGGGTGTTCATTTCAATGAAATAGAAATCGCCGCGCTCGTCCAGCAGGAATTCGAAGGTTCCGACGGTAGTATAGCCGATGGCCGCTGCGCCCTTGACGGCGGTGGCGCCTATCTCGTTGAGTACGCGCCGGGAGAGGCCCGGGGCGGGCGCTTCCTCTACGATCTTCTGGTGGCGGCGCTGGAGCGAGCAGTCACGTGTACCGAGATGGACGACTTTGCCGAAGTTATCGGCGAGCACCTGCACCTCGATGTGGCGAGGTCGCAACAGGTAGCGCTCAAGATACACATCAGGATTGCCGAATGCCAGGGAGGCCTCGCTCTTGGCGACGTTATAGGCTTCGACAAGTTCGTCAGCCGAATTGACCACGCGCATTCCGCGTCCTCCGCCACCGCCCACAGCCTTCATAAGAAGGGGGTAGCCGATCTCGTCGGCCACCACACGTGCCTGGTCGGCACTTGTTAGGGCTTCTTCAGTGCCGGGGATTATGGGGAGGCCGGCCTCGCGCATGACCTTGCGGGCCATCACTTTATCGGCCATTGACTGTATCGCCTCGGTGGTGGGGCCGATGAAGGTTATACCCACTTTTTCGCATATCTCGGCGATGTAGGGATTTTCGGAGAGGAAGCCGTAGCCCGGGTGGATGGCATCACAGCCAGTCATTTCGGCTGCGCTGATAACCGAGGGGATATGCAGATACGAGCGCGCGGGTGCAGCGGGACCGATGCAGATGGCTTCGTCGGCCAGGCGCACAGGTAGCGAGTCGCGGTCGGCCTCGGAGTAGGCGATCACGGCCTGTATACCGAGTTCGTGGCAGGCGCGGATTACGCGCAGGGCGATTTCGCCGCGGTTGGCGATAAGAATACGTTCAAACATGGTTGGCGAGGCGGCGAAAGTGATTGCTCACTTCTCCGTCTCTAATCCCTCCATTACTTTGTCAATTTTGTGTTGCATCGAGGCCGGTTTGTCCCGACGCTCGTCTATTTTGAGAGCAGTGCCTACGCGCTGTGCGCCCGCAGCAAATATGGCATCGTTCATCTCTTCGATAACATCTATTATAGCGCGCCGCTCACCTTCAAGTACAGTCCCCATCGGATTGAGTGCGTACTCAACTTCGGG
>DATINP010000179.1:0-7257 GCA_035474135.1 Chloroflexia bacterium | reverse complement strand
GAACAACGCCGACATTTCCAGTTCACTCTTGCCGGTGAATGGATGCCCGATAAGTTCGGCGAACGCAGCGTCGGAGGCCGCGCCCGCCTTTTGCAATGCGGCCACCTCGTCAGCCGTCTTGACCTGCCGCGCCCCCGACAGGACGGCGACCGCGGGCGTAAACGAGGCGCGGGGCAACTCGGCCTGCAGGCGTAGCAAATAGACCGACCACAGCCTCTCGGCTACCCCAATGGTGCATTTTACCCCGCCCGGACCTGAGTGCAAACTGTCGGCGATGATGCCCGCTGCCAGCGCGGCGGGGTTGTCGGTTTCGCCCCATGTCTTTATCTGCACGCCCTCGGGCAATGTTGGCAGAGACGGAGCCTCGAAGGCGGGCGTGACAAAGTAGGCCGGGCCTAACTGGGGCAGAATAAAGGCGGCCAACCTCTCACTGGGGCGGGTATGCGCCCCGGTCAGGTAGACCATGTCGGCGGATGGGCCCACCACCAGAAAATCGAGGCCGTGTACGTGCATAAGAGCGCGCACTCCATTGAGGCGCGCTTCATAATCGCTATTTGCTGTCATGCTTTGTGTACCCCTGTGGTTATGATTCTGCTGTCGGCGTGGGCGCGTAGCCCACCGTGACTGTCTTGTCCTCGGTCGCCACTATAGCTTCTGCAGATGCATCTTTCGCACTGCTTACGTGCGCGGCCTTAATGTCTTGCAGGATCACCTGTAGCGCTGCGGCAATAGGTACCGCTACCAACGCGCCCGCCAACCCCGCCAGCGTTGCTCCCAGCAGTATGCTTATTATAACAGTTAGCGGGCTAATGCCCACAGAGTCCTTCATCACACGCGGTATCAGCACGTTACCCTCTACTGTTTGCAAAATGACAGCAAACAAGACCACAAGCAAGGCGCGCAAGAGAGGGCTAAAAGTGTCCAGGCCGATCAGTGCTGGCAGGCCATCATTGCTCGTCTGGGTGAGTGCAACCAGCACAGCGGGTGCGGTGCCGATATAGGGTCCCACGAGTGGTATTGCTTCGGCAATGAATATGCACAGAGCCAACGCAGGCCAGTACTTGATGCCAAGCACGAAGTAGCCCACCGCGCTAACCACTCCCACGATCACCATAAGCGTGAGTTGCCCGCGCACCCAGCCGCCCACCTTTAGCTCCACATCGTCCCACACACGGTGTACGCGGTTGGCACGCGACGTGGGCAGCCAGGTCATGAGGCTGCGCTTGATCAGGGTGCGCTCGCTCAGCCAGTAGAAGGCCACCACGAACACCGTGATGATCGCGAAGAACACCTCCACGATAGTAAGGGTGGCCATGGTGACAGCCTCTGCCGTTTGCTCATTGTTGGCGGGTGTGTCATTGGCCTGGGAAACAAATTTGCCCGCCACGTCAAGCAGGATGTTGGCCTGGTCGCGCAGGAACTTGCTACCGATATTCCCCACGCCGGCCTTCGCGTCGTCGATGCTCTTTGCTAGCGCCGTACTGAAGTCCCCAAGCTGTGACACAAACACCGATACGAGTACGTATCCGATTACGCCAATTATCAGGAACAGCACGCTGTACACGACCAGCGTACCGGTGCTTCTACTGAATGGGCCTCGACGCAGCCTCATGACGAGAGGCTCAATAGCTGTGGCAAACAACAGAGCGATGAAAAGTAGGAGCAGGACGCTCAAAGACTTGTAGACCATGAAGGCCAGTAGCAGCACGCCCAGTACAGCAATGGTTCCGAGCGCGATCCGCAACGCCGGCGTGTCGTTCGGCTTAATCTGTATGCTTACGCCTTGCTGTTCAACGGGAACCTCGGTTTGCTGTTCAGTGACCGCGCCCTCAGTGCCGGTAGCATTGTTGGATGCCATGCGCTCCCCCTTAATATTCGATCCTGTTTCTACCTCCTCGCTTAGCTCTGTAGAGAGCTACGTCAACCTTAGCTACCAGCGTTTCGGGGTTACGCCCGTCGTCGGGGAACGATACTAGCCCCACTGACACAGTAGGCAGTGGTATAACAAGAGGTTTCCTCTCCACGCCGGAGGTAATATCCTGCATTTGAGCAATCTTCGTGCCATCGCCTGCAGCTACTACGGTCATATCGCGAAGAGTACGCGCCACGCGTTCAGCGAACACACGCGCCTGTACTTTACCTGTTTCCGGCAATATTACCATAAACTCGTCGCCACCATAACGACAGGGGATGTCTCCGCGTCTGCAATTATTTCGGATGGCAGCGGCTACCGCCTGGATTACTCGGTCGCCCGTGCCGTGTCCGTAGGTGTCGTTGACCTTTTTCAGTTCGTCCATGTCGATCATCGCCAGGGTGAGGGCATCGCCGGATCGCAGAGAGCGGCGCAATTCTTCGCCCAGGCGCGTGCCGAAGTATTCCTTGTTGTAGAGCTGGGTGAGAGGGTCATGTACGGCCCGTTTCTCCAGGTCGTGCACCGAAGCGTCGTAAAAACTCTCCAGAGCGACCAGCATCAACTCGTCGAATGTCCGGTCGATTAATGGCAGGGTTTCCGCCAGCTCGTCCCGCTCCACGATCTTAATCTGAGCGCTAAGCTGGCGAAAGATAGCTTGCCTTAGCATAGCGAACTCTAAGAGCACTTCATGGAACACGCACCCCTGTGCATGCCGCATCTTGCCATGCGAAACCATAGCGTGCTCCGCTCGCACAATGGGGTTGTTCAACGGCCTCGTGCCGAGCGGTTGCGTACGTTTGCTCGCTCCCAGGTCGCGTACTCCCGATCCCGAAGCTGGAATCAGGTCCGACAGAATTACCGGCAGGCCGGACGCTGCAATCGCTTTGTCTGCGGTCACCTCCCTGCTTGCCAAAGTTCCTGCAATATTGGCGATCATGATCTTGATGTTGCCGGCAATATCAGAAATGGGAAGCTGCTTGTGGGCCTCCGTGCAATCTGAGGTCCGCAGTTCGCCGATCCATTCGCGGACAATGTCGTCCGTGCCGGACCTGAGTAGGTTTGCTATCCTGGTTGTCATATGGGTGTCCATTCTGTGCATTTCAATAGGCATTCCATTTAAGTGCCCTTGTATAGTTAAACGCTATTTAAGACCTGGATGATGCACTTTTGGGCAGATAAATGGCCTAAATGAGACAAAAGTACTACCGGCGGAGATTGCTGTAACCGGCATGCATCAATTTTCCTGCTTCTCCCGCTTCAGAGAACTGTTCACTTTGTAGTATGTTAAGAAAGTCTTAACAAGTGCTCATTTTGGACTTTTTTGCTTGGAGGACAGCAAATGATTCTGCTATTCTGTAGAGTGCATGCAGGTCCGGGCGTTTCGTGCTGGGCAGCCACGACAGTTAGATTAGCTGGCACGTTACTTGCACCTATATCTACTTGCCAACTACATTTCGAGAAAGACAGCGGTACCTACACTGACATCTGCAACCAGGCTTGACGGCTATAAAATTGCGCCTACGACCCTGCCGACTCCCCCACGCTCTAGCGTACTTATAGCAGGGGCGGGATTGGCTGGGTTGTCGGCTGCCAAGTATCTCTCCGACCTCGGCTACCGAGTCACTGTGCTGGAAAAGCGCGAAGTGGCCGGAGGCAAGGCTTCCTCGTGGCAGGACGCCGACGGCGACTGGCTGGAGAGCGGGCTGCACGTCTTCTTCGGCGCTTATCGTAATCTCCTTGCCTTCTTGCGCGAAACGGGACTTTACGATAACCTGGTATGGATGCCCCACGCCCTGACATTCTCGTCGGCAGGTGGCAAACTCTCTCCACTGGTGTTCCCGGGCGCGCTGCCCGCTCCTCTGCACGGCCTCGCCGCCATCGCCCGCAGCAGGGGAGTGCTCACTCACCCCGATAAACTGCGCACAGGCTTTGGCCTACTCTGGCCGATTTTAGGTAGCCAAAAGTACATAGACTCCCAGGACAAACTGACCTGGAAACGCTGGCACCTACGGCACGGCCTGAGCAGGCGTTCGCTCGGCGATTTCTTCGACACGATGGCTCTGGCCCTCAACTTTCTGCCGAGTAGTGAGGTGTCGGCCAAGCTTTTGCTCACAGTGCTGAGTCATTTTGGCAAAGAGACCGATGCCTCGCGGGTGGCCTTCCTAAAAGGCTCGCCCGAACTGCGCCTTTTCCGGCCTCTGCTAGCATACTTGCAAGCTCGTGGCGTCAATGTGCGCTTCAACTCGAAAGTGCGCGCTGTGCGCTATTCTGAGGACGACGGCGCGGTGACCGGCTTCGAGCTTGATGATGGGTCTGTGGCCAAGGGCGACATTTACCTGTCGGCTATGCCGGTCCATAACCTCTGGAAAACGCTGCCGCCTGCCCTCCGCGCCAAAGCCCCTTTTGAAGGGTTGCGCCATCTGCACGGTGTGCCCGTTATGACAGTGCAACTCTACTTCGACCGCCCAGTGACGGGCGTCCATAACCTGATCTTTTCCAGCCGCTCGCACATTTCGGTCTATGCCGAACTGGGCGCGATCTGCCCCGACTTCCACGAAGGCTCGGCCGGGCGCTCCATGGTGGAACTGGTGGTCGCACCCGCCGCCGAGTGGTTCAGGCTGGATGACGCTGCCGTCGTCGCCCGCGTTATGGAGGAGTTTACGGCTCGCCACCCGCTGGCCGGTCAAGCTATCCTCGTCAAGAGCACAGTGGTCCGCATCCCCCAATCGGTGTATCGTGCGCTGCCCGGTATGGACCGCTATCGGCCCAATCAGGCCACAAGCGTACCGAACTTCTTCCTCTGCGGCGACTATACTCGCCAGGATTACCTTGCCAGTATGGAAGGTGCTGTTCTTAGCGGGAAACAGGCGGCCCAGAGGATATCGGTCGCGGGCCTGAACGCCGTCACTCAACACTCACGCCCATGAACCAATCTGTAAGCCACAACATACAATCCTCTATGATGCTGAACCCTCCATCGAGCCACAACGTGCTGGAACGGCTGCAAGCTTGCCTCACACCGCCCCTCCATGAGGTAGCGCCCACCAGGGCACAGGTTCGCAGTGGCGCATATGATCGCATGATGGCGCACTGTATGGACGAAGCGCGTAAGCCTGCTCCGGAGCTACGAGCGGCTTACGAAGAATGCGTGCGCGTGACGACCGTCCACTCTCGGACGTTCTATCTTAGCGCGCGCCTGTTGCCTGCTAGCAAGCGGCAGGGGATTATGGCGCTCTACGCCTTTTGCAGGGTGAGCGACGATCTCGTGGACGAAGCCGAATCGCCGGGTGAATCGGGTCAGGCCCTGGACGACTGGGCTGCGCTCAATCAGTGCCCGCCCCTGCCCACCGGCGGCTCGCAGACCAACTCGGTAGCTGCGGCCTGGGCCGATACCCGCCGACGCTATGCCATTCCATCTGAGCTTCCCAACGACCTGATCGCGGGTGTGCGCATGGACCTGACCCTCAGCCGCTACGGCACCTGGGACGACCTCTGGCTCTACTGTTATCGCGTCGCCAGTACTGTTGGTCTTATGAGTATGTACATAACGGGCGCACAAACTATGGAGGCCGTACCTTACGCCGTCCAACTTGGAGTAGCGCTTCAACTTACCAACATACTGCGCGATGTTGGCGACGATGCACGCGCCGGTCGCATCTATCTGCCGCAGGAAGATCTTGCTCGCTTCGGCTATACCGAAGATATGCTCCTGTCAGGAGTGCGCAACAGGCAGTTCTCCAACCTGATGGACTTCGAGATCAGGCGTGCCCACGCCCTGTACGATGCTGCCTGGGAGGGCATCTCGATGCTCCCTCCTGATAGCAGGTTGGCGGTGGCCGCAGCAGGTACCCTCTATCGTGGCATCTTACGCAAGATCACCTGCTCCCAGTACGATGTGTTCCATACACGCGCGCACCTGACCTTCAGCGAGAAGCTACGGGCGCTCCCAGGCATCTGGTGGGGCACGAGGAGTATGTCGTGAAGGTAGCAGTGATAGGGGGTGGACTGGCCGGGCTGACCGCAGCAGCCGACCTCGCCGACGCAGGTGCGCAGGTTGTACTGCTTGAGAAGCGATCCGTGCTGGGCGGCAAGGTTTCGTCGTGGGATACCGACGGGTGGCCTGTCGAATCGGGGTTACATATCTTCTTCGGGTGCTACACCGAACTGCTCACGGCGCTCAAACGGGTCGGCGCATATTCCAACATTCACTGGAAAGAGCACACTATTCTTGTTGCACGGCCGGGCGGCAATGTATCGCGCTTCCACTTCCCCAATGTGCCCGCGCCCTTCAACGGCATTGTCGCCTTTACAGCTAACGACCTGCTCACCTGGAGTGAGAAGCTGACCAATGTGCGCGCCCTGATCCGCCCCTGGCTTATGTCCCTCGGAAAAGTTGCGCGCTGGGACGACCGCACATATGCCCAGTGGCACGCGGACTATGGCATCGCCCAGGGGGTACTGACCAGGTGGTGGAACCCGATCGCCCTTTCGATGGGGTTCCTATCCGCCCAGGAGATGTCGGCCCGCCCCATGACCACCGTGTTCCACCACTTCTCGCGCAAAGCAGACGCGTCGCGCATCGGCTTTCTGGACGGCCCGCCAGGCGAGCGCATGCACAGATACTTCGCCGAGTATATTACCGCCCGTGGTGGCGAGATCAGGACGGGCAGCCGCGTGGCCGAACTGCTTGTGGACTCGCCTGACACAGGGCCGATAATATCTGGCGTAAAGTTGGAAACGGGTGAAGTGGTGGAAGCCGACGGTTACGTGCTGGCGGCGCCCCTTCACAGTGCCCGCAAGATGCTGCCGGGTACCTTGCGTGCAATGCCGTACTTTGACAACTTGTGGCGGCTCAAGTCAGTGCCCGTAATGAACGTGCAGGTCTGGTTCGATCGCTATGTTTCGCGCACCGACAACCTCTTCTTTACCGCCGATGCGCCGTTCTCGGTGTTCGCTGACCTCGCCGTGACCAGCCCCTTATATGACCGCACGGGCGGCTCGGTGGTATCGATGGCAGTCGCACCGGCGCAACCACTGTGGCACCTCACCGACGACGAGATCATACAAAAGTGTCTCGATGCGCTCTACAAATTGTGGCCGCGTTCTCGGCAGGCAGCAATCCTGCACAAGTCGCTGGTAAAGATCCCGAACTCCATATACCGCGAAACACCGGGAAGTGATGCCCTTCGCCCCACGCAGAAAACGCCTATAGCGAATCTAGCCCTGGCGGGAGACTACACTCAGCAGGACTATATGGCCTCGATGGAGGGCGCTGTTCGTAGCGGACACCGCGCCGCCCGTGCCCTGCTCACAGGCATGAGCGAGGTACGCACCAGCCCCATAAG
>DATINP010000178.1:0-25278 GCA_035474135.1 Chloroflexia bacterium | reverse complement strand
CGTGGGTCCGACGATATCGTGATGGGGATCCCAAGGCGCGTGTTCTCGGCCATCTTTTGAAGCTTGTTGTGCCATTCGGCCATCTGCCTCGGCTGGACCACCGCGCGCACATTGAAGTGGGTCATCAATTGCCCTTCGACCATAGCAGAGGTCGAACAAGGATGGTCGGGACAGGGATCTTCCACCAACTCACCGTTGGCACCGACGCGGATCGTCGTCTGGAACATCATGCCTGCCTTTTCTTCCAGCGTCATCTGGGAGAGCAGGTCTTCGACACGTTGCTCGATGGGGCACTGCGGGTCCTCGTAGGGGTCCAGCCGGCCATTCTTATTGAGGTCTCGGAAGCTCATAGCGCAGGTAGCCTAGCTTTCTATGTCTATCGCGTTGTCTGCGATTACTTGCCTGTACCACAGGGCGCTATCTTTCGGCAGGCGCTTCTGAGTAGGATAGTCTACCCACACAATGCCGAATCGCTGGGTATAGCCCTTCGCCCACTCAAAGTTGTCCATGAGCGACCATACAAAGTAACCGGCCAGTGGCACGCCCTCCTCAATAGCACGTTTTGCAGCCGCAAAATGGTCGCGCAGATATGTTTGGCGGCGTACGTCACGTATGCGCCCTGCGTCATCGGGGCCGTCTGAGTAGCTGGCCCCATTCTCGGTCACGTACATCTTGCCAGGGGCGTAGTCCTTGTGCAGGCGCGTCAGCAGTTCGTACAAGCCCTCCGGGTACACTTCCCAGCCCATTTCGGTGCGCTCAACCCCCGTCAAGCCCAGCAGAGTCTCTGGAGTGCCGTCACCCCACCGGCTGATGACAGCACGCGAATAGTAGTTGACCCCCAGGAAATCAATGGGCGTAGAGATCGCCGAGAGGTCGCCACTATGGATGAAGGCTGCGCCCTCAGCAGGTATCTTGCCTTCCGACGTGTAGGCGGCGATCATGTCTTCCGGATACGCGCCTTTATAAACAGGCTCGACGAACCAACGGTTGAAGTAGCCGTCGAAGTAGCGGCTGGCCGCCACGTCTTCCGCGCTCGAGGATGCAGGGGTGGCGGGCGTGAAGTTCATCGTGATGCCGACCTCCGCGCCGGGGCTATTCCGCCGCAGTACAGGCACCGCCCAACCATGGGACAGCAGCAAATGATGAGCAGCGGCCAGAGCAGCAGACCAGTCATTCCACCCGGGTGCGTGTTCGCCAACCTGATAGCTAAGCATGCTGGCGCACCACGGTTCGTTGTGCGTGATCCAGCGCTTGACTCGGTCGCCGAGCGCCCTGCTTATCACATCGGCGTACTCGACAAACGCCTCGGCGGTCGAGCGTGCGGGCCAGCCGCCGGCGTCCTGCAACACCTGGGGCAGGTCCCAATGGTACAACGTCACGAAAGGCGCGATGCCGGCCTCCAGCAGGCCGTCCACCAGGCGGCTGTAAAAATCGATCCCGGCTTGATTGACCTGCCCGCGCCCTGTGGGCAGAATGCGGGGCCACGCGACCGAGAAGCGATAGGCGTGCAGCCCCAGGTCTTTCATCAGCGCTATGTCATTACGCCACAAATGGTAGTGGTCGCAGGCCACGTCGCCCGTGCTGCCGTCCTCGACCTTGCCCGGCGTGTGCGAAAAGCGGTCCCAAATCGACTCGCCGCGCCCGTCTTCGTGCACCGCACCCTCTACTTGATAGGACGAAGTTGCCGTGCCCCACACAAATGATGGCGGGAATTGTATCTTGGTCATAAGGTTGTTGTCTTCCTTGTCTTGGGTAGTTTTGGTTGAGTAATTACTTTGATTCCACCTGTGCAGCCTGAGGAACCGGAGAAGTGCCGGGGCCAAACAGATGGCACCGCACCCAGTGATCGGGGCCGACGTTCTCCGGACCGGGCATCACCTTGCGACACACATCCATCACGTGCGGACAACGTGCAGCAAACGGACAGCCAGGTGGCGGGTCGATCAGCGACGGCACTTCCCCGCGCGCCTCTACAGCGTGCGCCGCTAGTCCTGCGTGGGGATTTGGCACAGCCGCCAGCAGCAACTGTGTGTAGGGGTGCGCCGGGTGCTGCATCAGTTCATCACTTTCCGCGCCCTCCACGATGTAACCGGCATACATGACCATCGTTTCGTCGCCGATATAGCGAGCGCTGGCAATGTCATGCGTTATGTAAAGGTAACCTATGCCATGCTCCTCCTTGAGGTTTTCCATCAGGTTCAGGATACCCATGCGGATGGACACATCGAGCATCGAGATCGGCTCATCTGCAAGTATGATCTCCGGGTCGACGGCCAGCGCCCGGGCCACCGCCACACGCTGGCGTTGCCCGCCCGAAAGCTCATGCGGATACTTCTTCGCCATGTGTTCCGGTGGGTTCAGACCTACGGTAGATAACAATTGCAGCACACGCTCCTTGGCAGCCTTGCCGCGTGCGATCTTGTGGATCAGAAGCGGCCGCTCGATGTGGTAGCCAATGGTCTGCACAGGATTGAGCGAGCCGAACGGGTCCTGAAAGATCATTTGCACGTCACTGCGATAGCGCAGGGAGGCCCGGAAAGGCTCTGTCTTGAGCACATTCTGCCCCTTGAAGATGATCTCGCCCAAAGTCGGTGGCATCAGGCGTGCCAACAAACGGGCCGTGGTCGACTTGCCGCTGCCCGACTCCCCCACCAGGGAGATCACTTTGCCGCGCCTGATCACGAAAGAAACATCGTTCAGAGCATGCACGTGCCGGGGCCTGAACGCACTACCCACAGGAAAGCGCTTGGTCAGGTGTCGTACCTCGAGCACAGCATCGCCATCTGCGGGGGGCGCACTTTGCGGGCGTTTTTCGGTAGCTATCATTTTGGCCTCCAGCGAGCGTCGGGATCTGCTTCGTAAAGGTGGCAAGCCACCCAGTGATCGGGTTTGACCTCTACTAGCTTTGGTACAACGCGAGTGTGCATCGGTTTGCACCGGTCGCACCGAGGGTTGAAGCGGCAGCCTGAGGGGGGCGCAACCATATCAGGCGGCGCACCCGGTATGCCTGTCAGTTTGTGCTTGGGGCCGGTAAGCGACGGGAACGAGTTCATCAAACCTTGCGTGTACGGGTGTAAAGGATCGTCGAACAGCAGTCGCGCGGGTGCAAGCTCCACTATCTCACCCGCGTACATGATCGCGATGCGTGTCGAGAACTCCACCATCAACGAGAGGTCGTGCGTGATAAAGAGGATCGAGAAGCCCATCTTCTCTTTGAGTTGCTCGATCTGCTGCATAATTTCTTTCTGCACAACCACGTCCAGCGCCGTGGTGGGTTCGTCCATTATCATGAGAGGCGGCTCAAGCGCCAGCGCGATCGCGATCACCGCTCGTTGGCGCATGCCGCCGGAAAGCTCGTGCGGGTAGGAGTCGAGCCTGCGGCGGTCTATGCCAACGATGTCAAACAGTTCGGCTGTGCGCTCTCTAGCCGTGCGCTTGGACATCTTATTATGCCTGGTTAGCACGTCTATCACCTGGTCGCTGACCTTCATGACGGGATTGAGCGAGTTCATAGCACTCTGGAAGACCATGGAGACTCCGCTCCAGCGAAAGTCTTCGAGTTGCGCCTGGTTCATCTCCAACACGTCCTGCCCGTTAAACAGGATGTTGCCGCCTGTGATAATCGCGGGCGGGTGAAGAAGGCGCATTATGGCGTGTGCTATCGTAGATTTGCCGCTGCCCGACTCGCCCGCCAGGCCAAATACCTCGCCGGGCGCGATCGAGAACGACACACCGTCCACCGCCCGCACCGGCCCGCGCGCCGTTTCATATTCGACGTACAGGTCGCGAATATCGAGCAGCGTAGACCCGTAGTTGTTCTCGGTTGGCTCCTTAGTGCGAGCGTCGGACCACGGGTGTTGCTCGGATGTTGCGGAGAGTACGATCTTTGAGGACATTATTCAAATCCCTTTCAGCACGAAGTCGCGGGTTGGTTATCTCGTCCATTCCATAATTCAGCAGCGAAAGGCCGAACGCCACCAGGGCGATGCACAATCCGGACGGTATGAACGTCCACCAGGCCCCCACAAACAGGCCCGCGTTGTTCTGTGCCCAGTAGAGATTGGTGCCCCAGCTTACGTCGCTTACGTTGGTGAGGCCGAGTGCCCCCAGGGCCGCTTCGGTGCCTATGGCATAGTTCACTGAACCGATCATGCTTCCAACGATGATGGATGCCATGTTGGGCAATATTCCCAGGAAGATAATGCGCATATTGCTTTCGCCACTGACTACAGAAGCAGACACAAAGTCTTTTTCGCGCAAGGATAGCATTTGCGAGCGCATAACACGGGCAGGCCACGCCCAACCGGTAAACGCCAGCGCCAGCACGATAGTCCACATGCTCGGGCGCAGATAAGCCGAGATAACGACCAGGAGGGGCAGGCCGGGGATGACAAGGAAGAGGTTCATCACCAGGGACAGAAGGTCATCGATCTTGCCCCTGAAGTAGCCGGATGACAGCCCGATCAGCAGACCTATCAACGTGGTCAGCGCGCCGGTGGCGAAACCTATCGTCAGTGAAACGCGAGCGCCCCAGACCGTTTGCCTAAAAACGTCCTTGCCCTGGCCTTCGGTGCCAAATATATACTGGGCCGACGGCTCCAGGTTGGGGCGGCTCACGTAGGACGTTGGATCGCCGGGAGCGATGAAAGGCGCGAACACAGCCACCAGTACAAAGAAAGTAACTATACAGAAGCCCAGCAACGCTTTGCGATTGTGTGTAAGGTTGCGTAACCAGACCAACCTTTTCATACCCGACGGCGCAACAGTAGGCATGGCGACAGCCTGTCCTGCGGGCGTCATCTCAACATCCAAAGGTATTTGTTCAGTCCTCATCCTGAGCCTCCGTAAACTCACTCATCGAGCCAGATTGAGCCTACATTCTACTTCAAACTAACCTCGCCGCACACGCGGGTCGAAGCGCGTATAAAGGACGTCCACTATAAAGTTTGCGCCCAGCACGGCGAAGGTGATCATGAGGAATAGCGCCTGCATCAAGGGGTAATCCAGTCCTGTCACAGATTTCACAAGCAAGTACCCAAGACCCGGATACGAGAAGATCAACTCGACCAGGATTTGCCCGCTCAGTACGAAGCCAAGGGCTATACCGAAGGCGGTGATGCTGGGGAGGAGAGCGTTGCGCGCAGCGTAGTTGAACATGATCTGGCGCTGGGTCAACCCCTTGGCCTCGGCCATGGTCACATAGTCCTCGGCCAATACGCCGATCATTGTGTTGCGCATTCCCAGTACCCAGCCCCCCATCGTGACGAGCACAATCGTGAGGGCAGGCAGCAAAAGATGTTGTGCCACACTTCCCACGAAGTTGAGGTTAAAGTCGGTGCCTATAGTGTCGCTATAAGCGTGCATATGGGGGAACCAGTTGAATTGGTAAGCCAGAAAATAGAGGGCCAGGAGGGCGAGGAAAAAAGGAGGGAAGGCGCCGATAAAAATCAGGAGAGGGGGCAGGGTGTTATCTATAAGCCCACCCCGCTTCCAGGAGCCGATAATGCCGATCACATTGCCAAGTAGGAAACTGATTATGAGCGATGTGCCGCCCAGCAGCAGGGTCCACGCAAAACCATTACCGATCACATCGGTCACTTGCGCTGGGAACGCCGAAAAAGAAATGCCGAAATCGCCATGCAGAACATGAGTAAGGTAAGTCCAGTATTGGTTGAGTAGAGGTTCTTTGCTGAGGCCCAGCGCCGCCCGAATCTGATCCAACTGTTCGGGCTGTAACTGCCCGCGCGCGCTGGCAAAGATGGTGGAAGCAGGGTCGCCAGGGATGAGACGAGGCAAAAAGAAGTTGATGGTAAGAGAAGCCCAGGCAGCAATAATATAGAAGCCGAGCCGGCGGAGGATAAATCGCATGCGTGCCTCTTTCCAGTTAGGATGGGAAGCGATAGGTGATAAGTGGCGTGTGTTGCGTAGTTCTATGTGCTACTTATCGCCTATCACTTCCCGTCGTCACTACATTACTTGGGCTTGACCGTGGTCATCACGATCAACTGCTCAGGTGTACCCTGGCTGAACCAGGAGCCAACGGCGTAGGGGTTATCCTTCGTCGGCCAGCCTGTGAAGCGGGTGTTGTTGTACTCGTACCAGCTTGGTCCAGGGAACAACGGAATAGCGGGTGCTTCGTCTGCGAATGTCTGCTGGAGCTTGGTAGCAACTTCCTTGGCCTGTGCTGCATCAGAGATGCCGGCAAACTGGGTCAGAAGGTCATCACCGGTCTTGCTGACATAGCGCTGCCAGTTCTCGCCCGCCGCTTCGCCAACGGCCTTGGCAGAGCGCTGCGAATATTGGCCGCGATAGTAGTTGAACGGTGTTGCGCCGCCCGAACTCCAACCGATCGACATATCGAAGTCGCCTTTGCTGACTTTATCATACCACGTGCTGTAGTCGTATGGCTTCACTGATGCGTTGATACCGATGGCCTTGAGGCCCTGTGCCATGATCTGGCAGGAAGAAACCCAGTCAGACCAGCCGGTTACTACGTTGATGTCATACGTTAGAGCCTTGCCGTCTGCCGTGGTGCGGAAGCCGTCCGAGCCTTTCTTGAGGCCGGCAGCATCCAGCAACTGGTTGGCTTTGTCTACGTTCAGGGTCGTCCAGTTATCGCCGAGGGTAGAGGTGTCCGCTACTTTGTAGTTGGGGTAAGCATCGCTCAGACCCGTTACATCGGCGGGCTTTGTATAGCCATACTCGGCTACTGTCGCGATCTGGTCGCGATCAATCGCCATACTGATGGCCTTGCGCACATTGACGTCGTCAAACGGCTTTTCGGTTGTGTTGAGATACAACATGACCGTAGCGCCGACTGACGGGAACCAGTAACCATTGTTCGCCGGGTCCTTGGCAACGAAGGTCTTATCGATGTCAGGGATGAAGTTCGCGGCGTAGTCGTTCTCACCATTAACTGTAGCCAGGTTAGCCTGGTCGTTGCCGGTGTAGGCGGGCTGGCGCATCCCCTGGAAGTAGGGCTTGCCGGGCTGCCAGTAGTTCGGGTTCTTGTCAATCTCGAAGATCTGGTTCTCGAACTGCTTCACTTCGGTGAATGGGCCTGTACCCACAGGGTTCTCGTTGGTGGACTTCACGGGGTCGGCAACATCTTTCCAGATATGCTGAGGTACGATGTCCTGCGCCACGATATCATACAGACCGGGCGTGAACACCTGCTTGAAGTTGAACACAACGCTCGTAGCGCTGGGGGCGCTCACGGTGTCAACGTAGGCTGTCGCGCCATTCATCGCCTGCCCGCCTGGGCCTTGCAGGCCGTCGGTGGTCTTGAACAGGTTAAACGTGTAGGCAACATCATCAGCTGTGAAAGCCTGGCCGTCTGACCATTTGACGTCATCGCGGAGGGTGAAGGTCAGCGTCTTGTTATCGGCGCTCCACTCATACTTGGTTGCCAACCAGGGCTGTAGTTCGCCCTTGACCGTGTTGTAGATCATCATCGGCTCATAGATGCCGTTGATGGTCGGGAAGCGGAAGTCGCCTGAGAACGGGTTGAAGTTACGAACCCAGGTAGCCTGTTGCTGGACCGAGATCGTCATGATGCCGCTGCTCGCCGCCGGAAGGGGCGTATCGGCGACCGGCGCAGTAGTGGCAGCGGCGCCTGTGGTAGCAGTAGCAGCAGGCGGGGCGGCTGCAGTGGTGGCGGTGGCTGCGGGTATGGTCGTAGCCGTGGGTGCACCCTCACCACAGGCTGTAAGAAGCATGGAACCGAGTACAAGCACCGGTATTACGAGTTGTAACTTAGAGCGATTTTTTGCGCTGCTCAAGTTCATCTTTTAGCCTCCATCTTTCTTGAATTCCATGGGAATAACTGATAAAGCATTGTTGCCAACTTTCCTCCTCTAGTTGCTCACAAACCACCTCCCTCAAGGCCCGTCGAGCAAAGCAACTGTCTACTCGCGGTCAAATACGGTAGTCCCAACGTGTTTTGGCGGCATTTTCGCTTGTCACTGATAGCCCCTCACAGCAATCGACAGATAAACGCACAAGTCCGGCTCTGACACATCGAGAGCGGACGTTGCCTGGAGAAAATGGATTGTTGTCAGGATGGTCGTGGAGGGCCTGGCGTAGAATAGCACATGGAGCGCGCGTGATACATCGGATAAAAGTAAGGTTTCCGCAGCTTTCCGACGCCAGGATGCAGAAAATCCAGGCAAGGAGTACACAAAAGTTACACAAAACTACACCTTCTGGCCGTGGGAGTGCACGAGGACCGAGCTACCACTTGCCGGTGTGATGCGTGTTTATCAACAGTGGTAATGAGAGGCCGAGGATCCGGAGGAGAGCGAACCTAGCAGCATTGTGGATCTGACCACGGTCGGGGTTCAGATCCACATTGCGATTATCATTGCCTGACAGGCGCCCTGAGCTACGAATCAAGAATTGGCGTACCTTGCTGCAAGCTATGATCTATCGCATAGCGCATAGCTGCTGTCCGGGACGAGACGCCCAGCTTGTTGTAGATAGCGCTCAGGTGTGTCTTCACGGTCGCGGTGCTAATCACCAACCGGCAGGCGATCTGCTCGTTTGATAGGCCCTCGGCCACAAGAAGTAAGGCCTGCAACTCGCGGTTGGTAAGACCGGCCGGGCGGCGAGGCATCCCGATGCCCGGTGTCCTGTACGTGGCAGGGGCCGTATATACAGGCAAATCTTGCATAATTTCGGCCGCGAATGATTGGGGCGACGATTGGTTGGTGTGCGGAGAGCGCACTGCGGCGGCAGCCTCCTGCATGCGCTCCATCTCGCCGCTTTCCACCAGACACTCAAGCGCGTATTCGCGCACGGTCTCCAACAAAAACAGTCTTGGTTCCTGGCCTTCGCTGCTTACCGTTTGTACCAGGCTCTTGTCCACCAGGGACGACACGATCTTCAAAACGGGGGTGGTCATATCGCCGAGGCTTGAGCAAACGGCCTCGGCGGCCTCAAGCGTGCAGCCGTCGGCGAAGATCGAAAGCCTGCGGAACACGCATTGCTCCTCGGTGGTCAACAGATCCCGGCTCCAGGTGAATGTCGCCCTCAGCGTCTTGTGGCGGTCGGGCATATCGGGGCCGCCATCGGTCAGCACGTCGAACCTGCGATTGAGGCGTGTCGCCAGCGCCTGCGGAGGCAGCAGCCTGACACGAGCAGCCGCAAGCTCGATAGCGAGCGGCAAACCTTCGAGGCGGGCACATACTCTGGCAATAGCGAGCATGGTGGCGGGGTTGGTCGCCATATCAGGGATGATCGCCTGGGCGCGCTGGAGGAACAGGTCTACGGCAGGGTAGTCGTGCAGAGTATCCAGGGCCGAATGTTGGTCGGGGTCGGGGAACGACAGGGGGGCAACCATGAAACAGTGCTCGGCGCTCAAATGCAGGATTTCCCGGCTCGTGACCACCATCTTGAGCGTGGGACAGTTGGTCAGCAGATCCACAAGTAGAGGCGTGGCAGCCATGACCTGCTCAAAGTTGTCCACCACGAGCAGCACATCCCGTCCACGCAAGAACGCGCTCAAAAGGTCGATCAAAGGGACCGGCGGTCGATCTGTTAGGCCGAAAGCCTGCGCGATAGTTCGTAGCACGACATGAGGATCGCGCACGGGCGCCAGCGCAACGAAATATACGCCATCCGCAAAATGGTCATGGAGATCGGCAGCAACCTGGAGCGCAAGTCGCGTTTTGCCTACGCCGCCCGTGCCGACCAAGCTCACAAGGCGCTTGTCAGGGCAATGCAAAAGCGATACGACCGAGGCTACATCCTGTGCGCGCCCCACAAGCGGGGTCAAAGGAACGGGTAGCGGAGGTGGTGGGGGCGAAGCCTGTGGCTTATGCGCGGCTACCGCGCGGAGCAAAGACGACACAGATTCCGGGCCGTCCACCTGCCCTGTGTGATCCAGGGCCTCGGCAACGGCACTGAGGCGGTCGAGGGTGAGTTCTTTGGTTTTGCCCAGGTAGGCGGTGCGTAGTTTCCCCTGGTGGCGGCGATAGGCGTACCAGTACAGCCCGCTGGAGCGCCTTTCCTTGCGCGCAGTATAGTGCACGAAAGGCAGTCGGAACAGGAACGATGAATGCTGCTCAAGCCAGTTGTACCACGCCGAGGAATCGAGATCGATGCCGCCCCGGGGGCCGCTATCTCCTGTGTACTGGAATAGCGTACCACCCTGCACGCTCGCATACACGCTCGGACTTCTCTGTCCCATACAACTTATCCTTTTTGCGTCTTGCCTGCCCGGCTGCCGTTGTTTGTGTAGCGCCTTATGTAATCAGATTATGTCTCCGAAGCTTAGCGACTCTTCTGCCCGTAATCCTGCCCGATCACGAGACTGCTTACCGGATGTGCACTACCGGCGTAAAGTGGAACCGCACGAGGACCGAATTATCAACTCCGTGGACAAAAGCACGTGACGAGCCTGTGCGCCCGGGTGCTCGATAAGGTCGATCAGGGTCTCGGCGGCTGTCGCGCCCAACCTGTGGATGGGTTGCCTGACCGTGGTAAGTGGCGGGTTGGCGCGGGACGCGAGCGGTATATCGTCGAACCCGGCCACGGCTATGTCCTCAGGTACGCGCAAACCGGCGTCGTGGATCGCACGCATGGCGCCAACGGCCATCACGTCACTTGCGCCAAACACCGCATCAGGCTCAAAAGGCAACAGCCTTTGCATGGCCCTGTAGCCGCCTTCCTCTGTGAAGTCGCCCTCTACAACCAGGTCGGCGTTGAAGGGAACTCTTCTCTCGAGCAAGGCCGACACGTAGCCATCGAAGCGGTCCACGCCGGCACCCATGTTCTTGGGGCCTGTAATGGTAGCAACGCGCTCGTAACCGAGCCGCAGAAGGTACCCCACCATTTCTTGCGAGCTGTGCCTGTTATCTACGTCGACATAGCTCACTGACTCACCGACGATATGCCTGCCGATAAGCACAAACGGCAAAGCACGCTTTTCGAGGGCTTCCAGGATCGGGTCGTTCATAAGGGCCGAGGCGAGGATAACGCCGTCGATCAGGCCACCCTGCAAAATCTGGCGTATCATGCGACGCTCGTATTCAGGTTCGGCCAGCCACAACATAACGGAGTGGTCCATTACGTTACACATGGACGTGATGCCCTGTATCAGTATCGGGAAGTAGGGATCGGAAAAGAGAGTGGAAACCACCATCGGGATCGCCAGGCCCAGGATGCGGGTTCGGCCAACGGCTAGACCCCTGGCGGCGATATTGGGCTGATAGTTCAGGCTTTCCGCGACGAGGCGCACACGGGCGCGCGTAGCCTGGTCAACATTGGGGTGATTGTTGATCACGCGTGACACGGTTGACCGAGAAACGCCTGCCTGCTTTGCAATTTCTACCAGCGTGGGCGACATCGAGACTCACCTTCTACGAAAGCGTTATGGGAGCGTTCACATGGAAACGCCCTTCATAAAGCCCTGAATTGTCCTCGGAATCGGTCGATTTACGCGCTGCTTAGTGTATAATAGCGCGTGTTATGGGAACGCTCCCATAATATCACCCAATTATGGGCCTGTCAATAGGTTTTGTGTAACTTTGTGTTTGGAGGCGCATAATGCCTAAGATTACATTCATAGGTGCGGGTAGCACCGTGTTCGCCAAGAACCTGCTGGGGGATATTTTCAGCTTCCCGGAACTCGCTGGGGTGACTATCTCCCTGTTCGACATTGATGCTGAACGCTTGCGTATCTCTGAACGCGTAGCCCGAGCGCTTTCAACCTCGCTGGGCGCACATGCCAAAATAGAAGCTACCACCGACCGCCGCCGCGCATTAGACGGCGCGGATTACGCCATCAACATGATCCAGGTTGGCGGCTACAAGCCATCGACCGTGATAGACTTTGAGATCCCAAAGAAGTACGGGCTGAGGCAAACCATCGCTGACACGCTGGGCATCGGGGGCATCATGCGCGGGCTGCGCACCATTCCGGTAATGCTGGACATGTGCGCCGATATGGAGGAGCTTTGCCCCGGGGTCATTTTCCTCAACTACACAAACCCGATGGCGATTCTCACCTGGGCCATGAACCGCGCCACCAAGATCAACACGGTCGGCCTGTGCCACAGTGTGCAAGGTACGGCGTCGCAACTGTGCAAGGACATCGGAGTGCCGATGGAGGAGGTCAACTTTGCGTGTGCAGGCATCAACCACATGGCCTTCTATCTGCGTTTCGAGCGCGGTGGGAAGGATCTCTATCCCCTCATTCACCAGGTGGTCAAGGAAGGGCGAGTGCCTGACTGGAACCGGGTGCGCTACGATATGCTGACCCGGCTAGGCTACTTTGTCACCGAGTCGAGTGAGCACTTCGCGGAGTACGTGCCCTGGTTCATCAAGCGCGACCGCCCGGACCTTATAGAGAGGTTCAACATCCCGCTTGATGAATACATAGGGCGCTGTGAAGACCAACTCAGCGGTTGGGACAGCCTGTGCGCCGACTTCGAGCGGTCAGCGCCATCCGCCGAGGGCGACCTCGCAATCATCCAACACTACAGCGACGTGCAGAGTGACCTGTGGTTGCAACGCATGGCCCACGGCTCAACCGAAGTGCTGGAGCAGCAACGGGCAGCGCGTAAACGGGAACAGGCAAGGCCAAAAGTGAAGCACTCGGGCGAGTACGGCTCCCTGATCATCCACTCGATGGAGACCGGGACGCCGCGTGTTATTTACGGCAACGTCCGGAACTTCGGGCTAATAGACAACCTGCCTGAAGGCTGCTGTGTGGAGGTGCCGTGCCTAGTGGACAGGAGTGGCGTACAACCTGTGCACATCGGCGCACTGCCGCCCCACCTAGCTGCCCTGATGCAGACCAACATCAATGTGCAGGCTTTGACAGTAGAAGCCGGCATGACCCGTAAGCGCGAGCATATCTATCATGCCGCTATGCTCGACCCACATACAGCCGCCGAACTGGACCTGGACCAGATATGGTCACTGGTAGACGACATGATAGCGGCCCACGGCGACTGGCTGCCGGAGTATTCTTAGCCTGCAACGTGTATCCACGTCAGCAGGATAATGGCACCCCAGGTACTGACCGCAACACTGCCAAGCACAAGACCCTTCGCCAGGTTCGTCATGGGGTTCGGGAGGCCCCGCGCCGCCAATAACAGAGCCAGTGGCAGAAAATCCAACGCGTACCGGTAGCCGAACTGTATCCACCCGATGCCATAGTAGGTGATGATCGGTATCATAGCTACACCTATCCCAAGCCAGCAAGCCTTCACAAATGGTTGCTTGAACTTGCTACGGAACGCATAGAAAATGGCAGGCGACGTGTAGATGAGGCCCATACCCCAGGGACTGGGCATGAAATAGGGGAACAACAGCACGGGCGCATCATCTGACGGATAGGCGAGGGGTCCCTGAAGGAACATCATAAAAAGGTTCTTCGGTATATGGGCCAAGCTGAACAGGCCGTATGAGCGCGCATCAACGAAGGGTTGGTAAGTCAGGACGGCCATGTTATAGCCGCTTTCCAGAATGCTACCGAAGCGCAGGTAGTTATACGCGAAGAGCAAGGCCATGGGTCCTGCCAGTCCTACAAACAGCAAGATGTAGTTAGCAACAACCTTCGAGAGGCGATCCCCTGGGCTCTTTACGCTAGTGTCCTCTTGGGTGTTATCAGCCAGCGGATCTGTTGGCGTTCCCTTCCAAAGCATCCACATAAAAAACGGCAGCACGAAAACAGCCGTAAGCCGCGTCATACCCGCCAGGCCAATGAAAATACCAATCAGCCACGGCCTGCGCCGGGTCAAGGTCTCCAATATCGCCAACAACACACAGCTAACGGTCAGGACGGCGGCCAGAAAGTACGACGAACCCACGAGAGTAACCGAAAGGTAGACTGTGCCCCCGAAAAAGAGCAGCAAGGCCCACTGCCTGCGCTCGTCCTTGATGCCCATAGCACCAAGGATCTTGAACAGAATCCAGATGTTGAGCAGCGTCAGTAAATAGCCTATCCAGACGATATGCACGCCCAGGTCCAGTATGGGGAGAAACGGGATTAGGATCACGGCAGGCAAGGGACCAAAGGGCAGGTATTTGTGGCCCTGATACGTTACAACGTCCTGGTAGCTTGCCGGTATGGCGTCCACTGTCAGCTTGCCCTCAGTCAAGCTGTGGGCTAGGTACACATAGTGAAGGTTATCTACCTTTGGAGGCACGACGCCCGGCCCCAACAACAAGAGCAGAACTATACAGCATACGGCTACGAAGAAAGCCAACTGCCAGCGACGATCTCGCCGTGCGCGTGCTTTGTCCTCCGGGCTTGATGCGCCTGTGTCAACTACAGCACCACCTTTCGGAGATTGTGTTTCTCCTGCCTTGCCTATCCAATCTGCGTTGCTTACCGACATCCCTTTAGTCCCCACTTTGCCCGTTGCCCGGGCCCAATATACCCGACATCACTGCCGTTCCAGCAAAAGCACCTGTTTTTCCGCCCCGCCGTCCAGCCACGAATGATAAGTAAGCGACCCTATCTGGTTGTAGCCCTTCATCGGCATATCATTCACCATGTAGAGCGGGTCTATGACTGCGTCAGCCGGGTAGTTGAGATGTGTCAGATCCCCTGTCCGGCGTATGTACGCTGCGCCATTCGTAAAGTTATACCAGCCATCTACTTCGTTGCCGCCCCTAATGTCCGTGGGCTGAATCCCCCGCTCAATCAAGCTTTGTACGGCCTGCCAGCGGGCAGTTGCATGCTCTTTGTAGTCGCGAATCGCAAGCAACGAGAATAACGCGATCGGCACGAGAATTGCCCAGCGCAAGCGCCAAGAAGCCGGGTCCTTCTTAGCACTTTCTGAAGCTTGCGTATCAGTCGTGCTCACTTCCGCTGGGACATTGAGACTCAACTGCCGGAGAGGAGCTATCATGAGCAGCGGCAGTACAGCGAGCCAGTAGCGATCAAACAAAAAGGGCGTCGCCGCCAGCACAATACCCGCCAGCATAATAGCCAGTGCATAGGGCACAAAAGCAACACTGGGGGACTGCTTGCGTTCCCAGGGACGGGTTTTCAAGTAGGCACTAATATCCGTCAGCCAGCTGATAAGGAAGAAGCTGAATACCAGACCACCTGCCATCCCGAGCAAGGTCCAGACCCCCTGGTTCCATACCTGGTTGGCGTCGTAGTTATAAAACAGGAACCCAGCGCTGTCGATCATATTGCCGCTTGCGGGGAATACGGTACCTGCAATACGCAAGCTATCAATCTGGTAATACACCATAACGGCAAACGGAGGGACGACCCAGATGGCTCGCCGGGGCAATCGTAGCAAAGGAGCCATGCAAAGCCCCAGGCTCGGTACCAGCCACACGACTCTCCGTACACGGTCATCCAAATACCGAGGCAGCTCACTAAACATAAGGCTGCGTACCTGATCCATCTGTACCATAATAAGGGTTTGTGGTTGGAAGTGTTCCCAAATGGCATAGCCCACAACGGCTACAAAGGGCAATGCTACCATTGCGAGCGCGCGTCGCCATGTCCAGGTTCGCGCAAGCCACAAATATGCCAGCGCCGCCAGCACCACCAGCACACCATACTGCCGCGTCAAATAGGCCAGCGCAGTCGCCAGGCCGCCCAGCCACAAGTACGCCTCGCTATGCCCTTCCAGCCCGCGAATGAAGAAGAGACAGGCAGCCAGAATGTACACAAGAAACGTCACGTCGGTCATGAAGCTGAAGCTAATATAGACGTAGATAGGATTAAAGCCGAGTAAAACAACCCCGAACAACGCAGGCCCAGGTGCTACTTGCACTTCCCTCAACAGCAGGTAGAAGACGACCAGGCACGTTAGGCTCATCAACAGATTGGCGACGGTCAAGACGGTGAAAGTGTTGCCGAACAGGGCCGCGAAGATCGCTCCCCAGGCAAGATGTCCGATCGCTATCGGCTGAGTCCAGTCGTGCGGATGATAGGCGAGTTGAGTTAGCTGGCTGACGGACTGCGAGTAAATCCAATCGTCGTCCATGGGGAAAATGCGCGTGGGCGAGATCATGAGTAGGATGCCTAGAAACCCTGCTACAATAATCGCAAGGTTGCGCAGATCAGCCCTTGCCATGGTCACCCACCGAACCGTGGGCACGGCTACGAGCGTATTAGGTTTGGAAGTAGCTGTTGACATTCGGTCTAGCCTTCTTCCACGCCCAGGGCAACGAGCGAAGTCGATGTTTTTATGCTGCCATCTGCCTTCTGTACCCGGTCCAAAGACCTCACAATCGCTTTTGCACCCATTACCACAGCTAATCCTAACAGAAGCGCCATCGGCACCAGTGAGAAGCCGCCTGTCTGACCCAGGAGACGGACCCACATTATGTCAATCCCAGTTAGGTCAAGTGGGCCACTTGCTACTAGGTGTTGCAGGTACCCGAACGCGCTAAACAAAGGGTAGCTAGCCACTCTTAGACTATCGGCAGTGCCATTGTAGGCTTCGCCATAGCCCGCAGCCAGGTCGGTCAGGATGCAAGGTATGGAGAACAGCAAGCTAGCTACGGTAGCAACTAACGCGACACGACTGCGTATACTCGCGCCCAGGCGTGTGAGGCCATAAGTTGAGAAAACCGCAAGCACAGGTAAGGCAGGGACGAATAAGCGCAGTCCGAAATCCCAACCACCCCACCACCACATCCATGTAGAGACATTTACCAACTGTGCCAAAAGCAATAATGCCAGCAGGACAGCTACCTTCCTGTGTGGTGAGCGAAGCAGCGCGGCCATCCCGGCAGGCAGGAACAGAACGGCTGGAAACTCCCACAGGATGCCACGCGCAGGGCTTATCGTGCTGCCAATCAGCCCGACCCAAAGAGGGGTAGTCCAACCTTCGTTTTCATACCCAAAGATGAAGGGCGAGCCATAGCGCGTCCAATTGATTGCAAGTGTAAGTCCTAATCCAAGTCCCGCACCCAGGCAGGCAAGGATTAGACCGCGCCACTGTGCGCCAGACCATTCGGCGAGCCGAAAGCTGGATGCCAGAAGAAACAGTATTACAATGCTTATCAGGACCCCTTCCGCAGGCCTGGTAAGCAGAGCATAGGCGAGGGCCAAGCAGCAAATGATCGCACCCGACTTCCACGTGCGCCGGAACTTGAGCGCGCCGTAGATGGCAGCAATCCAGCACAAAGCCTCTAACTGCTGCGCCCAGTCGCCACGCGCGTAGATTATGGCTGGAGATCCGATGCCATAGAGGGCAAGGGCCCACAAACTGAGATTGCGGCTCAGACCCAGTTCTCGGCAGACGAGAGCTACCAGACCTGCGGCGGCTACCGTGATCACGATGTGTACGGGCGCACCCACCCAGGCATAATAAGGATCTGTGTAATAAAGCACCCAATCGAATGGCTCTTTCCCGAATAGAAGGGCGGAAGGGTGCAGCCACGACGCCAGTAACAGGCCCGGAACGTACAGCAGCGAAAGGCCTATACCGTATTTGCTGGTTACCCAGGGCGCGTCAGGCCACAATGGTTGACTGAAGAAAAGTGAATGCTCAAAAGCAAGCGACTCGCCCTGCCTGTACATAAGGAGGCCATCAATACTGTGCAGATGCCCGCTCATCAAAGCAAAATAAAGCGACCCTAGTGCCACAACAGCAAAGGCCAGTGCGGGGAAACTCGCAGCTTTGGAAAACAACTTGAACACTTTAGATAGGGCGCGGCTTACTGTCCCGCGCAATGGCGGCACGGCAAATAAAATACGTCCGGACTATAGTCCTAATCCTCACCTCAAAAGTCTACCATCTGGCTAACCCAGAAGGAATAGCCCTACAGTGCCAGTGAGCGAGACATATAGGTACTATAGGACAAGGAAAGCCTCACCTAGTAGAAATGCGCTCGGCTTGCTCTATTTGTTTGTCGTACAGGGGCAAATTATGGACCGAGCCGGGGTCTCCTACTGGAAGGGCAATGGTAAAATGCGCGCCGTTGCCCGGCGACGATACCGCGCTTAGCGTGCCCCCGTGCGCTTGCACGATGGCCTGAGCAATTGCCAGCCCAAGGCCACTGTTACCCGTTGCACGTGCGCGTGATGGATCGCCCCTGTAGAACCTGTCGAAAATGTGAGGTAAGTCCTCGCGCGGAATACCGGGCCCCTGGTCTTCGACCTCGATCAATACCTGATTATGGGCCGGGTCACGGCGAGCACTCAGTTGGACCCTCGTGCCGGGAGGCGCAAAGCGCACCGCGTTATCCACCAGGTTTAGCACTACCTGGCGCAACCTGTCAGGCTCGGCTTGCACCACGGATTGCTCCTGCGAACTCACGACGAGACGTACGTCCTTCCCCTCGGCTATCGGCGTCATCTGGTCGGCTATTTCTCGTAGTAGCCGTCCCACGTCCACATTGTGGAGAGCCAGCGGCACGGAGCTATCGAGTCGCGAGAGGGTGAGCAGGTCGGCCACCAGGCGGCTCATGCGGCCCAACTCGCCGTACATGGCGCGGACCGTGCGCTGCATTGCGCGCTCGTCGCCCCGGTCCGCCCCTATCAAGAGCATTTCGCTCAAGCCTTCGAGCGATGTGAGAGGAGTGCGCAATTCGTGCGAGGCGTCGGCAACGAAGCGCTGTTGCGAATCGATATTCTCGGCTATGCGGTCCACCATGTGGTCAAACGCGCCCCCCACTCTCGCCACCTCGTTGCGCCCAAACGGGAATCGTACTCGCCGCCTGAGGTCGCCCGCAGCGATGGCTTCCGCCGTGCCCGCCAGCTTGTCCAACGGGCGCAATATCATCCGCGTTAGCCACAGGCCGCACATCACACCCACGATTGTGCCAAACACAATCCCAAGCATAAGATAGAGGCGCAACTGGTTCAATATATCGTCTGCTGCCCCCAGCGAGGCTACCTGCTCCACATAATACTCGTCCCTTGACAGGGTGATTACGCCGGACGCCACCTGACCGGCACCATTGTCCGAGTCAACGGTCTGGCCATTTGTTACGATGATCGTTTCCTGGGAAGCAGGACGAAACAACGTGACTACGACCAGGCTGCGCTCGTGGCCTGCCTCAGAAATCTCCCATTGTGCCATCCCATTACCGGTCGCCACCCTGGTCTTCCAATCATCCGGTAAAGAGGGGAGATAGACCTCTGTCGAAGTCAGAGCAGACTGTGTTGAAGTAATAATCGTGCCTTCCGCGTCCAGCACCGCTACCGAGGAGTTGGAAGTGCTGAGGCTGCGCACCAAAAGCGCGGCATCTTGCTCCACAGAGAGGGGCCGCCTGCGACCTTCCGGGCCTGAGTTGCCCTGCGAAGGCAAGGATGGGAAGCCATAGGTGCCTGCCTCGTCTCGCGCAAAGAACGGACGCGCCAGCACAGGTTGGGTAACACGATTGAGGCGGGCAGCGGTGTTCTGCACCATAAACTTGTCAAGCTGCGAATACAAAACGAACCCGAGCAGAGTCAACACCCCTGCCAGCAACACGGCGTAGATTACGCTCAGTTGCACGCCCACTGGTACATTCCAGCTTATGCTTCTCAGTCTGCTCTTAAGTGTCAATTGATGTTTCCCTGTATTCGGATTGCTATCGAGTGCGTCCGCTACTTTAGTCTGTGACTGCCAAACCATCGGGTGGCTCAAGGGAGTAACCCACGCCGCGAACACTCCTAATCAGGGTGCGGCTTTCGTCGCAGAGCTTTTCGCGCAGGTGACGAATATGCACATCTATCACGTTAGTGTCGCCCAGATAGTCGTAGCCCCATACTCGGTTGAGGATGATGTCGCGGCTGAACACCTGCCTGGGGTGGCTCAGGAAAAGCTCCATCATTTCGAATTCACGCTGAGTAAGCTCTACAATGCTTGCGCCCTTGGTCACGCGGCGCGATTGGCGATCAAGGGCCACATCGCCTGCCCTCAGCACCTGCTGCATGTTGAAGCCCTTGCGCCGCAGGATCGCCCGCAGCCTGGCCACCAGCTCCTTGAACGCGAAGGGTTTGACAAGGTAATCATCTGCGCCACTTTCAAGCCCAAGCACTCTGTCCTTTAGCTCGATGCGAGCCGTCAACATAAGGATGCCCACGTCACCAGTTGCGCGTAATCTCCGGCATACCTCGATACCGTCCAGGCTCGGCAACATCACGTCCAGTATGACGACATCGGGCTTGTGAGCGGTCGCCTGCTTCAGCGCTTCGTCACCATCGCGTGCTACACTTACCTCAAAACCCTCGTAATTAAGCCCGATGGTCAGCATTTCCAGTATCATCGGCTCGTCGTCAACAACCAGCACCCTGGCAAGCCGCTCGCGCTCTACGTTGCCGTTTGTCCCATTCATTCCCACCATAGTGGAGATCCTCCATGACCATTATATAGCGCCGGATTATGTTCAGGCGGTTTACTACTCCCTAAGTGTAGCTCTCACAAGTTAAGGCATGGCGGAGGAAAAGTTAAGTTTTGGTTAAGAATGGTTCGACTTATTAGCTCGAGACGAGCAGATCACGCACTTTTTTGATGCACCTGAGCACCTCCTCGCGATTCCTACCCAGCTTCATCCATTCGGGGAGGCGGCTTGCCAAGCTCGCGTTATAGTGGGTTTCGCGGAAGTCGGCACGCACAAAGTCCTCCAGAAACTGCAAGTGCCCGGGATTGAACGCCCACAATACCTCGCCACAACATGGTCCCTGAAGCCAAAGAGGGCAATCGAAATACCAATCGTGTCCCTCGGTCGGTGCAATCCGTTTGCCCGTCCATTCTTTGACATACCCACAATATTCGCATGTAAGCCTGTGCGGCGCGAACACTAGCTTATAGTAGACGGCCGTCCCCTTATTCGGTGGCTTGATTTCGTCCTTGGTTTCGAAAGGCACAACCCTCGCGCACTTGTCGCAGCGCGGGCAATGGACCAGAAATAGGTCACTAAATTCATAGAGGTATTTTCGGTTGCCGCTGAAATGGCTGGACACTGCGCCTCCTTTACAATCAAAGCTCGTCCCACCATTCTACCCTATTCCTAAACAGGTATAATAGTACAGAAACATGTTTCTTTCTGTACGCAAAGCATATCGAGATCTCACACGCAGGCGTCTGCGATCGTTCCTGACGATAATCGGGATCGTGATCGGCGTGGGCGGGCTGATGGCTATCACCTCCACGTCCAAGAACATGACGGCCGCACAGGCCGCCGCGTACAACAACAACTCGCAACAGGACATGCGCTGGTGGCTGGGTGGCGCGCCCGCGAGCCTCATGAATGCCGTGGCCCAGGTCCCCAACGTGGATGCCTCGGAACTGCGCGCCCAGTATTACACCAAGTGGTACGCGGCGGGCGCATGGCGCGACATGCTTTTCAACGGCATCGCAGATTTCTCAGATATCAAGGTAAACAAGCTGGACCTCGTGGAAGGCAGATGGCCGAGACGGGGCGAAACCGTGCTTGAGGTATCGGTGAAGGATGTTGCGCCCGTGCAGATCGGCGACCAGGTAGTGTACAGGTCGGGTGAAGGCGACGCCACGCACACCCTGACCGTGGTGGGCTTCGCCAAGTCCCCTTCTTACCCCTCCGCCAACATCATTGGCACTTCAGTGGCCTACGCAACTCAGGACGAAGTGCAGAAGATGGGCGGTATGGACGGCGCGAACCAGATTCTCGTGCGCCTGAAGGACTTCTCGCCCGGCGTGCGAGCCGACACTCGCAACCAGATCGAGCGCGTGTTCGACAAGCGCAACCTCCAGTACGGCTCATATTGGGAGCGGAACCCCAACGACTACGTGGGGAAGCGCCAACTTGACGCTCTTGTACTGCTCATGACTGTGTTTTCTATTGTGGGCCTCCTTATAGCCTCATTCCTGGTGGCGAACACGCTGGCCGCCGTGATCTCCGAGCAAATGGGCGAGATCGGCGCGATGAAAGCAGTCGGGGCCACCGGGGGCAAGGTGGTCATGGTTTACGTGGTGGCGGGCGTCATGTACGGCCTGCTGGGCACGGGCGTTGGCCTTATCGTGGGCGTGCTGGGTGGGTACGGCCTGCTCCTCTATCTGGGCAACCTATTTAACCTCACCATAGGCGGCATCGCGGTTGACCCCTTGGACGTCGCGCAGGGTATCGCGGTGGGCGTCGGAGTGACTACGCTGGCTGCCTTTCTGCCGGCGTGGCGCGGTACGACCATCACAGTGCGCAAGGCGCTCGACAGCTACGGCATAAGCGCCACCTACGGGCACGGTGCGCTCGATAGGTTGATACAAAGCTGGAAAGCCTTGCCCCGACTGCCCGGCATGGCGTTGCGCAACCTGGGGCGGCGCAAGGGACGCAACCTGGTGACCGTAGGCGCAATCGCTCTGGCGACCGCCGCTTTCCTCGCCGCCCAGAGCACCAGCGACTCGGTCAACCTATCCATAGACAACGCTTACAATGTGTATGGCTCGGACGCCTGGGTGTGGTTCCAGACACCGGTAACCGAGAGCTTCGCCAAAACTCTGGAATCGCGGCCCGGCGTGGAGAAAGTGGAACCCTGGGTTAGCTCAAGCGCTGCCATTGGCGACCTAAAAGTGACAATGTGGGGAATCCCACCCGGCACTAGCCTCTACAAGTACGATCTGACGGGCGGCCATTGGCTCACCGATGCCGATCTGGAGAGTGTGGTGCTGTCGTCGCGGTTCGCTGCGGCCAATGGCTATTTGCTAGGCGACAGGATAGAGGTACGTGTTGGAGGCGAAGATAAACTGCTCAAAGTGGTAGGCATGGTAAACGACAACGCGCAAGGGCTGCAATCATCATCGCAGGGTAAGGTATTCGTGCCATTGGATACAGCCAATACAATGCTGCATCGTGGCGACCAGGCCGATTTCTTCTCGGTACGCTTTACAGAGCACGATGGTCCGTCGGTCGAGGCTTCGCTCGCGACCATAGAAAAGCGATATAGAGACCTTTCTCCCGGAATGCTCGCGGCCTATGCGGATAAGGAGTCGAGCCTTGAAGCAAGCAAGATCCTGACGATCCTGCTGTTCGCTATGACGGTGATCGTTGCTGCAATCGGCGGTATCGGAGTCGCCAACACTCTTACTCTCAACGTACTGGAGAGGCGGCGTGAAATCGGCGTGATGCGCGCGGTGGGGGGGCGCAACGGCCACCTGGTGCAGGTCTTCCTGACAGAGGCGCTGGCGATGGGCGGCGCAGGCTTCCTGTTCGGCGTGCTGTTGGGCTGGCCCCTTGCTCGCCTGCTTGTGTGGCTGATGGAGCAGGTGCTCTTCCCCCTGGATTTTAGTTTCCCACTTGACGTAGTAGCGAGCGCCCTTCTCTTCACGCTGGTGCTTACTATGGTCGCCAGCATTGGTCCTGCGCTCGGTGCGGCCCGGCTTAAAGTGAGCCAGGCACTTCGATATGAATAAGAGAGTTGACCGGCGATGGGCGACTACACGATAAATGAAACATGAAAGCGATGCAAGATGAGTGATACGACAACCATCCCTAAAGTAGACCCGGACAACAGGCCCGCCACCGGCGGAAACGGCTTTTCGGACACGCCAACGCTCGCCGGCACACCCGCCGTTTCCGGGGCGGAAATGGACATCATGCGACCACGCAAGAGCCGGGCGCGCCTGGTAGTGCCCCTCCTGATATTGGTGGCAGTCGCCACAGTTGCGGTCTGGTGGTTCCTGCAACCTCCCAAAGCCGCAGACACGGCGACCGTACGGCGCGGCACAATCATCTCCACCGTCGAGACCACAGGCAAACTGGAGGCCGACAGCAGCGCAGCGCTCGCATTCAAAGCCAGCGGCAAGGTGGACAGGATCAATGTCAAACAGGGTGACACGGTGCGGGCAGGACAAGTGCTGGCCCAACTGGAGTCGGCAGATCTCGAACGAGGCGTGGAGGAAGCAGAGGCCCAACTCGAGATCAGCAAGCTCAAAATGCAGCAGGCGCAAGAGGGCGCTAAGCCGGAGGACATCACGGCCGCAACAGCAGATCTTACCTCGGCTACCGCGCAGTTGGACAGCCTGAAGAAGGGCAGCAGGGTCGAGGATATCGCAGCAGCGCAGGCCGGGGTAGACCAGGCAAATGCCAAGCTAGATGCCGTCAAGAAAGGCCCGACGAGCGAGGATATCGCGCAGGCCGAAGCCACTCTCAGGCAGGCGCAGGCCAATCTCGATGTCGCGAGGCAGCCTGCCACCCCTGAACAGATCAGCCAGGCCGAGGCCGCCCTACGTGGCGCACAAGCTCAGTATGATGCGCTCAAGGCTGGACCGACTGAAGAGGACATAGCAGTTGCCCAGGCGGGACTTGACCAGGCAAACGCCAATCTCAACAAAGTGAAGGCAGGAGCCTCGCAAAGCGACATTGCGGCGGCCCAGGCCAAAATAGACCAAGCCAAGGCAGCGCGCACCAACACTGCCGCCCTGGCCTCGAACAACAAGGAGCAGGCACGCCTGAGCGTGGCGCAAGCTTCGAATGCCTTGCAGAACGTGCAAGACGTCTATGGCAAGATCAAGGGCGAGAATGACCAGAAGAATCCGAAAGACCTCACCAATGACGACAGGAATCGTGAGGCCAAGGCACTTCGCGACGTGGAAGACGCGCAATCGAAGCTCGATCAGGCACAACTGACCTATGATACTGCTAAGGCCACCGAGATATCCCAGCTAGCCCAGGCCGACGCGGCTGTGCAGGAAGCCCAGGCAGCCCTGGATAAGGTCAGTGCTGGGCCAACGGCCGAGGATATCGCGGTTGCACAGGCCGGGGTAAACGAGGCGCAGGCGACGCTGGATAAGACGAAGGCAGGCCCAAGTGCACAGGACCTGACGGCGGCGCAGGCAAGCGTGGACCAGGCTCAATCGAAGTTGGACGAGCTAAAGGCCGGCGGTACCGCAGGCGAAATCGCGGCAGCGCAGGCAGGCGTGGACAAGGCGCAGGCTGCTCTTGATGCTGTAAATGCCGGACCGTCAGCCGAGGACGTGCGAGCAGCCGAGGGCGCGCTGGCCGAGGCCCAGGCCAACCTCGATAAGGTGAAGGCGGGCGCAACTCCCGACGAAATAACACAGGCACAGGCTGAGGTAGACAAGGCACAGGCGGCACTCGACAAGATAAAAGCAGGACCCAACGACACTGATCTATCAATCTTGCAACAACAAATCGTGCTATCACAGATATCGCTGGATAGCGCGAACGCCCAGCTTGATAATGCGCAGCTTGTATCGCCCATAAATGGCACTGTGCTGACGACCAACCTGGAGGTTGGAGAAGTGGTGGCGGGGCAGCAAGCGGTCATGACGGTGGCGAACACGGGTTCACTACGTGTGAAAGCCGACATTGACGAGATCGATGTGGGCCGGATATCGGCAGGGCAAGCGGTCACTGTGACTTTGGATG
>DATINP010000177.1:0-6718 GCA_035474135.1 Chloroflexia bacterium | reverse complement strand
GGTGGGGGTCCTGGTGGGGGTGCTGGTGGCGACGGTCGCGGTGGCGGTCTGGGTGGGCAGGCCGCAGGCATATTCGAAGGTGAGGGTGGTACCGGGAGCGATGCCGCCGGCCTGGCACTGGTATACCTGGTAGTAGGTGGGGTCGCGCTGGATGCCTATAGAGGTCTGGGTGCTGCCAGTGTCCACCTGATCGTAAATGACCTGGAACTTCTGTTGGCCTTCGTAAATACGTACTTCGAAGTGGACAGGTGCGCCGCTGGCTACGGCATGAGCGCGCCACTCGATGTTGAGTATGCGGTTAGGCTGGGTGCCGCTGACGGATGTGAATATGCCGTCGCCTACAGACGTGGTGTCAAGGTCTTCGAGGTAGGGGGCGAACGTGTAAACGAGGCCGGCGAGGGGTATGCAGCCGTTGTTTATGCCGCTAGCGGTGGGGAATTGGACGGTGCCGTTGTTACCCGCGTGAATGACCGTGAACTGCTGGTCGTAGAGGCTGTAGACGAATGGGATGTCGATATGTACCGTGCAGTCAGTGCACTGGGAGCGCTCAACCTGGAAGGTGCCGGGTACGATAACTCCACCGGTACCAGGATTAATGTTGTAGTTGCACACAGGTAGAGGCGTGGGTGTGGGGCCGGATACGGCAAGGGCGTTGTCCTGCTCAATCAACCCGTATTGTGTGCCGAAGCCCGCGCTCCACAGTCCCCACTGGAAATCGTAGCTGACGTTGCTAACGTTGGGTAGTGCGAAATAGCGGATGACCGTGTTGTTGCCTACCGACAGCGAGACGATGCGATCGTTTATGGGGTCAGACAGGAAGGGGTTATTGGTACCGTTCTGCCGCATGGCGGCGCCCAGGGATACCTGTTGGCTGGTGGGGCTATAGACGGTATAAGTTAGCACCACTGAGCTTGCAGGTAAGGCCGGGTTGGGGCCAACAGCAGCGGACAGGAGGGTCGGTGCTGTCGGCACAGGAGTGACTGTGTTTGTGCCGGGAAGAGGAGTATTTGTAGCTGTAAGTACAAGGGTATTGGTGGCCGTATTTACAGGAGTAGAAGTGTTGGTGGCAGTGTTGGTAGCCGTATTCACAGGCGTAGAGGTATTTGTACCCGTAGCCGTGGCGAGGCCACAACTTGCGTTGAGGCCTGTTACCTGCACCTGGTAGTTACTCCCGCAGGCGTTGGTCGATGTTTCGTTGACGACAACTACCAGGTTGGTGAGCGCGGGCAGAGTAACGCTGTACTGCATGTTGTTGTCGCTTTGCCCGGCGTTGCCCAGGTAGTTCTGGGCCAGGTTGGATGGGTTGAAGGTGCCTGCATAGGCGGAGGTGTGAAGGGTGTTCTGGCAGGTGGTGGCTACAGTTATAGTGACGCAGACGGGGGAGGTGTTGGTGTTCTGATAGGTATAAGCGGCGTAGCGTACGTTGCTGGAGTCGAAGGTACCGGGGAATGTGCCGGGCGCGGCGCAGGTACTGCCGGGGTTGACCCTCTGAAGCCGATTAGGCTCCTGGAGGCTGGCAGCTGTGAAGTGGTCTGTAATATTTATGTTGCAACTGGCGAAGGTAGGGATAGGAGTCGGAGTAAAAGTGAAGGTAGGGGTGCGGGTAGGTGTGAATGTGCGTGTAGAGGTGCGAGTTGGAGTGCTTGTGGGGGTCCGAGTTGGAGTGCGGGTAGGGGTGAATGTGCGGGTGAACGTGCGAGTTGGGGTGGAGGTAGGAGTGCGAGTTGGGGTACGCGTGGCTGTGCCTGTGGCGAAGGGCGCATCAGGCTGACTGGGAGCACCGTAGCTGCCCCCAGGCTGCGCGGCAATAATGGCCGGTGCACTGGAAGCAGACCTGGCGTCCGTTGATTGCGTATTCGCGGAGGCCGCGCTCGCGGGAAAGATGATCTGGAAGCTCGCGCCGACGCTGAGAAGTACGGCTAGTGTCAGTAATAGCTTGGTGATAATTGGAACAGCTTCGGTACGAGTATTGGACATTAACATTCCTCCAAATTTAAGTTAGGGCCAACCGCCGATCCTGCCGGGTCATATCTGCTGGCGGTAACTTTTATTATTGTGCGACTGCTTCGATTTGTTCTGCCAGTTTTCTGCGCCGGGGCATTCGGATGACATGCGCAATTAGGGCACCGTAGGCGCTTTCTCAATTTATTGTAGAAGAGTGTGGTAAACGGCTGATTAACCGGTATGCACACCAGTTCTTACAAAACATCCATTTATCGATTTCTGGGGGCGAAAGTTTACCTTGCAAATGGCGCCAGTGGTAGGCGTAGATGAACACTTTTGCTCAAGTCGTTGACGCGACAGGGTCTTTACATAAAGACGGGCTAGCGCTTCCTTGCAAAACTACAAGGAAAACCCCAGGTACGCAAAGTTACAGCCCCCTGTATCAATTCCGCCTTGGAGAAGGGTCCGGCGCGTAATATGAGCTGCCGCGTGACGGCGACGACCAGGGCAGGGGACGACAGGATGATACTTATGGGCGAATTGATGACAGAACTGTAAAGGGTGGATGCAGACCCGTTCAGTAGGTGGCAATAGGGTATATTTACACTGAAAGTGGCGCATCGCTCAGCATGCGCTTATGCGTTAGTGTAAGGAAATTGGAGGCCGACGGCTTATGGAGTGGCAAGCACCGCGCCCGGTTAGACGTGATGATACCTTCTCAAGCAAGTTGACCTTTGTGCTGCGAGAGTCGCCTTCATCGACCTTATGGTTGTTGAGAAGGCTGTTGGCAGCTAAGTTGGCTCTTCGTAAGGCCACCTCGGTGGGCCAGTACGTGAAGTTGTCCGGACGGATGAGGGTTGTGAACGATGGAAAATTGACAGTGGGTAATCGCGTGCTGTTTCATGCACAGGTGGCGACCACCGAGCTTGTAGTTATGAAGGGCGCGGAACTGAGGATTGGCGACGGGTCCTTTCTGAATTATGGTGCCGAGATCTGTGCCTACCAGTACATAGAGATCGGCGAAGAATGTCGCATCGGCACGCACTGCATAATCATGGACAACGACTTTCACCATGTCGAGTTGGATCGGAGGGACGAAGTGCCTCCCTCAGTGCCCGTGGTACTGGAGCCGTATGTATGGCTGGGAAACCGGGTAACGGTGTTAAAGGGTGTGCGGATCGGTTACGGTTCGGTTGTGGCCGCGGGTAGCGTGGTGACCAAGTCTTTGCCACCCATGTGTATAGCGGGCGGGGTGCCTGCCAGAATAATCGGGCGGATCGAGGAAACGAGTCGCGTGGTGAGATTGCCCGGTTCGGATAATAGTGTGAAACGTACGAAATCGTCGGTCCATGATGATTACATCTACGATGCAGGAAACGACCTGGGACCGGCTAGCATGGACAGATCAGTAAGGAGGGTTCGCAGATGAGTGTCAAGGCAACCCATTTAGTAGGGATGGTTATGGGGATCAGGCCTCCGCACGCCGCCTCTCAGGCGCAGGAACAGGATTTGCTCGTGGCGCAAGTTGACGCGGGTACGGCCTCGCTGGAGAGTGCAAGCCTGGATGACATGCACGAGGAGCATTTACCACCCTCAGTGCTTGCCGCGCTGCGCAAGAACGGCCTGAAGTGGGCTTTGATCGTGGCGGGGCAGCTATTGCGCGCCCGCTGGCAGTTCCGGAACTGTACCTCTGTAGGTAAATGGGTTCGCGTACGCGGTAAGGTTATGGTGCGCAATGAAGGCACCATCAGGCTGGGCGACAGGGTACGGTTCAGGGCGAAGGTTGCGACCAGCGAACTGGCGACCTGGAACGGGGGCACACTCGAGATAGGCGAAGGAACAACGATTAATTATGGCTCTTCCATATCGGCTGCCGGGCTGGTCAAAATCGGTAAGGACTGCTTGATCGGCACCTACGTGAACATTATGGACTGCACTTTTCATAACATAGAGGATAGGTCGTGGAGCCTGGATGCAGAGCCGGTAATTATAGGGGACCGAGTGTGGCTGGGCAACAGATGCATGATAATGAAAGGCGTTACTATCGGCGATGGTGCTGTGGTAGCCGGCTGCAGCCTCGTGACCAGGAACGTACCGCCTAATACGATGGTCGTAGGAGTGCCGGCGCGGGTTGTTCAGAACCTGTAAAGAGATTTGCGATCCTGGAGCACGCTTTTAGCGACCACGGGTCTATCGACGGAAAACACGAATTGAGAAAAGAAATGGGGGAGTTGTGGGAAAGAAAATAAGGATATTGTTCTTCTACCCGAACGAGTTTTTGGGGCCGGAGATGACTGTGTACGCACAGGAAATCCGGCACCTGGACCGCACGCGATTCCAGCCCTACCTGGTGCTGAACGAGAACGCGGGGGGTCACTTGCCGTTCACCGAGGAGGATGGAATCATCATCAAGCAGTGGAAGTTTGGCATGTCCTTTCGGGGAGGGCTAGCGCAAGCGCTGCGTACGGGTGTTCACCTACCGGCGAGTCTGCTGGGCCTGGTGCGCTACGCCAGGCAGGCGGAGATAGACATCGTGCAGTGTTCTGCGGTGCCAAGAACCGCGATACTGGGTTATTTGCTGGCACGGTTGTCGGGGGCCAGACTGCTATTGCACTACCACGTGATTCCGGGCAGATATGCCGGCCTGCGGGGCTGGGTGGAGAGGACGGTTGCCCGGAGGGCGGACCGCTCGGTGGCCGTGTCGGAGTTTCTGGCTCGCAAGGTGGTGGCAGGTGGGATCCCTGCTGATAGAGTGGACGTGGTGGTGAATGGGGCGGATTGTCGCCGGTTCACGCCCGACGTAGACGGCTCGGCCATACGGGCAGAGTATGGTATTGGCCCCGACGAAGTGCTGGTGCTGCAAATGGGGAGGATTATCCAGCAGAAGCGCCAGGAGGACGTGGTGAAGGCATTTGCTCTGGCCAGAAAAGAGGTGCCGGGACTGCGATGCCTGCTGGTCGGCTGGGAAGACCCTCGTTATGTCGGCTCGTTTAGTGGGTATAAAGCTGAACTGGAGCACATAGCTGAGGCAGAGGGTTTGGGCGACAGCCTGATCATCGCCGAGGCAAGACCGGAGGCACCCCAACTGGTGGCCGCTAGTGACATAGTGGTCATGCCCTCGATAGAGGACGCCTGGAACCTGGCCGTGACGGAAGCGATGGCGGCGGGTAAGCCCGTGGTCGGAAGCGAATCGGGGGGGATACCCGAGCAAATCGTGGAGGGGGCGACCGGGTTTCTCGTGCCCCTATACGATGTCGACGCGCTGGCCGAGAGATTGGTCAGGTTGGGCCGCGACGCCGAGTTGAGGCAGAGCCTGGGGCGAGCCGCACGCCAGAGGGCCGAGAGCCGGTTCGAAGAGACACACCTGGCGGCTGATTTCGCTCCGATTTACGAGAGATTGGTGACCGGGGCGGATGGCCCCTCGGCGGGGGTGATCTCTGCGCGCCCTCAGACCGGATTTAGCAGGCAAACTGATTCTAGAACCGCCTCAGAATAGAGGCCACCATGAGGCTGTGACGCAATGAATAGTGTGCAATATAAGGTGAATAGCGTACTGAACAAGTACTTGCTCGATGCAACGCGAGACCGCAAAGACATGCTGGCTATGGCAGCCCTCGCGCCACTATCGCGCGGTTTCTTGCCCTGGAGCCAGGCGTCCATGCGCCCGAGTGGTCTTCTGGCGGTGGTGAACGATATCGTGATCAACCGCAGAACCAAGATCGTGGAGTGTGGGAGTGGGATCTCAACGTTCTATATAGCCCGACTGCTCAAGGAAAGGGGAGGGCACCTATTTACTATCGAGAACGACGAAGGCTGGGCAAGCCTGCTGCAGGAGCAGTTGAACGCTGAAGGATTGTCTGAATGCGCGACAGTGGTCCACGCTCCTCTGGAGAAGACCACGCACGGCTGGAACGCGAGCGCCGAATGGTACAGTGAGAAGAAGCTGACCAGTATCACAGAGCGGGCGAAAATCGATCTGCTGATTGTGGACGGACCGGCAGCCTATAGCAAGGAGCTAATGCATGCTCGCTACCCTGCGGTGCCCTTCTTCAAGGCGAACTTCACCAAGGACTACACTGTGGTATTGGACGATATCAACAGGCTGGGTGAGCAGGAGATCGCTGCGCGTTGGGGGAGAGACCTGGGGGTTAGCTTCTCGTTGCGGTTCGTGGACGGGACAATAGCCATCGGCAGGCCCCGACATTCTTTCAGCGTGTGAGGCTCATTGCGTCATGCGTCGTAAGTCAGAAGGCGACAGGCGTGACGTATGACTTACGATCTACGATTCACTGTACACGACGGGCATACCGAGGAACTTACCGTAGCGCTCGGCGGCGGCCTTGACGTGGTCGTAGATCTCGGAGCGTAACTCAGGCTGGTCAAAAAGTGTCAGTTCCATGACCATCGTGCGCCCCTTGAAAGTACGTCGCCAGCTACCGACCATGTGGCTGCCGAGCAAGATCATCGCGGCGAATGCCCCCACTTCGATTGCATTACGACCTTCCGTGCGCGACGCGCCGAACCCCTTGTAGGCCACCAGGAACTCGTCGAAGGTGGGCAGAAGGGTCGCCTCATCGTAGGGCATCGCCACAGGGGGCGCCGATGCTGAGAACCAGTAGGTGTGTCCCTCTATCTCTTCGTGGGCCAGGTCGTTGGCGCACATTGCAAGGCCCGCTCTAGCATCGGCCATAGTCAGCCCCGACCACCACACGAAGTCGTGTGTGGTGGCGGGACCGTGGCTCGTGAAGTAGAGGCGGGTTAGCCTAGCCAGGGC
>DATINP010000176.1:0-16904 GCA_035474135.1 Chloroflexia bacterium | reverse complement strand
GCCCTATGTTGCGCCCGTTGGCGATGAGCAGCCCACGTCTATTCCGTCGCCCCTACCTTCGTTGGCATCCAACGCGGCCCCGCAATCCGGTATACACCCCATATCGCCCCTCCAGCCTCTCGCGTCTGCTTATGGACAAGGGGCAAGCTCCGGCGCAGCAGAACAGAATATGAGCGCAGCCGGCTCTACATCGGCTACGGCGGTAGCTGAACCAACCGCGCCTACAGAGCCCGGCTCAACTGAGCTGCCGGGAGAATCGGGCGACTCAATCCAGCCAATTGAGCGCGTGTGCATGGTGTGCGGCGCAACCAACCAGGGCAAGGCCCACTTCTGTGGGCGGTGTGGCGCTTCGTTGGCCGGAAGGCCCCCGGGCAAAATACAGGTGCTTGGCCCGAATGGGGTGCTATGGGAAAGACGCATACTCGAAAACCCGTTCAATATCGGGCGGCGCAGCCTTTCGCGTCAGATATTCCCTCACCTCGATCTCACATATAACGACCCCGCTGCTTATGTTTCGCGCCAGCACGCTCGCATACTCTCTGACGCCGGGGGCTACTTCCTGGAAGACCTGGGAAGCGCGAATGGCACATTCCTGAACGATCGCAGGCTACCGGGTGGCGTGCCGACCAGGCTTCGCAACGGTGATCGCGTCCGTATAGGCAAGGTGCAGTGTAACTTTACCCTTGGCGGGTAGGCTCTCCTGTGTGGCCGGAGATATAACAGGCATGTGCAGAGGAAACGATAGCGTCGTTTTCGGCTAGCTCAGGTGGTTTCCTTATCTTATCAGGGCGGGGTAATCAGGTTTATGCATTGGCGATTGATAATCGAGGCTGGTATAATGGGTTCCTGTAGTGCGCGGCCTTTGCCGGTCGCAAGCTATGATCCGATATTCGAGAAAGAAACAGGAGGAACCCCTTTAATTGAACCGTCCTAGTGATCACACCGGCCCTCGCGCCACTGGCTTCCATGCAGGTAGGTTTTATCGCGTTCTCGCTGCTGCAGCCTTTGTACTCGTTTTTGTTCTTGCGTTAGGCGTGGGCGCTACCCTTCCCACATCAGCCTCTACGCAGGCTTCTTTTACTTCCGCTTCGTCCGTCAACGCCCCTGCGGCGCAGGCCACGGCCTCTTCACCCGAAGGCGTGCCAACTATAGTCATCCCCCTGGCGAGCGGTGTGGTACCCAACCCCGTGCCAACAAGAGGTACAAATCCCGACGCTAACACTGACCTTCCGCCCGGCTCTAACACGAATAAGCCCGGCTCGACAACTCCTGGCCGCCCGTCGAACGACTTCCCATGGTTGGCTATTATTATCCTGGCGGCAGTAGTGCTGCTTGGCATCCTGGCTTACTTTCTATTGCGCTCGCGTCGCACAGCTTTGCCTGTGGGTATGGCCCCTGGCCCTAGTGCGGCCGGTACGCCCTCTGCGCGAGTGGCAGTACCGGGCGCGACTATGCCCATTATGGCGCCCGTAGCTACGGGTGCTGCGGTTTTCACGCCACCCTCAACGCTCACATGCCCCAACTGTGGCAGCACCAACGATTGGAACGAGAACTTCTGCCATGAATGTGGTCAGGATTTGCGCCCTGTGCGTGCTGCTGTGATATCTGCTTCCGGGCCTCCTGCCGACGTAGTGACCGATGACATGCCTTACCTCGAAACGCTGGATCGCACTGACGAGCAGTTGGAATATGTGCTTTCGCGCCAGCGAGTGGTCGTGGGTACGACCGCAGGGTGTGATGTGATGGTGGACGGTTCTTTCAAGGACAGCGCCACCGTGTCGCCGCGCCATGCACAACTCTTACGCAACGACGATGGCACCTTCACTATCACCGATCTCGGCTCACCCACAGGTGTCTCGATTAACGATGTACGTATAGCAGCCAACACGCCCGTGCCACTCTCGAATGGGGATACAATCAAGGTTGGCAACGTGCGCTTTGTTTACAGGGTCCCCTTGCAGGGGTCTTAATTACCGATTTTCGGTTGCACGCTCAAATGCGCAGATTAGCTCAGGGCGTGCAACCGGAACCTCGTGATATATAATCTTGAAAAATAGACGGAGTACTGATGAACAGGATACGCCGCACAGGCAAGTCACACAATCAACCGGAGCCGGTAGCCACAGCAGATACTTCCTCTGCCCTCGAAAGCGAGGCCGAGGTCGCGTCTGATGCTACTGCTCAACAGGCGCAAGACGCAGTTGAGAGCGCAGTCGTACCCGAAGAACCTGTTGCTCTTGACGGTAAGCAGCAAGATGGCTCAATCCCAGGCACGGACATAGAAGAGGCCGCACCGAGCACTGAAGATACCTCTACGGTCGACGCGGAGGCGACAGGCGAGGCTCCGGACGACCACGAACAAGCCATTCCTGCCGAGATGGACGATCAAGCTGCAACTACGGAGCCGGAAACTTCGGAAGAAGTATCAGGCGAAGCCGTCGTAGATGGCGTAGATATCGTGGATGCCGCGCCGGTTGCGGTTGACGCAGAAGTAGCAAGTGGCGAGGCAGAAACAGAGGGTGTAGCACCACCCGACGCCGCTACAGACGCCGGCACGGATACCACTGCTGAGCTTGATACCACTGCTGAGCTTGATACCAGCCCGCAACTTGGCGTACCCGAGCATCCCGAGGAACTGACTGCGCTTCCGGTCAATTTTGTCGTAGATGACAAGTACATGATTGGCAGTCTTCTGCATCACGCAGATGACCGCAATCTGTACCGTGTTTCTACACGCAAGCAGCAAAAGTGCCCGCATTGTGGGCGCGTATCGGCTTCCGGCCTCGCGGATTGTCCATATTGTGAGTCCCCCCTCTCAGGCTTGCCTGCTGCTGAGTTCTATCTGATGGCCGAGAGCTATAACCCGTTGGCCCTGATGCAGGACCCGGGCATCATGGAACTCAACCTGTACCACCCAAATCTTGTGCCGGTGGTAGATTTCTTCAACCACTCACCGTTTGGCCAGGTGCGTTACTACGCTATTGCCGAACCACGCCAGGGAGTGCGCTTGAGCCAGCTAAGCCTGCCGCGCAGTGGTGGCCAGGTGCTGAACTGGGCGATGCAGTTGGCCGATGCGCTGGATTACCTGCATAGTAGAGGGGTAGTGGGCGCGGGAGCCGAGGCCGACGATATTCTGGTGCAGGGCGACAGGGCTTCCCTCGCATCGCTCCAGAATGCGCGGGTGAAGGTTGAAAGCGCTAACCAGCTTACCCAGCAGCAGGTGATAGATATCGCACGGTTGGCGGGTACAATGTACGAGGCGTATACGGGCCAGCCCGCGTCGATGAGCCCGGAGGGCATATTGCCCATGCCGTCCTCCGCACCCGAGCAGGTGGGGATGGCTTTCCGGACCGCAATCGAACCTGCCCAGGGCATAGCCGCCCCGGTGAGTGCCGCGCGGTGGCGCGACCTACTCGCAGTGGCCCTTGAGGCTGTTGCCGAACTGGAGAGACCGGGCAAACCGGTTTCCTTTACCGCCGCAGGCCTGACCAACGTAGGTAGGTTGCGTGACAACAACCAGGACTCGTTCGGTATGGTCGAGTTCGTTCAAGGGAGCGCCGAGCGTCCCATGCGTATTGGCCTCTATGTGGTGGCTGATGGCCTGGGTGGTCATAAAGGCGGCGAGATAGCCAGCGCACTGGCGATAGAGTCTTTCTGCGGTGAGGTTATGTCTCGCGTTGTGTCTTTGCTGGTGACTTCATCTAACGAGCAGTCAATGCCCAACAATGAAGCGATTTTCGCAAGCATGGTGCGGGCGGTACAAAGCGCGAATGAGCGTATCTACAAGGGCAGGGACAATCGCCTGAGCGATATGGCTACCACGCTGGTGTCCGCACTGATCGCGGGCGGGAAAGCCTATATAGTCAACGTCGGCGATAGCAGGCTGTATCACTACGCAAAGCCGCGCGGTTCCGCCGAGGCCGGAGTACTCGAAAGCGCCCCTATAGTGAAGGGCACGACGCCCCTGGCGGGTACTGCTCCTCTGGTCAGTTCCGGCACATCGGTGTCGGGCGCAGTGGATACCGCAGATGTTATTACCGAACCCATCGTGGACAGGGAGGGATTCACGCTTGTGCAGGTGTCAGTAGACCACTCTCTCGTGCACAGGCTGGTAGAGCTAGGGCAACTCGACCCCGAGGAAGCCAAGGTTCACCCTCATCGCAACTTTATCTATCGTTCGTTGGGCGGACCGCCTCCGATAGAGGTAGACACGTTTGTGCGCACCCTTCAGCCGGGCGACCGCATACTTATCAATTCGGACGGCCTCAATAGTATGATAGAAGATGACGCTATCGAAGGTGTGCTATCCTCTGCTGAGGACGCCAATCTGGCCGCACACCAGTTAGTCGAACTAGCCAATGAAGCCGGCGGCCACGACAACATCACCACTATAGTGATCGATGTGAGCGGCTACTTGCCTTTGCCCGAACACCCTACCGCTCTGAATAATATGTAGTTGGAAATGCAAAAGACGACGGGCGACGAATATTACATTCGTCGCCCGTCGTCTTTTCTCTTTCTTGTTTATCCTCTGCGGAATATCATCGCCACTCGCCCAAAGTCGAGGCGGGCGCCGTCGTCCAGGCGTTCGCGAACGTGCGCGGGTAGACGTTGGCCGTCCAGCTTGGTGAAGTTGGTGGACTGCAAGTCTTCCACGAAGTAATCATCGCCTACGTGCAAGAGCCGTGCATGCCTGCGCGATACACCGCCGTCCTCGCCGCCGTGAGGAGTGAGGTCTACATCGGGGAAGATACCACTGCTGGGGTCTTCGCGTCCAACGGTGATCTCTTCCTGGTCAGGCAGGGCCATCTCTGCACCTGATGATATGAGGATCAACCTTGCGCCCGTGCCCACCGAAGTGGCTGAGGGCATGGGGCCTGAGTTGGTAGATATGCTGGCGATAGGCTGGATCGCGGGTGGCACGGTGTCGTCCTGGTCAACTGCACCTGCACCGCTATCCATCATGCTCGCGCTTGCCGTCGTATCAGCCGGTTGGGCAGACTCGCCCATGCCCATATAGCCCTGGTCAGGACTGGCGCCCATGCCTGCTCCCATGCCCTGATCGCTTGCCTGTGGAGGCGCGGACATTGGGGCTGGAGTAAACGGATCGTATTGCGAGACTTCGCTAGCGGGCGTCGCCGCCGAATAATCGACCGCAGGCGCGCTTGATGTGTCCTCGGACCCGCCCCAGGTTGACCCTGCGCTCGCGTTGTCCTTGACATCCCCTGCGCTCATGGCGCTTCCTGGGTCTGCTGTGGGAGCTTGAGTTGAGGTGTCTGAGGTAGCGCCGGCTTGCGGTTGTGCAAATGTGCCTGCAACCCCACCTGCAACGTTTTGCAGGGCTGCTCTCAGGTCGTTCAGGCTATTGCCGAAGGTGCCCCAGTCCCCGCCTGCGAGAGCGCCTTGCGCCTTATCGAGTAGCGAGAGGGCGTGCGAGGCCCAGTCATTGCCCGCAGGGGCAGCGCCCTCGTCTGCATCAACGGCAGGCGTAGAGGCGGCTTCATCTGCGCGGTCGGCGGTTGCGCTGGGCATAGTCGCTGACCAGTCGTGTGCCACACTTGGTACACTGCCTGTCCAGACGTTGCCTTCTATGCTGCCTACGTTATCGTCAACAGCATTCCGTGCATCGTCTGCAACGCCTGAAACGGCTGCTTCGGCGTCCTGGTAGGCTTCCGTATCCTCCGAGGTCGTGTCTGCCATAGCCGAGTCGACGTCCTCTACCATCGATTGCAACGGCTTAATCCCATCGTCTGCGTCTTGATCGTCGGCCTGGTCGGTGTCCACCGTGTCTTCGGTGACCGGTACTGATGCCGCAGGAGCGCCACTAGCGGACGCATCTGCCGGGTCTGCTTGATCTGCTGCTTGTTCCATACCCTCGGCGACAGTGTCTCCCGTTCCAAGGCCCATTCCTACGTTGTAGTCGCCGTAGGTGGCAATGGGGCTATCCACGTTACTGGGGGTGCTGTCGGAGTTGTATGGCGTTACGCCCCCGCCTCCACCGCCTCCACCTGCATCCGCGGACATGGCGTCCTGGGGTTGCAGATCCCCGCTGTCGCCCGTTGCGGCCGCTATGTCGTTGCCTATGAGCCTCGCCCCGCATTCGTCACAGAACAGGTAGTCGGGTGGGTTTTCATTACCGCAGTTAGGACATTTCATCCTTTGGCCTCCTATGGATTATGGACGGCAGCCGACCGGTGAATAGCGACCGATAGCCGTAATTTGAGCGCAATAGCAATCTGTAACTCGTGGTACATTATTGCCCTTGTGTCCTCTTTAGCCTGCCCTTAGGGTAGGAAGAGCGGGATTTCGATACCGAATATTGATAGTATAGCCCATGTTGTCAACGATACTTCGATTGTGAACAAAACCAGAGCCAGGAGCCAACCTGTATAGCGTTGTACCCACGAAGGGCGGGCCAGTACCTTAACTTCAATACTGTTGTCTCCTCCCGAACTCTTGACCATCAAGCGTCCTGTGTTTATCTTTTCCGCGGGCACCAGCAAGCGCACATGCTGTGCCCACAGCCACATCAAGCCTTCCACAGCAAGCAGCGCACCAACCACGCCTGCCATACCCATCAGCAGCGTCCGACCTAATGCGCCGCCTACAAGTAGCAATAGCCAGAACCAGCCTATTATGAAAGGTACCAGCTTTCGCGCCCGTGTCCATATAATAGCGAATAGATTCGGTACTTGCAACTTTACGCGCCCGAACTTCAGCAAACGCCGCCGCGCCTGCACATCTACTGTGACCATACTTCCCTGGAAGTGATGAGGATTGTACGCTATCCACGGTTGGCTTGCAAGCACCGTGCCTCGCATGACGCCGCCCGGACTGCTGATGTTTACCTTTTTGGCCGCTCGCCTGTTCCAGCGTGTCTCGCCCAGATCGAGCACGGTGGCAGATACCGCTGGCTTTTGTGCGGGCACTGCTGGGGTTGCGGGCACCGCCGGCGCGCTTTCTTTTGCCTCCTCAGGCGCTGGGATAGGAGCAGATACGACTGTGGGCAGATTTATGGGCGTTGAAGTAGGAGCAATAGTAGGATCAGCCACAACGCCTGTGCCCGTTGATGTCTGGATATCTGCATCCTCGATCTTTGTTTCCCCTGTGGCCGTTGCGGATACAACCGATACGTGTGCAGCTTGGGTCGGGGTATTGGTTGCTCCCTTTTTCTTGGAGCCGGACCGCGAGCGTGCAGGCGTAGCTGTGGCGCCTGCTTTCTGCGAAGGAGCAGGGGTTGGCGCTATAGTAGGTGGCGCAGGAGTAGCTACAGGAGGCACGACTGCGGGCGCGGTCACAACATAGGGTCGCGCGGTCTGCGTGTAGATAGGGGGCTTCTTCTCGGGCGCGATCGGGCGCGAATATCGAGAGCCGGGCAGCGAAATATTCAACGCCTGTGCGAACTCTTCTATACTCCCGAAGCGGCGGGCCGGGTCGAGGCTGGTTGCTATCGTGAGTGCGTTTTCGAGCGCGAGCGAAACATGCGAATTGAGGCGGCGGGCCGGAACCCAATTGAACGGGTTGAGGCTGGGGTCCTGGCGCGTGACGAGGTGGTGCAGGGTAGCTCCCACCGCGTACACATCGGAGCGTTGGTCGGTCTGACCCTTTCCATACTGCTCAGGTGGGGCGTAACCTGCAGTACCAAATGCCTCGGTGTCCTGCATTTTGCCCTGGCGGTGGAAGCGTGCGATCCCGAAGTCGATTAGCTTGAGCCTCTCTGTGCCCTCAATGAGCATCACATTGGCGGGTTTGACGTCGCGGTAAATAACGGGAGGGTTCTGTGCGTGCAGGTAATGTATAACTTCAAGTAGTTGGCGCGCCCATACCATCACACGCTCTTCGGGCAGGAAGCCGGGCGTAACATCCAACACGTTCAGGAGTGTGCGTCCCGCGATGAACTCCATTACCAGGAAGTGTTTGCCCATCTCCTCGAACGTTTCGCGTACTTCGGGCAGGTTGGGGTGATGTAATCCGTGCAGGATCAGCGCCTCGCGGCGGAAGTCGGCGACGGCCTGTGTGCGTTCGCTGGTAGGTAGAGAGGCGGGGCTCATTTCCTTTATAGCCCAACGCCTGCCGCCGCCTTCGAGCGTGTCCATGCTTTCATATACCGCGCCCATACCACCCTGTGCGATCTTGCGCAAGATGCGGTATCTCTTCTTGAGGATCACGCCTGAGGGCAGGTTACCCGAAACCTCGGCGGGTATGGGGGTGGTGGGTGGCGCGGGACTGCTGGCGGGTGCGGGGTGTGCTGGTGCATAAGCTGCTGCTTGCAGGTTGTTTTCGTGTCCGTTGGCGGGCTTGAGCCTGTAGCCGCAATAGGCGCAGAAAGCCGATGCCGAGCGGTTGCCTCGCCTGCATACTGGGCAGATAGGGCCGCTCATCGGTTCGTTGCCCGGTGGGTATATCTGCCCCGATGACGAATAAGTATACGAGGGGGAGGCCGCACCCACCAGCTGGACTGCACCTTCCGACTGAACCCCGGCAGGACTGCTGTGCAGAGTCGTGCCGCAAACGTCGCAGATAGCTGCGCCGTCGGAGTTTACTTTTCCGCATACTGAACAAATAAGGCCCATATCAGTAAATTATACGTTCGAAGCGCTACGTTTGTTGCGGGAATCAGAAATAACAGGGTGATGGGTCAGGATATTTACGTAGTATGAAGTACGTTTTATGCATGTCCGCCTTGCTTCGTTACTGATCCAGCCTTTGCGTTAGCCTTCGTGTTGCGTAGCGTAGCTCTTTCGCGCTTTCGGGCGATACCTCGCCGCTGTGTGCCAACCGAGCCGCTTCGGCCTGGATTGCTTCTGCCAGTGCGGTCTCGCCTACTGTGAGCAGACGCGTGACGGCGGCCTTTAACTTCTGGGTGGCAGCTACCACGTTACCATTCGCCAGGTCATCGAGGGCGCGGGTCTGAAGGGCATAGGCCGTTACGCGCTCGACGGTGTTCATCACCAGCGGATTGGGCTCGTCTTTGCGCTTGCTGGTAGAGTAGTTTACCACCACGTCAGACGACGCGCCCGTGGAACGCTCGCCTTTCTCGTTCCTGTAGGTTACGTCTATGTGGCTGATGCGGAAGGTGCCGCCTCCGTGTGTGGGGACGATGCACTCGATCAATAGTGCAGGAGGATTGGCCGGGTCGAGGTCGCCCATGGTAACGCCCAGTTTGCGTCCGTCACGCTTGGCGTCACGCACCGACGCGATAGCGGGGCGCACGCGGTATGCACGTCGCACCTCTACGCCCGCGCTGAACTTCATCTCGATCTCAAGATCGCGTAAAATAACTGACTGCACAGCCGCCAATTCTTGCCCGAAGGCTGGGGGTATCTCTGCCGGGTTGCGGGCAAAGTAGGCGTTACCCAGGCTCGCGTCAGCCATATCCAGCAGCAGTTTCTCGTTAAATTCTGTGCCGATGCCGATCGTGCTGACTGCGATGCCGACGCTACGGCCCTGCTTGGCACGTTGCAAAGCGCGGCCAGGGTCCTGTGTGAAGCCGTCGGTTAACAGTAGCACACGGTTGACCATGTTGGTGCGTCCACCCATGCCTTTATGTGCTTCGGTCAGCCCGGCTTCGACCCCCTTGGCAATATCGGTTTCGTCGCCTAGCTTTACCTGGCCGAGCGACTGTACTGCGTCGAGCACCTGCGCTCGCTCGCTTCCAGCCAGGCCACTAAGGAGTGTTTGGGCGCTATCCGCGAAAGCTACAAGAGATACACGGTCGCCTTCTTCAAGGTGCTGGGCCGATTGGGAAATAGAGGCTTGTACCGCTTCGAGATTTGAGGGCGCTTGCTTGCGAATGTTTTCAGGGATGCTCTTGAACGTCCACACCGGCACGCCATCTGACGTGGTGGCGTTGACCTGCCCAAGGCGCGATAGCTCTTCGAATTGCGCTTGAGATAGCACAGGCAAGCGCATAGACTCGCTGACATCTATCACGACCGCGATGTTGACGGGAGCCTGCAATGGGGTGGCCTCTGTGCCGGGGCGGACGTCGATCAATAAGTAAAGCAGCCTCGGCTCGCTCGACACCGGAATGGTTTCCATGTTCAGCAAGCAGTTAAGGGCTATTTCGTTTGCCATGCATTCCTCCGGTACCTGATTCCTGGGGCTCTGATTCCTGGTTCTTGGTTTCCGGTGCTCAAAATCCGGAAGCTTACTCGTGTGCCCGCCTGAATACTGCGGCCATGCCCCCTTCTGCCTCCCATTGTAGCATTTTTTTCAACCCGCGGCCGTAAATATCGTCGCGCCGCAGCATACGTTCTGTGCGTTTGGTGCATCCCCAGCCTTGCAACAGTTTGTATGTCACCCACTCAGCGAAACCTTCCTGCACCTCAGGCGTAATCTCGCCGGGGCAGTTCTCGTTTTGCCAGGCGTGCGCGTATTCGTGTGACATCACTTCCATCAGCACGATCTGGGGCAGGGCGTACTCTACAAATATGGCCCTGTGCTTGCCTTCGCGTATGAACAAGCCGAAACACCTGTCTTTGCTTTCGGCATCGAGAGTGTAAAGAGACGATTTGGCGATAAGCCCCAGTAACTGGTTGCGGCTCACGAGTTGCAGGCCGCACGACTTTTGTAGAGTGATCCCCAGCAGGCGCATCAGGCTGGCACGTACGCGGTCATAGATGTCTTCGGCTTGCTTGCGATCGGATACTACTGTGGCCTGGCAATTGTCGCATAGTTTCCTGCCGTCGGTTCGGCTCCAGTAGTGCGCTCCTACAGGCGCGCCGCATGTGTCGCACCGGGGTTTTTCCTCGAAGCAGTTGCGACAGTAGACACGCGTTTCGCCCTCAAGCATAAAGGCCTGAGAGCCAACCTGGAGATCACATGCGGCGCAACGCAACTTGCTTGCGTAGCATTTTTCGCAAAGCGACCATGTTGCCATACGCCCACGATCTGTGTTTTCAGGTCGTTTGCCGAGAGGGCTGGGGTTGCGCCACTCGATTTTGTGGCGCGTGGGGAAGAGGGCTAACCCGCCTCCACGTATCAGCCTGGTGCCACACAGGTTACAATAGCCGCCAGGCCGTTGCATGTCAGCATCACCGCTAGTTATGCTTTCTCGTAGCTCTTTAGCGACCCTCATGTCTTATTGCGCACATCCTCGTCGTATCGTGTCGAATCTTGTTGTAATGTTCGGAAGAGACGCCAGGGAACAAAGGCCAAGGGGGCACACATATCCTCTGCCGAGGAATGCAAGCGTGCAGCTATCTCTTACCCTTTTGCGTGCTCCGAAGCGGCTCAATTGATATACGTATTTTTTGCGTAATTAGTTGTATGCGAAGTGAGGGGTTCAACTTCGCGTGCTTTCGTATGATACCATACAGCACTCTTTGGGGTTAGATACGAGGCTATACCAATAGGTACTGTCTGGGGGTAACCCTTTTGGCGGAAAGGGAGTTAAGACAAGAGCCGCACCAGCGGGGCACGGCTCTTGGACAGATTACAGAGGACGATCAGTTCACTTGTAGTGAGTCGCTCGTCGCAGGCTCTACTAGCCTTTTTGCGCAGTGGATGCTTCCGCCAGCGCCTGAGTTACATCCATATGGATGCCGGGTCCCATTGTGCTAGTGAGAGTAATGGACTTCACGTAGGTGCCTTTGGCCCCCGTGGGCTTGGCGCGTACTACTGCGTCGAGGAACGACAGCAGGTTGTCCGTGATCTGCTCCTGGGTAAACGAGAGTTTGCCGATACCGACATGGAGAAGGCCCGTCTTGTCATTACGGAACTCGAGCCTGCCGCCCTTCGCCTCGCTGATTACACGGGGCAGGTCGTTAGGATTGGCGACGATGGTGCCGCTCTTGGGATTAGGCATGAGGCCACGGCGGCCCAACACCTTGCCAAGGCCGGCCTTACCGATCTTGCCCATCTGGTCGGCTACTGCAATGGCCACGTCGAAATCTACCCAGCCGCTATTGACGCGGTTGATTAGCTCGTCGCTGCCTGCGTAGTCTGCGCCTGCATCAAGAGCGATACGCTCACCTTCGCCCTCGGCGAACACAAGCACCCGTACGGTCTTGCCTGTGCCATGGGGCAGGGTGGCGGTGGCACGTACCTGCTGGTCGGCATGACGCGGGTCAACCCCAAGCATCATGTGTATCTCGATGGTGGGATCGAAGTTGACATAAGAAGTTTTCTTCAGCAGGTCAATAGCTTCGTCTGTCTTATACATAGTGTCGCCGTCCACCTGAGCGGCAGCGGCTTGATATTTCTTTCCGTGCGTAGGCATTGAATGGTTCTCCTTTGCTACTTAACCTTTGATTTCGATGCCCATGCTGCGGGCAGTGCCTTCGACCATGTGCATGGCGGCTTCTTCGTCGTAGGCGTTGAGGTCCTTCATCTTGGTGCGAGCGATCTCGCGCACCTGTGCGAGGGTCACTGCGCCCACCTTGTTCTTGTTAGGCGCGCCCGAGCCTCCTGGTACGCCTGCGGCCTTCTTCAGCAGGTCGGCGGCCGGGGGGGTCTTGGTGATAAATGTAAACGAGCGATCCTCGTAGATGGTGATCTCAGCGGGGATCACCATGCCCGCGCTGTCGGCGGTTTTCTCGTTGTACTCTTTCACGAACTGCATGATATTGATACCATGCGAACCGAGCGCCGGGCCTACCGGGGGAGCCGGGGTTGCCTTGCCTGCGCTGATCTGTATTTTGACGACTGCTCGTACTTTCTTAGCCAATGGTTTCTCCTTTTATACGTGTGAGAAATGAGGATTATGCTGGTTTCTTGCTCGATTGTCCTACTGCAAATTTGCTAATTCGCGGTTCGTTATGCACGCGGCAGAAATCTCATTTCTCACTAATTTATCTCTGCTTTTGGGCAAACAAAAAGGCTTGAGGTCACGGCCTCAAACCCCATTCAGCAGCGCGATGCTACTGGTGTTGTAACTGGAAGTTTGAGGTAGGTAACGGAGGCTTTGGTTTGCGCCTCCTCCCTCTATTCTTTGGTTGTGGGTGTGGGTTGTGGGCTTGCGCCCGTCTCTATCCTAGACTAATCTCTCCACTTGCAGGAAGTCCAGCTCTACAGGTGTTTCGCGCCCGAAGAAGGAAACACGTACACGCACTTTGCCTTTCTCCTGATTGACTGTTTCGATGATGCCCTCGAAGCCTTCGAAGGGGCCATCTATGATCTTCACTGCCTGCCCTGCCTGCAGCGTTACCTTGAACTTGGTAGGTGCCTGGGCTTGCATCTGCTTGAGGATGGTGTCGGCTTCGCTCTGGGGGAGGGGGGTCGGTTTGTTGCCGATGCCCACAAAGCCTGTGACGCCGGGTGTGTTGCGGACGACGTGCCACGACTGCTCGTCCATGATCATTTCCACAAGGACATAGCCGGGGAAGATCTTGCGGGGGACTGTGTGGCGCTGGCCGCCTTTGATCTCGATCTCTTCGACGGTGGGCACTTCCACGCGGAATATCTTTTCGCTCATGTCGAGGGTGAGGATGCGGTGTTCAAGGTTCTTTTTGACCTTGTTTTCGTAGCCCGAATAGGTGTGGATGATGTACCACAGCCGCCCGTCCGAGCCGTCCATGTTCATATTGTCCGTGTTGTTAGCTGTGTCCATCATAGGATTGGTCTGTTGTGCTTATCTACTGCGATGACGCCTGAATGTTTAGCGGGGCAGTTGGTAGAGCCACTCGAACACGGTGTCGAGTATGTAGAGGCCGGTGCCAACAACAGCTGTGAGGCCGATGACCACGATCGTGAGGTTGCGGGTCTCTTCGGGTGTGGGCCAGGTCACTTTGCGAAGTTCGGCGGCGATGTTGCGGAATTGCTCACGCAGCCGATCGAGGCGTCCCGGCTTGGCGGCGACGGCGGTTGTGGCGACTCGGCTATCTTTGCGGACAGCAGGTTGTTGAGTTGTTGGTGCCGGTTCTTTGCGACCTAGCATTGCCATTGTTTTGACCCTTTTTGCCACTGATCGTGGCCGGAAGTATTATGAATATTTGACTGCGTTTTGGCTCAGAGGCCATTTTCACTGTGGCACGCGCGGAAGGACTTGAACCCTCAACCTACGGTTTTGGAGACCGTTGCTCTGCCAATTGAGCTACGCGCGTATGTTCTTAGGGTGCGCTTTGTTAACCCGCACGCAGGCTATGCGTCTATCATTATACGGTATGGGTATAGAGGTGTCAAGCAATTTCTGGTCGACGGACGACAGACGACCGACGGCGCGTGACCGATGGATATGCAGACGACCGACGACATCTGCTTGTCGTCGGTCGTCGGTCGTCCGCCGTCTGTTACTTGGTTTCGCGGTGTAGCCTATGCTGGCGGCAACGGGGGCAGAACTTTTCGAGTTCCATCCTGTTAGGGTCGTTGCGCTTGTTCTTGGACGTAGTGTAGTTGCGGTCCTTGCACTCTGTACAAGCGAGGTAGATGATTATGCGGTCTGCTTTCTTTGCCATTTCTTTTTCTCCAGAAATGAGAAGGGAGAAGTGAGAAACAGGTTGCGATCACTCGCTTCCCGCTTCTCACCCCTCATTCCTCAATTTGTCACTCTATGATCTTGGCGACCACGCCCGCGCCCACTGTGCGGCCACCTTCGCGGATTGCGAAGCGGAGACCTTCGGTGATAGCTACAGGCACGATTAGCTCGACTGTCATGTCGATGTTGTCACCAGGCATAACCATCTGTACGCCTTCCGGCAGTTCGATTGTGCCGGTCACGTCCGTCGTGCGGATGTAGAACTGAGGGCGATAGCCGGGGAAGAAGGGCTTGTGACGGCCACCTTCTTCTTTGCTCAGTACGTACACCTGTCCGGTGAACTTAGTATGAGGCTTGATCGACTTGGGCGTAGCCAGCACCTGGCCGCGCTCGATATCGGTGCGCTCAATACCGCGCAGGAGGCAGCCTACGTTGTCGCCGGCGAGACCTTCATCGAGGGTCTTCTGGAACATTTCGACGCCTGTTACTACGGTGCTGCGGATTTCGTCGTTCATACCCACGATCTCGATCGTGTCGCCGATCTTGACTTTGCCCTGCTCGATGCGGCCTGTAACGACCGTACCGCGGCCCTTGATGCCGAATACGTCTTCGACGGGCATGAGGAAGGTCTTGTCAATGGCGCGCTCGGGGGTGGGGATGTAGCTGTCGACTGCTGCCATGAGTTCCTGGATGCACTTGTATTCGGGGGCCTCAGGATCTTTGGAATCTGATTCCAGAGCCTTGAGGGCCGAGCCGCGAATGATCGGGGTGTCATCGCCGGGGAACTCATACTTGTTGAGCAAGTCGCGCACTTCCAGCTCGACTAGTTCAAGCAGTTCCTCGTCGTCCATCATGTCTACCTTGTTGAGGAAGACTACGATAGCGGGAACCTGTACCTGGCGGGCCAGGATGATGTGCTCCTTGGTCTGGGGCATTGGGCCGTCAGGGGCCGACACGACCAGGATTGCGCCGTCCATCTGGGCTGCGCCTGTGATCATGTTCTTGATGTAGTCGGCATGTCCGGGGCAGTCTACGTGAGCGTAGTGGCGGTTGCTTGTTTCGTATTCTACGTGCCGGATGGCGATTGTGATACCGCGCTCGCGCTCTTCAGGGGCGTTGTCGATCTGGTCGTAAGCTACGAAGTTAGCTCGACCCTGAAGGGCCATCACCTTGGTGATAGCGGCTGTGAGTGTGGTCTTGCCGTGGTCTACGTGGCCGATTGTGCCGACGTTGACGTGGGGCTTTGTTCTTTCGTATTTCTTCTTAGCCAATTTGGTGTTTCCTCCTGCTGGATTAGCCTGTCGCTGCTTTTTGACGCCAGGTTCTACTAAATGTTTTTATGGAGTCCAGGCTTTGATCTGGAGCCCACGATCAGATTCGAACTGATGACCTCATTCTTACCAAGAATGTGCTCTGCCAACTGAGCTACGTGGGCCTGCGACGTCCCAGGCTCCATTCGGCACTACGTGACCCGATCTGATATAGGCCTGAAATCAGTTAAGGGTCGTTTGTTTTGTCTGTACTTGATGTGCGAGATCACGCGCGGGGCGCATGGGCTCGTGGCATCTCATACATGGTGGGCAGTGAAGGATTCGAACCTCCGTAGGGCGAAGCCCGACTGGTTTACAGCCAGTTCCGATTGGCCACTCCGGCAACTGCCCATGACGAGAAAAGAGAAGGTAGCCAGAGTGAGCCGACGGGGGGATTCGAACCCTCGACCAGCTGTTTACAAAACAGCTGCTCTACCACTGAGCTACGTCGGCGTGTCTTGCCTTCCACTTTCTACCAATTATCCCTAGGTTTTTCAAGTACACGCTCTCTACCATTAATTAGCAATGGCATTTTCAGAGACGCAAACAATTATACAGCACCCACCAGGCAGAGTCAAGGAAAATTGACACGATAAAGTGGCGCCCTACAAAATAGCAATCGCGCTTGCTTGCGCGGGGCAATGGGTGCGCGCTATAATGATACGAAGCACACGTACGCGCCCGTAGCTCAGTCGGATAGAGCGCTGGCCTCCGAAGCCAGGTGCGGGGGTTCGAGTCCCTCCGGGCGTACCAGCTCGACTGTTTTCGTTGCCATCTAGCGTCCCCGGATCACTTGCCTCAATACGTCAAACCACACTTGTAAGATGGCACACGCGATAGCGTAGCCTGCCCGCCAGGACAGTAGCCTGTCATCAGGAGGATATTATGAGCATAAACTCTTTGCCCCAGACCCAGCAGTATGACGTTGCGACAATAATGGGGGGCCTCTATGGCGACGGCATTATCGGTCTCAAAGGCGCATTCGACCGCGATTGGGTGCAGACTATGCATACAGAGATACTGCGTCTCTACGAGGAGGCACTCAAGCGCCCGGGCGGAGCGGTGGGCCGAGGTCCAAAACGCCACTACGTCGAGATACACCCCGAAGATATGAGCGGCTTCATCGACCTGGTGACCCACCCATGGGTAGTCGCCGTGTCCGAGGCCATTCTTGGACC
>DATINP010000175.1:0-27946 GCA_035474135.1 Chloroflexia bacterium | reverse complement strand
TGCTGTCCAGGACCTGGGCGTGATAGCTTACGCTGACGCCTGGGATTTGCAGAACAGCATTGCCGCAGAAGTTGCGTCGGGCCATGCGGCGGAAACGCTGCTCTTGCTGGAACACCCTCACACGTATACGTGCGGACGGCGCGGGGGTCGCGACCACATCCTCGCTACAGACGAGCAACTTCGGGCTGAGGGCATTGTTGTGCTCGATGTTGACCGCGGCGGCGATGTGACCTATCACGGGCCAGGGCAACTGGTGGCCTACCCCATAATCAACCTGCACCATTACGGTGGCTCCATTGATTACCCCGGCTATGTGCGCACCCTTGAGCGTGTGCTTATCGGCGCGCTCGGCGATATGGGCGTAGAGGCGCATACTCTGAAGGATTTCAGCGGAGCATGGGTGCACGGGCCTAGCGGTGAGGAAAAGATAGCAGCCATCGGGGTGCGTGTGGACGGTCGCGGAATCACCACGCACGGGATCGCACTCAATGTGACGTCCGACCTGCGCTTTTTCGGCTACATCGTACCCTGCGGCATAACCGACAAGGGCGTGTCGTCAATGGCCCAGGTGCTGGGGAGCGCACCCTCGATGTTCGAGGTCAAGGATACGTTTGCCCGCCATTTCGCCGACGTATTCGGATTCAGGCTACCTGAGAGCGGAGACGCTTAGGACGTCAGCACATGGGAGGCCTGAAGCTTGGTGCCCGCGGTTTTGTGTTTCGCCGGTTGAATCTGCTCGGCTTCTTCTTCCTGGTCGGTTACGGGCTTTTGCTGGCCCAGTTTCGCCGTGATATAGTTCCACCATGCACCGACCGCCGGGGCATGCAGAGCCTTGCGGTCGTGGATCAGGTAGATATGCTGGCTCAAATTGAAGCCCTCTATGCGTACCGGCGCTACCTGTCCGGTCAGGCGGCGAGCGATCGACTGAGGCACGAGGCCAACACCCGCGCCATTGGCTACCGCGCACGCAACAGCCATAGGATTGGGTAATTCCAGCACGACGCGCATGTCTCGCGTGTTGAATCCGCGTTCTTCCAGGCCGTCGTTCAGAGCGCGTCGAGCGTCGCTGTGGCTCTCGCCGATGCCATGTTCAAGCACGAGAGCCTGGTCTTTTAGCATGCCCAGTTTGACAGCGGGCACCCAGTTGTCGTCATCATGACGCGGGAGATGCCCGTCCTGCCCCGCCGCGTGCGAGTTATGTGCGGCCTCGGCTGTAGCCTTGTGCAGTTGGCCGGAGAAGGCCCAGGCATGGTTCATCGGCACAATGAGAGTAATGGGGTCTTCGAGCAACTTGTGATGGACGAGGCCCCGGCCACGCAGCCTGCCCATGACGAGGCCGCCGTCAAGCTCTTGCGCCCGCAGCGCGCCTAGCAATGGGGCAGGCTCGATCTGCTCTATCTGGACCGTAATATCGGGGTACATGGTGCGAAAATCCTGTATCCAGGGAGTAAAGATATAGCTGCCCGAGGGGAGTGCACAACCCAGCCTGATGCGCCCACTGACCTCGCCCCGCTTGGAAATGAGGGTGCGCTCTGTCGTTTCGGAGAGGGTAATCAGCCTGCGTGCCGGGTCAATAAGGCTCTCGCCCGCAGCCGTAAGCTCCACACCGTGGCCGCGCCGCACGAATAGCTTGGTGTTGAGGTAGTTTTCAAGCGCGCGAATTTGCTGGCTGACACCGGGCTGCGTCATATGCAGGCGAGTTGCCGCCGCCGAGAAACTACCGGTCTCGTAAACCACCAGAAATACTTGCAACTGCCATAGATTTATCAAGTTGGCCCCCCTTGCGGGAGTGATATGGGATACGTGATTCGTAGTTCCTGAACTAAATGCCTTCAGTTACCATGGATCACCTATCGCATTCCTACCCTAACTGTAACCCGAAGAGCCGCGCAGCGTTGCCGGTGGTCGCCTCGGCCAATTCGGCAAGTGGTATGCCGCGAAGCTCGGCTATCGCTTTCGCGGTGTAGGCGACGTACGCAGGTTCGTTGCGCCTCCCGCGATACGGTTCCGGTGTGAGATATGGACAGTCAGTTTCCACTATGAGTGCCTCCAGCGGCACCTCGCGGGCGAGTGTATGCTTGTCCTGCGCTTTGCGAAAAGTCACCGGCCCCGACATCGAGATCATGTACCCCATTTCTACACATTCGAGCGCGTACGGCAGGTCGCCGGAGAAAGAGTGCATGACTCCTCGCGTGCCCTTGCCATCCTTGCGGAGGATCTCCAGTACATCGTCGTAAGCGTCCCGGGTGTGTATGATCACAGGCAAGTCCAACTCGCGGGCGAGGGCCAGGTGCCTCCTGAACGAGTCCTTCTGTTGTTCATGTGACACATACTCTCGATAGTAATCGAGGCCGGTTTCACCTAGGCCAACCACGTTGTGTTCTTTGCAAAGCCGCGCCAGTTGCTCCAGAGTCGTGTCGTTGGTCTGGTCGGCGCTGTTGGGATGGATGCCCAGTGCGGGGTAGATATCGGTGTACCTGGCCGCGAGGGCAAGAGTGCTTTGCCAGTCAGCAGGTTCTATGCCAATAGTGATGATTGCCTTTAGCCCGAAACTGCGTGCGCGGCCCACTACAGCGTCTATATCGGCAGCGTAGTCCTCCGAGTCGAGGTGGGCGTGCGAATCAACGAGCGGGGCATGTTCAGGATTGGGCTGTGCGTGGTCAGTAGAAGTAGACATAACGATTGCGTGGGTAGTAAAGTGGTCGTTGACTCTGCCCCCTATCGTACCATAGCTTTGGGGCTAGATTCAATACATAGCGACCACAATTGGCCCCCCAGTTTGGGATACCGCCTCAGCACATAGGACGTACTATGGGGATCAAGGGGTGCAGTTTTGCGAAGCTACGTACTCGGTGCCGAGAAGGCCCAGCAGGACTTCTTCGGGGCTGCCCGCGTATTCGGGGTGCTCTTCCATTCGGGCGCGCTCGAAGTACTGGACTGTGTAGGTTTTACCGTCTGCCGAGTTGACTTCCTCGACTTCGGGTGTAACCGGGAAGCCGAACGTGGTCAGGCCGCCATTGGCGTCCCACCATGGCCTGAACAGGTCGAGGGTGTTTCCCGTCTCCGGGAAGAAGACGCCCATAGCCGCCTGAGCCTGGAAGGGGTGCGAGAGGTCGGCGTCTTGGGCGGCCCAGGTGCCGAGGAGGCCCATCTGGATATCGTCCGGAGGACTGTTCTCAGGGTGGTATTCGAGGCGCGCACGCTCGAAGTATTGCTGGGTGTAGACCTTGCCATCGTCCAGAGGCGCGTTGAACGACTCTGTGATCGGGTAGCCAAGCAGATTTACGCCGCCATGGGCCTGCCAGAACGACAGAAACGGCTCGGACAGATTATGTCCTGTCTGTGCGAAGTAGAGGTTGCTCACCGTAGCGAGGTCCGCGGCCTGGGCAGTGGCCTGGCAGAGAGAGCCTGCAATGTTACCGGGTGGAACGACGAGGGCTTCGGATGCTTTTGTCGTGGCCTGTGCGGGTGTGTGCACCACGTAGATCGGGCTATCGCTGATATCAAGGGTGAGAACGCCGTCCTGCGCGGCTACTGTCGATTCGGCGCCGTCGCGGGTGAACATTTCCGCCTGTGCCGACGAGGTGGGAAGCGCGGCTCGCGTTGGCTGAGCCGACCACAGCACGTCTACCACACTGCCGTCGTCGCGGTTGAAGCGCACAGAGGTCACATCCGGCCCTTCCCAGGTTTGCAGGTCGTCGAGATAGATCGTGCCGGAGCCTGCGGGTTCGTCGGGAGTGTTCTCTAGCCGGAAAGCGACAAGCTGAAGTGGGTAGTCGGGCTTGCCGTTGGCGGGGCTGCCTCCAGTCATTTCCCAGCTGAAGTAATATCCGTTGATGGCGGCCTCGTAGTAGCGCCAGCCGCTGTTCGAACCGAGGATCGCGCCCAGGCGCACCTTGAATAGCTCTCCGTCGCGGTCCTTGAGCCACACGCTCAGGTAGTCACCGGAACCGTCACCGAGCGCCCAGATGCCGATGCGGGTGGGACTGCCGGGTAGGTCCAGCGGCGCGGCGGGCGCGAAGTCTATGGCCTGGTTGGCTTCGGGTAGTGTGTATTCCAGCTTGCCCGAGGAAGCGCCGGTGTAGTGCTGCTCTGTGGAAGTGGTTAGTGATCCGGTGCCCTGCATCGAGTTGGTCCACTGAGTAGGCGTTTCAAAGTCGATGAGGGTGGTGGGAGGCGAGAGTTGGATACGGCCTCCGGGCGATGTACCTGTGAGCAGGCGGGCGCTGGTGTTATAGGCCGCGAAGGCGGGCCTGGTGGGGCCGAGGTCAGTTGCGCCGTTGCCCCACGCTACGAGTCCCCAGCTATCGGCCGGATCGGGTGAGCCGTCCTTGAAGCTGTACGCGAAGATCCGCTGTGTGAGGCCGCTGGAGAGGAGCAGGGCGTAGGTTTGGGCCAGGTAGTCGGCCTGTAGATTGTCGTCGAGGTTCCAGGCATTGGCGGGCCAGCCCACCTCGGTTACCCAGAGGGGCCTGTCCATATTGTGCCGGGCGAGGAATGCCTGGTACTTATTTAGCTCTACATCGAGCATCTTATGGACTTCGGGCCTGCTCTCTGTGCGGGCCTGGTCGGGGTCGAGGGGGACGGCGTAGGGGTGGATAGCGAGTACATCGAAGGAGTTGGCAGCGTCACCCGAAAGAGCCTGCTCGAGGAACGGGACGGCATTGCCCGACACGCCACCTGTGACCACCATGGCGGTGGGGTCAGCATCCTTGACGGCGCGATAGGCCGTTTTGAGAAGCTCTCCATAGGCGGTGGGGTCGGGGGCGGGTTGCCAGAACGTGGGGTTATCGGGTTCGTTCCACACTTCCCAGTAGTGAATAACGTTCTTGTAACGGCCCACCAGTGTGCTGACGAAGTTGTAGTAGAGATCGAGGTCGGGGGCGTAGAAGGAGGCTGGCGTTGCATCATCGTCCTGCGTAGGTGTGGCCCAACTGACCGAGTAGGCCAGGAGGCCCAGGATGTTGATATTACGTTCGCCCAGGCTGGCCACTATGCGGTCGGTGGCGGTCCAGTCAAACTGGTCGCGGGCCGGCTCGATGAGCGCCCAGGCGAAGTCTTCGCGCGCCCATGAACCTGCCGTTTGGAGCATGAGGTCGGCGGGCTGGTAGAAGGAGCCCCACACGGGCCACCGCATGACGCCAGCCACGCCGAAGGGTGACGAAGCATCGGGAGCAGGCGACGGCATGGTCGAGGTCTCGGCGTGGGCTGTGGCCGCTCCGGGCGAGGCCGCCTCGAAAGGTTTGGCCAGGAGAGCGCAGGCCACCGCGATACACGCGAGGCAAACGGCGATGCGCACGGGTTTATGAGTGCTTACCAATGAGATAGTACCTTTCCGGTATTCCTTTATGGGCAATCTTTATTCTAAGCTGAGGCTTACCAAACGCCTTCAGGTATGTGTGTGTCGAATGGACGTTGCAAGGCCTTATTATGGTCACAAGGTCGAGCGGTGCGTATTGACCATTGTTGATTATAAAGGATGATGGGCAATTGGGGGTTGGTCGCTGCAGGGTACTTTCTTCCCAGGGGATGGCCGACGTTGGTCGTTGGCTAGCTTAGGACGTAGAGGGCAATGGCGATAGCCCACACGCCGACCGCTGTGAAGCCGAGCGCGGGGACTTCGATTTGGTGCCAGTTGGCGACGAGGCTGCGCCTGCGGTGCGGGTCGGCGGCGACCCAGATCGCGGGGAAGAAGAGCGCATAGTACACCAGGGCGTATAGGGGCAGGAAGCCTCCTACGCTGATGTAGGCAAAGGGCAAGGTGGCCCAGAAATGGACCCACCATAGGAGCCAAGACGCACTCAGCCACGCAGCGGCCCCGGTTACGAAGCCAAGCGCAGACATAGCCGGCACTAGACCCACAAGGGCCGTGAAGATGCCCGCGACCATGAGCGGCAGCAGTGAGAGGTCGGCGGTCAACGTGGCGATGGGCGAGACGAGCGCAAACTGCCCGGTGAGGAGGATGCCGAGGGGGAGGGTACCTGCCTGGGCCGAAAGTGCTGTGGCAATGGGTAGGCCGAGCACAGCGGGCAGTCGTAGTCGCTTGGACAGCGCGTACAGGTACGGGGCCAGCACAGTGATGCCTAACATGGCGAGATAGGATAGCTGAAACCCCGCGTCGGCCAGCACATATGGGTCGAGCAGGATCATACAGGCGGCGGTGACAGCGAGGGCAGCCAGTGGATCGTAACGGCGTCCTACGAGGGGTGCACACAGCAGAATTGCGCCCATCACGGCGGCGCGCACAACAGAGGGCGTGGCTCCTGTGAAGGCAGTGTAGATTGCGAGCATCACAATGGTCAGTAGTGTGAGCCATAGGGGCATCCGGCGTTTGCTTTCACGCCCGCCAACAGCAAGCCATACCAGACCGACGAGCAGCGAGATGTTCTGGCCTGAAATGGCGAGTATATGTGTTGTGCCTGTGTTCTTGAAGTCGTCCTTGAGGTCGGGAGGCATCGAGGAGCGGTCGCCCAGCACCACTCCTACCGCGAGGCTGCCCTGCGGTTCGGCGATTGCGCGCTGTAGGGCGCTTCGGGCCGAGGCGCGCGCACTGACTACCAACCCCGCAAGCCAATTGTCGTCAGAGCGACCAAAGTAGGTTGCTTTCGGGAAGCTGAGGTAGCTGTAGACGCCGAGATGGGCCAGGTACGCGGCGTAGTCGAAGGTATCGAAACGAGGCGGGTCGATCAGTCTGCCAACCAGGGAAAGGCGTTCGCCAAAGCTGTATTCAGGGTATCGTGGAACAACGGCGAGCAGGTCGCCACTGACAGGGATGGGCCGATCGCCGTCTTTGAGCAGGATCGTGGTCGCGCTTATGCGCAGGGTTTGCGAGCGGTCTCCGAAGGTCGGTTCGGCCGTGATTACGCCCGCGAGCGTGACTGAGGGGACAGGGTCACCAGTATCGATGGCAGGCGCATTATAATAAGCCAGGTCGCGTGCTGTGGGCGGCGGGTGGCGCAACAGGGCCATTCCCCCGCCGAGCAAGCCGCACGCAAGCAGTAGCGCAATCCAGGCCTGCACGCGATCGCGGCGCACCACATAAGCGCAGATGGCCGCGCAGAGGGCAAGTGCAAGCAGGGCGAGACCATAGACAGGGTCAAGCCCGCCGGGGTACTGGCCGAGCAAGAGCAGTCCGATTCCGCACCCGCATACGAGGGACACAGCCATGTTGATTGAAGTCAACGGCCCTCTCCGCGTCAGAAAGAATTGTGCGGATTATAGCATCGCAGCGCGAAAAATGGAAGGGTAAAATGGGCAACAAAAAACTCGAACAATCCGTGAGGACCCTTCGAGCTTTTGTTCCTGCGCCTCCTCAAGCGAACTTGTCTTGGCTCAGTTCAGACAATATACAGGTAAGCAGGTGGACTGTCAAGATAGCCGTATAAGGAGTTATACACATCCGGCCGAAACTTGGAAGTGCTTCGGAAGTGGCGGCATCAGACCATACAACTGCTGGCATATGTATACAATCTGTGCTAAATATATTCGTGTCCAGCCAGTGTCGTGTTGCGACTGGAAATACATTCGAGGAGCGTTGCATGGTCAGCATGCGCTATAAGCGAAGTATTGTCATAAGAGTGCCTGCCGCCGAGGCTTTCGCAGCCTACGTTGAGACCACTTTCGGAAACAGGAACGATGCTCTGGCCCAAAGGATCAGAACGCCCACAGATAGTACCCTGGGGCAAGGTAGCTCGATCTGGCAGCGACAAATTGGCACAGAAGGTTACTCGATAGAGTCAACGTCCTGGATCACCGACTATGAGGCACCTTCACGCATCTGCATTCGAGGCGAATCCAGGTTCGCTGCACAACAGCCCAACAAGAACCCGGGCCCTGCTGCAAGGGCTAGAAGCTCGTCTTTCACGTGTTGCTGCATGTTCACACCCGTGGGTGCGGGCACCCGGGTGAACGTGAGCGCGGATTTCGCTTTTGCCTATCCGCTCGGTTGGGTGCTAGAGTGGAGCTACCGGCTAACGTCGCCTTTTATGCTTACGAGGCGCGAAAAGGCGTTGGAACTGGCTTTGATCGCCTTGAAACGCCATCTGGAGCAGGAGACGGATTTGCCTGCGCACCGTGTCAAGTTCCATTGGCGACGCACACGGACGGCATGGCTCGCATACTTGCTCGTAGTGTCCCTGCTTTTGGGAGCCTACACAGCGCGCAATGCGCTTGGGCTATCTCCTACTATGGCCAACGTGGTAGTCATGGCCCTGAGCGCGCTACTGGCGTTGGGGTTCATACTCGTGTTGGCGGTCAACGCTTATCTCAAGGAACTCTAGCAGGTTTACGTACAGGAGCAAGTGCGTCCCTAATTACCAATTGGCATGTACATCTAATTCGACGTTGGTCAGGTCGGGCCTGGTGGACCTGACTGTTACCGTAACCAACTCGACAACCCTCACATCTCGAAGTGCTGACCTGCCAAAGTGCAGAATGGTTGTGCTGCGGTCGGGCTGCTCAACGTTGGTGCCGACGAAGCCGTACGTCTTCTCCATAGCCCCCTTGTAGAAGTCAACTACGTTGCTACTTCCGTCGGTGGTTTCAAAGTGGTAGCTGACCGACGGTGCAACACGGCTGATAGTATCCGTGCTCAGAGCGCTTACATTCTTGCCCTGCTGGTTCATCACCGATTGCGCGCCTGGGTAGAGAGGCAGATCCTCCAAAGGTGGATGAGGGCTGTTCATAGCCGATCCCCATATTGCCCCTACGACGCCAAACAAACTGAAAAGTATGACATACACTAGGGGAGCGAACCATTTTGTGTCGTATACGAGATACGGTATCCTAGCTCTGAAAGAATTGTGCCTGTTTTCGGTTTGAGTAGAGGACGTAGAATCTTGTAACATCAGTCAAAACCTTCAACGGTAATCCGAGGCCCGGTATTAATCCGGCTGACCTCGTGCTGATTATAGCACGGTACTCTGATACCTGAAGAGAATACGGCCAGGTGGACTATCACTGGCCGCCTGTCACTGGACGAAAAGGGCGGCAGGGGCGTAAAATGTGGTGAGCGTAAGAGTCGGGAACGATGGTACGGGCCAACCGCGATCGGGCGGCGAGCAGGATTCCCTCCAGGGAGGCGATTGCATAATGGCTGACAACGAAATGATGGCGAACGTGCGCGGCGGCGCGCTGGTGGGCGCGGGGTTCGGGGGCATGATTGGCGCTGTAATAGGGTGGATCATGGGCGCGCACATAGTGGCAGTGCCGGTAGTTGGTCCCGTGGTTGGGCAGGGCGTGCTCTCCACCGCGCTGGTGGCGTTCGTGGCAGGGGCCGCGGGTGGTGGCCTTTTGGGAGCGCTCGCGGGGGCCTTCTCTCAGCCCGGTCGCCCGGCGATGCCCGTTGAGGCCGCACCCGAGGCGGGCATAACCCCACTCTTCCCGATTTCCCCGGTGCCGGAAGCCGAGCTTGAGGCGGAACACCTTGTGTACCCGGAGGCCGAGCTGGCTGCCGCCCCCACTATCACAGAAGTCGAGCCCGAAGCCCCGGCACCTTCTGCGCAAGTCGCGGAGCAGGATGAAGCCATGCTTGCCCCGCAAGAGCCGCCCCCCAGCGACGGCACGCCCGTTTTACGTGTCAGGCGCCGGGTGCAAAGGCCGGATCATGACAAGTGATGCATCTCGCGGCATCCCTGGTTTAGCCTACGTTCTATGACTTACGACTTACTACTTAGGGAAGCCCTACTGGCCGAGCGACCTTCTGACATCTTCTGGGAGTGGGCAAAAAAGGGTAGACTGCGCGAGATCATGCCCGACCTCGACGCACTAAGGGTGGTTTCACAACAGCCTGCCCACCGCGACAATGCCTTTATCCACACCCTGAAGGTGGTGGACGCGATTGAGCCGTCGCCGGTGAGGAGATGGGCAGCCCTGCTGCATGATATCGGCAAGGGTCCTGCTTACATCGAGACGCCGGAGGGGCGTGCACGCTTTTTCGAGCACGACACGATAGGAGCCGCGATGGTGCCTGAGATTATGCAGGCTGCCGGTGAGACCCCGGAGTTGATTGAGCCTGTGGAGCGATTGGTGTCCATGCACATGAGGCCCATTTCGTACAGCACCGAATGGTCTGACGCGGCGGTACGGCGGCTGCGCGAGGAGGCCGAAGAGGGGCGCGGTGAAGACGGTTGGCGCGATCTGCTGGCGCTGTCACGGGCTGACCTGCGCGGCTATCTGCCGGAGCCGATTGATCGTGGCCTGTGGGTGCTGGAGCAGTTGGAGCAGCGGGCGCAACATCTCGAAGAGCAGGAACAGCGAGAGCAGATCAACAAAGAACGAGGGCCACGGTCACCGCTGGATGGGCATCAACTCCTGGAGATCGCAGGCCGCGAGCCGGGGTCATGGGTGGGCGAGGTCAAGGATTACTTGCTGGGCGAAGTAAAGGCGGGCAGGCTCGCGGTGGATGATAAGGCGGAGGCTGAGAGGCTCGCTAAAGAGTTCTTGATATTGAACTCCTAGTTAAGAGTGTGCCGTCCAACCATCTCAGTGCAAAGTCGATCAGGTATGCCACCGGGTTAATCAGGAAATCGCGTAACCAAGTGGAGCGCAATTGCGGATTTTCAACACACCACCATACAGGAACGTGCAGGAGCTACTCGACAGGCCCGGCGAGGCTAACGAGGAAGACCTGGAGCAGACTCTGCGCGATATCCGCCGGGCCAATATTTACGGATTGGGCACATGGGTTGTTACTCACCACCTGGGCGAATTGGTGCGCGACATGCCGAAAGAGCAGACCGTGCGCGTACTTGACTTGGCAACAGGCTCGGCTGACATACCCGAGGAATTATGCCGGTGGGCGCAGCGCGAAGGGCGCACTGTCGAGATTACCGCGACCGATATCAGCGAGCAAATCCTGAGAGTAGCCCGCCAACGTATATTGAACGCCGGGTTTGCAGGCCGGGTGCGCTTGCTCGCTTGTGATGCAACTGCTGTCCCGTTTGGGGATGGAGCGTTTGATGTGGTAGTTTGCTCGTTGGCTTTGCATCATTTAGACGTGACGTCTGCTCGCCTCGCGCTGGGAGAGATGGCGAGGCTGTGCAGGGTGGGGTTCGTGGTGAACGACGTGTACAGAGCTCAGGGCGCCTGGCTCATGGCGCGGTTCCTGACGCTCATAACGACCACCAACAGGCTCACAAGGCATGATGGCCCCGCAAGCGTCTACCGGGCATTCACCACCGCAGAGGTGGCTCGTATTGCGCGAGAAGCCGGGGTGGACGTAAGCATCCATACCCACCCCTTCTGGCGAATGGCAATTGTTGGGCGGCCGAAGTGAGCGCACCACGCGCTGAGAGCGAGCGCACGTACGATGCTGTGGTCGTAGGAGCCGGGCCTGCGGGATCGGCCTGTGCGGTACTGCTGGCCCGGCGTGGGTTTCGCGTGCTGGCGCTTGATAGGGCCGTTTTCCCCCGCGACAAAGCCTGCGGCGAATATACCAGCCCCCAAACGGAGCGCGTGCTGGACAGGATAGGGGCTCTTGAGGCTGTCGAAGCGGCGGGAGCACGTCGATTAACATCTATGCGTGTGATCAGCCCGGCGGGGAGCTCTTTTACGATGGAGTACGGATCTCCCCAAAGCGGCGAAATGCAAGTGCTAGCCACACGCAGGCGACTACTCGATGCGGCGCTCGTGGATTATGCCAGGCGGTGCGGTGCAGAAGTGCGCGAGCGGGTGAAGGTCGAGAGGGTTACCCTGCAAGGAGGCAAGGCGGGGGGCGTGGTCTACCGCGACGGCAAGAATACGAAAGAAGTGCGTGCCAGGTTGGTGATCGGGGCGGATGGCGTACACTCGGCCGTTGTGCGAAGCCTGGGGGTGGGCGCGCCTTTGCGGTGGCCTCAGAATATGGGGCTCGTGGCGCACTACGCCGGGTACAATGGCCTGGACGATTGGGGCGAGATGCATGTGTCGGGCGCAGGGTACGCAGGGCTGGCTCCTCAGTCGGGAGGCGTGGTGAACATAGGACTGGTAGTGCCGATGAGTCAGGCCGATCGGTACGCAGGAGGCGGCGCAGCCGAGCGCTTCGAGAGGATTGCCCTCTCGTTCCCCGGTGTCCGAGATCGCCTTGCGGGGGCCGAACGTGTCACCGATGTGAGGGGTGTGGGTCCGATCGGGGCGCGAGTGAAGCGCACATCGGGGCCGGGCTGGCTGCTGGTGGGTGATGCCGCCGGTTTCTTCGACCCTTTCACGGGCGAAGGCGTGCACAAGGCTCTGCGCGGTGCGGAACTTGCTATAGAGGTAGCGGCTGACGCTCTCGAGCGCGACGACCTATCGGGCCGAACTCTGGCGCGGTACAGCAGGCTCAGGGGCAAAGAGTTTACCGCCAAGGACATGGTGTGCAGGCTGGTGCAGGTCTTTGTGGGCCTGCCTCCGGCGATGGATTACGTGGTATCGAGGCTGGGCAAGCGGGCACACCCCCGCCAGGTGTTGACAGGCGTCCTGGGCGACTACGGCGACCCACACGCTGCCCTCAGTCCGCTCTACTTGTGGTCGCTGTTGAGGCCGTAATGAAGACAGGCAACCGGATCAGCATACGTGCACCCTACAACCGCGTGTTCCGGCTGGGAGCGGACGTTGAGGAGTGGGGACGCATCCTGCCGCACTACCGCTATGTGCGCGTGCTGGCGCGTGACGGCAATAGCAAGACGGTTAAGATGTCGGCTATGCGCGACTTTATCCCGGTTACGTGGTCTGCTATCGAGACAGTGGTCGAGGGAGACGAGCACGCGCCGGGTCGCATCGAGTTCCAGCATATCAAGGGTCTGGTGCGTGGAATGTATGTCGAGTGGTCGTTCCGGGTCGAGGGTGCGCATGTGCATGTGACGATCACCCACGTTCTGGAGCACCCACCCTTCCCCACTCGTATTCTGGGACGGAAACTGACCGAGATAATAGTGGGCCAAGCCTTTATCGGTTATATTGCCAATAAGACTCTACGCCGCATTAAGGAATTGGCGGAAGAGCAGTGACCAGTGACCGGTGGTCGGTGACCAGTGACCAGTAAGACGACCGACGACAGATGACGTAATACTTATCACTCATAACTGCTGGTCACTGGTCACCGACCACCGGTCACTACTACGGAAGGACAGCACATGGATAAGGTTCATCGCGTTGCAATCACCGGCATCGGTGCGATAACTCCCATCGGAAATGGGCGCGCCGGTCTGTGGGAGGGTGTGCTGGCAGCGCGCTCGGCCGTGCAACGCATAACCAGGTTCGACCCGACGGTGTTCAGATCGCAGGTGGCTGCCCAGGTAAACGACTTCAGCCCTCTCGACCACTTCGACGCCAAAAGAGCGCGCAGGCTAGATCGCTATTCCCAGTTCGCGGTGGCTGCTGCTCAGGACGCGGTGCTCGATTCCGGGCTATGCCTGTCTGAGGCCGATGCCGAGGCCACAGGTGTGTACCTGGGCAGTGCGCTGGGCGGCCTGTCGTTCGCTGAGGAGCAGCACACCATTTTCGTCGAGAGCGGGCTTCGAGCGGTGAATAATATCCTCGCGCTGACCGTATTCGGGTCGGCCTCGTCTTGCAATATAGCCATTGAGATGGGCCTGTTCGGGCCTAACCAGACCAACGCCAACTCCTGTGCGTCGGGTGCTGTGGCTATTGGCGAGGCTTTTCGCGTGGTCCGCGAAGGGCGGGCGCGCGTTATGCTCGCGGGCGGCGTGGAAGCGCCCCTTGCGCCCCTCATCTTCGGGGCATTCGATGTGATCCATGCTATCTCAGGTAATTCAAACGACGAGCCGGAGATCGCATCCAGACCGTTCGACGCCCACCGCGACGGCTTCGTGATGTCCGAGGGAGCCTCTATTCTGGTGCTTGAAGATATGGAGCACGCCCGGGCGCGCGGCGCTAAGATCTACGCTGAGATACTGGGCTACGCGACCACCACCGACGCTTTCCACATGACTGCACCCCGTCCCGATGGCGCGCAGGTAATCAGGTGCATGCGCGAAGCCCTGGCTGATTCGAACCTCCAACCTCACGAGATCGAGCACGTGAACGCGCATGCCTCGGCCACGCCCCTCAATGACAAGACCGAAACTATGGCCCTCAAAGTAGTGTTTGGCGAGCACGCACCCCGTATACCCATCACTGCCACCAAGGCTATGCACGGGCACGCCCTGGGCGCGTCGGGCGCGTTCGAGGCGGCGATTGCGGCCCTCACGCTGGTAAACGACTTCCTGCCCGCCACCATAAACCTTCGCAACCCCGATCCTGAATGCGACCTCGACTACACCTCGACCGGGGGCAGAGATCAGCGCGTACACACTATTCTGTCCAATTCGTTCGGCTTCGGCGGCATAAACGCTTCGTTGGTTTTCGGACGCGGCGATTAGACTTGGGGCAAGTAGTGGCAACTGCCGCCGTATTGATCTACAATGTTGACCGGCAAGGATAACCCCGGTGACAGGTGATGACTGCTCGGACGTCGCATATCGCTTGTCGCCCATCAAGCAGAGGAGATAACACAATAGTGAACCTAGTACAACCGAAACTGGATATTGTCCCGGCGCGGATCAAGCGCCTAGGCGAGCTTGCGTACAACCTGTGGTGGTCATGGCACCCGGAGGCGCTGCGCCTCTTTTCTGATGTTGACCCCGGCCTGTGGGAAGATGTCTACCATAGCCCTGTTCGCTTTCTGAACGAGGTGCGGCAGGTTAGCCTGCGTACTGCCGCAGCAGACCCCCAATATGTGGCGCGCTACGATGCGGTTGTGGCCACGTTTGATGCTTACCTGGCCGATCCCGCTACCTGGTTCAGCCGCACCTATCCCCAGTTGCTTGAGAAAAAAGGGCCTATTGCCTATTTCTGCTTCGAGTTCGGCCTGCACGAGTCGCTTCCCATTTATTCGGGCGGGTTGGGCATCCTGGCGGGCGACCATGTGAAGGGCGCTTCTGACCTCGGCGTGCCCATGGTGTTCGTCGGCTTCTTATATCCGCAGGGCTATTTCAAGCAGGTGATCACCGCCGATGGCAGCCAGCAAGCCGTATACAACAAGGTAGATTTCGACGACGAACCTGTCATGCCTGCCGTCGACAAGGACGGCAACGAGGTTATTGTTGAGGTGCAACTGCCCGAACGAATCGTGTACGCACGAGTTTATAAGTTCAACGTAGGTAGGGTCGAGCTATATATGCTGGACACTGACATACACCCCAACGCGCCCGCCGACCGTGAGCTTGGTTCACGCCTTTACGGCGGTGACCAGGAGATGCGTGTGGCTCAGGAGATGATGCTTGGCGTGGGTGGTATAAGGGCGCTGCGGGCGCTTGATATCGACCCTTCGGTTTACCACTTGAACGAAGGACATGCGGCTTTCCTGGCGCTCGAACTGGCGCGTGAAAGGGTCGCTAAGGGCGAGTCGTTTGCCCAGGCGCTGAAAGAGGGTGCGGCCCGCACGGTCTTTACCACGCATACCCCGGTAGCGGCGGGCAACGACGCGTTCGCCTTCGACCTGATGGACAAGTACTTTCACGACTATTATCCCCAGTTGGGCGTGACCCGCGACGAGTTCCTCAACCTTGCCAAAGAGGGCCAGCCCTGGGGACCTGCCTTCAGCATGACTGCTCTTGCCCTGAAGAGTGCCGACTACAGGAACGGCGTGAGCAAGCTGCATGGCCGCGTGTCGCGCAATATGTGGCACTGGTTGTGGCCCAACCGCAAGGTGGAAGATGTGCCCATCACCTCGATCACGAACGGTGTGCATACAGGCACATGGCTCGCGCCCGAACTGCACGCCTTCTACGACAAGTACCTGGGAGTAGGCTGGTATGACAAGGTTGACGACCCCGAAACCTGGAAGCCGCTCTATAACGCTCCCGACGATGAGCTATGGGCAATCCACGCGGCTCTCAAAGGACAGCTTGTGTCCTGGGCGCACCGCAAGCTGGGCGCGTGGTATGCCCGCACAGGCGTCCCCAGTCCGGCACCCATTGAGCAGATGCTTGACCCTGATGCCCTGACGCTTGGCTTCGCCCGGCGCTTTGCCACCTACAAGCGTGCCACGCTGATGTTCAGCGACGCCGATCGCCTGATAAACATCCTGAACGGGGCAGGAAGGCCCGTGCAAATCGTGTTCGCGGGAAAGGCCCACCCGAAGGATGATCCGGGCAAGCATTTCATACAGGAAGTAAACTGGGCATCACGCCATGCGGGCCTGGCGGGCAAGATCGTGTTCCTGGAAGAGTACGACATGAACGTGGCACGCTACATGGTGCAGGGGGTCGACGTGTGGCTGAACAATCCACGCAGGCCATACGAGGCCTCGGGCACGAGCGGCATGAAGGCAGCCTTGAATGGCGTACCCAACCTGTCGGTGCTGGACGGGTGGTGGGCCGAGGGCTACAACGGCAAGAACGGTTGGGCCATAGGGGAAGGTGAGGAGTTTGCGAATCCGGACGAGCAGGACCACCGCGACGTGGAGTCGTTCTACAGCCTGTTGGAACAGCAGGTAGTGCCGCTGTTCTACACGCGTGACGATAAGGGCCTGCCGTCGGGCTGGGCGGCCACGATGAAAGAGGCGATAGTTACATGTGCCCCCCAATTCTCGATGGCCCGCCAGGTGAAAGAATATACCGACCGTTTTTACGTGCCTGCCATGCAGCCGGTGCCGGATGGCTCGACGTTTCGCGGAGTGTAGGGCAGAATTGTTCAAAACTCCTTGACAGCGCGGGATGTTGCCTCTATAATCTGTGCAATCTCTGGCTATTTGTCCGAGGCAATTGTTGCGTGCTAATTAAAAAGGAGAACTCTTAATGAATCAACCCCCGGCTCCGTATCAACCCCCCGCCCAGTATCAGGCACCTGGTGCCAGGCCACAGAACTATCTGGTGTGGGCCATCCTGACCACGATCTTCTGCTGCTTGCCTCTCGGTATCGTGTCAATCGTGTTTGCCGCACAAGTGGATGGTAAACTAGCCGCAGGCGACTACGCCGGTGCGGTAGCCTCGTCTGAGAACGCAAAGAGATGGGCTATCATCGCTGCTGTGGCAGGCATTGTCGTTGTCATTCTCTACTTCCTCGCGGTCGTGGCATTTGGCGTCAGCATGTTCAGCTTCAGTTCTTCATTCAACACTACTCCATAAGACCCGGTGCGTTGAGACTGAAGAGGCTCTTCTATAATGAGCCTGTCTGTATATCGGAACGGGCCTGGTTATGCCAGGCCTTTTCGATTTTACGAAAACACGTTTTGAATTAGGCACACAAGTGGCGGAAAGTGTGAGCAGATCGGCATGAACCTTGCTTCTTTGACAATTCCTAAAACCTGGCAGCTTGCCGGGCTAAGCTGTATATGTGCGGCAAGCGCTATCCCCCTCTATTTGCTCGATCCGGCGGCGTCGAGCGTTTTCCCAGCGTGTCCCTTCCGCGCGCTGACAGGCATGTATTGTCCCGGGTGCGGCACCTTGCGCGCCTTGCACGGTCTGTTGCATGGTAATGTCACAGGTGCGTTTATGTTGAACCCGCTGACAGTGCTGGTTCTGCCCTTTATTGTCTATGCGTTTGTTTCACTAACTACCGAGGTTATGCGCGGGCGGCCCCTCCCACGACTGTTTGATTCGCCGCGCTATACGTGGGCCTTATTTGGGGTAATCATGGCATTCTGGGTGCTTCGCAACATCCCTATGTACCCTTTCAACCTGTTCAAGCAGTAGAGAGTCTTAGATCTTAGATCGTAAATCATGAGTCTTGCGTTGTGCATCGTTGTCACGCCGTAGCAAACCCCATTGCCCTTGTCATTCTGAGCGAAGCGAAGAATCAACCTCCGTGTCCATTTGCCTGCAAGCAGAGAGAATACGTTTCCGCAAACCGAGAGACGGCCTAACTGACTCTTCGCTTCGCTCAGAATGACAACAGGCAACCTGGTTCGTCGCAGCCTAACGTATGACTCATGACGCGTGACGTATCACCTATCACAACTCATTAAGGGCTGCACTCAGGGAAGAAGGTGTTGGACACGATCTTCGATGCTTGTCCCCTTGTCGCATTTGCGCTCGGCCTGAAGTAGGGTAGGTTGTTGGGGCCGCATGGCTCACCTGTACCTCCACATGGATACCCGTTCATGTAGCCGAGGTCTGTCAAGCGCCAGATGTAGTCATAGAAGGTGGAACCGGGCAGCACGTCCTCGAACTGCTGGGCACCCGGTGTCTGGGTCAGCCCCGCGGCGTTGGCGTCTATCTTCGATAGCTGTCCTCTTGTGACGTTGGCCGAAGGACGAAAGTAAGGCAGATTGCCGCTACCGCAAGGCTCGCCCGGCCCACCGCATGGGTAGCCGTTGATGAGATCTCGGCTGGTCAGTCTCCAGATGTAGTCGTAGAAAGTTGCGCCCACAGCCACGTCCTCATACTGTTGCGCGCCGTCCGTAGGCTCGTTGAAGCCTGCAGAGTTGGAAGCTATCTTGGCGAACTGTCCTCTTGTGACATTGTTACCCGGCCTAAAGTACGGATCGTTGTTACCGTTGCAGGGTTCACCTGGCCCACCGCAGGGGTAGCCATTGATGATCTCCCGACAGGCAAGGCAATGTATGTACGGGTAGAACGTAGAACCGAGAGGCACGTCCGGGAAACTGATATCACACACAATGGGCGTGGCAGTATCGGTGGCGGTGCTACTTGGACTGGACGTACGCGTGGCCGAGACAGTGGGAGTGCTGGTAGCCGTATCAGTTGGGATGGGCGGAGTTTGACACGAGTTGATATAACGTTCGATCAGGGTGTGGCGGGGCTGGCCGCCGGTGTACTCCCAACCTACGGCCCACGCATCCGCGGCTGATACCGGCGCGACGCCCATGAAGCTATTGGTCGAGGACACATTGGCGCTCGCAACCACGTTCCATGCCGAGCCATTCCACTGCTCGGTAAGCGTATTCCCCGTGCTACTGTCGTTGTCAGATCCGACGGCCCACACGTCGTCCGACGTCAGACCCGCCACCCCGTTTAGCTTGTTGTCGACTGATGGGTTGGGGCTTGTCACTATGTTCCATGCCGAACCGTCCCAGTGCATGGTGAGCGTAAGGAACGCGCTGAAGTCGCTGCCTGAATAGCCGACAGCCCACACATCATCCGGCGCTAGGGCCGACACGCCGGTTAGCACGCTACCGTCGGTGCCCACGCTAGGGCTGGGTACTACGCTCCATGTGCTGCCATCCCAATGTATGGTCAGGTTTTGGAGGAGGCTTTGATCATACCCCACGGCCCACACGTCGTCGGAGGCTATGGCGTCCACCGCGTTCAATGCATTGGTTTGTGTTCCTACGTTGGGGGTTGTTATGATACTCCAGGCGGAACCGTCCCAGTGCATGGTAAGCATGGCATACGCCTGGTTCGTACCAGGCGATGAGTAGCCGACCGCCCACACATCGTTGGCAGATATAGCGGCTACTGCCTCGAATTTGCTGTTGGCGCCGACCGTGGGGCTGAATACGATGCTCCACTGGGTGCCATCCCAGTGCAGGGTCCGGTTATGTGTATTGGATTCCTCGGTACCATACCAGCCCACGGCCCACACATCGTCCGGCCCTAAGGCCGACACGCCTGACAGCACGTTGACATAGGTGGCCGCATTGGGACTGCTTACTACACTCCATGCCGTTCCGTTCCAGTGTTCCGTGAGGGTGCGGTAGTAGTTATTGCTATCGCCGTAGTATCCTACGGCCCACACATCGTTGGCCGAAATGACGGCCACAGCGTTGAATTGGCTTTCGCCCGGCCCTGCAGACGGGTGATCTGAGACTACCCACGAAGGCTCACAGGTAGGAGTGGCAGTGGGTGTTGGCGTGTGGGTGGGGCTGGTAACAGCGGTGGGGGTTTGCGTCGGCGCACAGGTGGCTGGTGCCTGTGGCGTCCAATGGATAGTATGGTACGCGAAGTTCCCCACCGTGTCACAACTGTAATTGGTGTACTGGCTGGTGCCGTTCTGAACGCCTACCGAGGCAAGATAGCCGCCAAATATCCCGAAGCCGTATACAAAATCGAAGTCATCCGAGTTTTCGTAGAGGCGGAGTTCGTAGTCAACGGTTTCGTGGTTGCTTGCAAAGTCCCGCGACCTCCACTCAATCTTGAACGTTCGGTTGGGCGCACTGCCGCTCAGGGTCGTGAAAACGCCGCAGTCTGCGCCATACGCCATCTGGCACGGATAATTCCAATCTGTCGCATAGACGTCTGACCAGTACGGAAGCATGGAGGGGCCAAGCTGTGGGTAGGGTCCCAGGCAACTCTGCTGTGAATTATCAGAGGTAGCAAACTGTATATTGCCTCCTGTGGAGACGTTGGCATCGGTGTAAGTCTGGTCGTAGAACGTGACTGGGAAGGGCAGGGACAACGGCACAATGCAAATACCACACTGGGAGCCAGCGAGGAGGTTGGACGACGTAATGATAGAACCGGACGAAACCGTATATGTATAGTTAAGAGTGCATGAGGCGTCCGCGCCTGCCGTGTTCGAGGTGATCATGCTAGACGAGGGTTGCGTGTCGGGGATTGCTCCCAGGGCGGCATCCGAGGTGTGCCCCACAGTTACCAGTAACGTCACCAGCACGAACATGGCCATTAGACTTGCAATGATTAGCTTCATATTATGCCTCCAGGACGATCATCATCAATCCCTATTACTATTGTAAGCCCGCGAGCCAGGTTGTGAGACGTACATTTTTTCGTACAAAATGGACTAAGAATCCCGGATCAGGCTTATCAAACTTCCCGCACGGTGTTGACTGTACAAGCTGTAGGAATCCAAAAGACGCAGGCTATGTGCTTAGCCTGCGTCTTCTGTAATACTGCGTTTCGACTATGTCGTAGCTATTGACCGCACCCCGGTAGGAAGGCGATAGTCGCGATCTTGGCTAATTGCCCCCTGGTGGCGGGGTTCTCCGGGTGGAACGTGCCGTCGGCGTATCCATTCACAACACCATGCAGAGCCACCCGCTCGATGTACAGCCAGAAGGTGCTGTCGGGCGGTACATCTGAGAAGGTCTGCCGGTCGGGTGGGATGTTGTCCGCATAACCCGCCGTGATTGACACGATCTTGGCGGCCTGCCCGCGTGTGAGCGTGTTCTGGGGCCGGAAGTACATGCCGGGACACGGTTCACCGGGGTCGCCGCATGGGTAGCCGTTGATCGCACCATGCAGTGCTACCCGCTCGATATACACCCAGAATGTGCTTCCCGGAGGCACGTCATTGAAGGTCTGCTGGTCAGCCGGAATGTCGTCATTGTAACCGACTGAGTTGGCAAGTATCTTGGCGGCCTGGCCGCGAGTAACCACGTTGTTGGGTCCGAACGTCCCGTCAGGATAGCCCGAAACGATACCCAGGCAGGCCAGGCAGTGCACGTAGGGGTAGAAAGTCGAGCCGGGGGGCACGTCTGGGAAACTGATATCGCACACCGTGGGCGTGACTGATGCAGTCGCTTGCGCCGTGGGCGTACCGGTAACGGTTGAGGCAGCGGGAGTATCGGTGGGTGTGTCAGTAGGAGTGTCAGTAAGAGTCTCTGTGGCCGTGCCGCTTGGGACGGGCGTGCGAGTGGATGTATGGCTTGGAGATGCGGTGCTGGTGGGTGTGTTGGTGGGTGTGTTTGTGACTGTGTGGGTGGATGGTAAGGTAGGCGAGGGCGAAGGCTGGCACTCGTTGACATAACGTTCAATCAGGGTGCGGAAAAGGCCGGTGTTGAAGTCCCACCCCACGGCCCAGGCGTCGTTGGTTGACACTGGTGCGACCCCCACGAGGCTGTTTGTTGCGGCCGCATTGTTGCTTGTTACCACGTTCCAGGCCGTACCGTCCCAGTGCTCGGTAAGCGTATTGCCCGAAGTATTGTCATAGTCAAAGCCGACGGCCCACACATCGTCCGGCGCGAGGCCCGCCACATCGTTTAGCTCGTTGTTGTCCAGTGGATTGGGGCTGGACACCAGGCTCCATATAGAGCCGTTCCAGTGCAACGTCATGGTCTGAAATCCACCGACGGAGGAGCTTGCTGAGTAGCCGACGGCCCAAACATCATTAAATGCTATGGCTGATACGCCAGTAAGAATGTTTGCATCTGTTCCCGCGTTGGGGCTTGATACTACGCTCCATGTAGAACCGTTCCAGTGCAGCGTTAAGTTGTGGAGCAGGCCATCATCGTAGCCGACGGCCCATACGTCATTCGAGGCTGTGGCTGCGACCGCGTTCAGCGCATTGTTTTGCGTTCCGACATTGGGCGTTGTTACCAGGCTCCAGGCCGTACCGTTCCAGTGCATGGCCAGGGTCTGATAGGTATCAAAGCCTGTGTAGCCGACGGCCCAGACGTCATTGGAAGATATAGCGACTACTGCGTCGAACCTGCTGTTCACGCCGACGGTGGGGCTGGATACGATGCTCCACTGGGTGCCGTTCCAGTGCATGGTCAGGTTCTGGAGATAAGCGCCCGTGCTTTGGTACCATCCCACCGCCCACACGTCGTTCGAAGCTGTGGCCGATACGCCCGACAGTACGCTGCCATACGGGGGCACATTGGGACTACTTACTATACTCCATGCCGTGCCGTCCCAGTGTTCCGTCAGGGTCTGGTCATAGTTGTTGCTACCCGCATATGAGCCGACGGCCCACACATCGTTGGCCGAAATGGCGACCACGTCATCGAAGCGGCTGTTGCCTTGCCCGGCGAACGGGTGGTCCGAGACAATCCACCCGGGCTGGCATGTGGGCGTCGCGGTGGTGGTGGGGGTAGGAGGCAGTGGTGTTGGCGTGTATGTCGGGGTGAAAGTCGGCGTTTGTGTAGGCTGGCAGGTGGCGGGTACCTGCGAGGTCCAATGAAGAGTCTGATACTGGAGGTTTGCCGCCGAATTACATAGATAGTCGGTGTACTGGCTAGCACCGTCCTGCACGCCAATCGATGTCAAGTCGGCGAACAACAATCCACCGCCATACACAAAATCGAAGTTATTCGAGTTTTCATAGAGGTGGATCTCGTAGTCGACGGTTTCGTGGTTGCTTCCATTGGCCCGCGCCCTCCACTCAATGTCGAGCGTCCGGTCCGGCGCGCTCCCAACCACCCTCGTAAAGATGCCGCAGTCATATCCGTAAATATCCACGCACGGCTGGCTCCAGCTTGTGTCGAAGCGGTCGTCCCAGAAGGGCAACATGGAAGGGCCAAGCTGTGGATAAGGCCCCGGACAACTTTCCAATGACCAATCGGAAGTAACAAACTGCAAATTGCCTGTCGTGGAAACGTTGGCACTGGTGTAGGTCTGGTCGTAGAACGTGACCGGGAAGGGCAGGGCCAACGGCACAACACACCCGCCGGGGCACTGCGATCCTGCCACCAGATCCTCCGCAATTCTGACCGTGCCCGATGAAAGTGTATACGTATACGAAAGAGTGCATTCTGCGGGCGCGGACACCGCGTTCGAGATGATCATGCTGGCCGCGTTTTGGCTGTTGGGGGGTGTGCCAGGCGAGGCATCGGTGGTTTGCCCAATGACGAGCAACAACGTTAGTAAACTTAATAGACCTAAGAGACCAGCTATGAGTCGTTTCATGATGATAACCCCCCGTATATAATGCTGGGAACCCACATGCCCATTATACTCCGTATTTACGGGGGTGAGGCATACATTTTTTCGTACAAAATCGACGTGCAAACGTGTCTCCGGGCGGCGCGTGAGTGTATAATGCATCATCCCTGATCCCTGGCATGAGAGGAGCCGAATGCATGACTTCCGATTTCAAGGTAGTAAACGAGAAACTGGAGCAGGCTGTTGCGATATTGCAAGAGCAGAATGTGGACGCGTGGCTGGTGTTTGCTCGTGAAACCACACTGACGCCCGACCCCTGTGTTGACCTGGTGGCCGGCATGGATTTTACCTGGCATTCAGCCTTTCTGATTGCGCGTACGGGCGCTCGGATCGCCATCGTGGGCCGGTTTGATGCCGAGAATGTGCGCGCCATTGGCGGCTACACAGAGGTCATCCCATACGATGAGAGCTTCCGTCCCGCACTGAAAGATGCGGTAACCCGGCTCGACCCGACGTCAATCGCGCTTGATTATTCGGAGAACGACCCCGCCGCCGACGGTCTTACGCACGGTATGTACCTGGAGCTATTGCGCACCTTCGAAGGCACTGCTTATGCAGACTGTTTTGTGTCTGCCGAGGCTGTGGTGGGGTCGTTACGAGGACGTAAGTCGCCAACGGAGATAGAGCGCATACGCGAGGCCATCCGCACGACCGAGAAGCTGTACGCAGACCTCGGTGCCTCGCTGGCAATCGGGCAAACCGAGTCCGAGATAGCTGCGCGACTGACCAAGGCACGCAAGGCGTTGGGCCTGGGCACCTCGTGGGGCGAAGACTATTGCCCCATTGTGAACGCGGGTCCCGAGTCGGTGGCGGGCCACAGCGCGCCGGGGGCGTGGAAGGTGCAGCCCGGCCACCTGTTGCATCTTGACTTTGGAATCGAGCAGGACGGCTTCTGCTCGGATATACAGAGGATGTGGTATGTGCCGGCAGAGGGCGAGTCCAGTATCCCTGACGATGTTGCCCGCGCCTGGGACGCTTGCTGGAAGGCGGTTGATGCGGGCGCGACCTTGTTGCGGCCTGGCACGATCGGCTGGAAGGTGGACGAGGCCGCTCGCAATACTCTGGTCGCTGAGGGCTATCCTGAGTACAAGCATGCACTGGGTCACGGCCTGGGGCGCGTGGCACACGACGGGGCGACTTTGCTCGGTCCGAAATGGGATCGCTACGGCCAGACGCCGTATGGTGTCGTGGAAGCGGGCAATGTGTTCACGCTTGAACTGGGCGTGGAAGTGCCGAACCGGGGTTACGTGGGCCTGGAGGAAGACGTGCTCGTGACGGACGAAGGGCTTGAGTGGCTCTCCACGCCCCGGCGCAAGCTCTGGATCGTAGGTCGGCGCGAGGGTTGAAACGCAAAGACTTTTACGGGTCCCAAAGTTACCGTTCGAAGATTGTTGGAGTACCAGCTATTGACTCTAAATTTTGTGTTTTCTTTGCGTTTTTGCATTTCAAATTAAGGCTTTGGCCCGTAACTGAGAAGAGGCGGCTATGAACTGGAGAGAGTACAGAGTGGGCGGGGTGGCGTTACAGGACGCGTGGCCAATGGGCACGTGTTATGGGTGCGGACCGGCCAACGAGAGTGGATTGCGCATCAAGAGTTACTGGTCGGACGATGGCAGCGAGGTGATACTCTCGTTCGAGCCACGACCTGAGCAAAACGCAGGCTTCCCCAATGTGATGTACGGTGGGCTGGTGGCGTCGCTCATAGACTGCCACTCGATCTGGACTGCCATAGCCTGGACATACCGCGAAGAAGGTCGGGACCACGGTACGCCGCCATCTCTAAGCTACGTGACCGGCGAGCTAAACGTGCGCTACCTGAAGCCGAGCGCGCTGGACGTGCCCGTGCGGTTGCGCGCTCGCGTCACAGAGTTGCACCCAAAGAAGGCGCTGGTGTCGTGCGAGGTCTATTCAGGCGAGACGCAGACCGCCGAGGGCCGAGTGATCGCGGTGCGCTTCGCGACGGACAAGGCGTTGGGGGCTGGTGGGTAGCTGGAACCAGACTGACATGCAAGATCCCCTCCGAATCTTCTTCTCAATAGCCTGCGCCCTGTTTCTCCTCGTCCTCATCATCGGCGTGGTCTTTGCACTCTTCGCCTATGCGCGCGGCACGTACCGGCATGCCGCGCATTTGCTCGATCAATGGGCCAGCGACAACCAGTACCGCATCATCGAGAGCGATCGGCGCTACCTGCGCAAAGGCCCATTTACCTGGATCTCGAGCCAGAACCAGATCATCTATCGCGTTACAGTGCAAGGCCCATCCGGTAACATCCGGCACGGCTGGGTACGTTGCGGTAGCTATCTGTTGGGCGCCTGGCAGAACACCGTCGATGTCCGCTGGGAGGACCAACCTGCCGACCTGACAACCGCCTAGCCCTAATCCTAGCTCAATCGCCGGGCCACTTGCGCGCTCTTGTCACGCACTCCCCGTGCGGCGCTTCCACGGCAACTTGGGCGTACGCGCTTCTTTTAGCTCAGCCTCCAACCGCCGAGCATACCCTTCCAGCCCGAGCAAGGCCAGGTTCTTTCTCTCCAGGGTAGATTCCATCTGGTCAATATACGCCGGGTCAGCCATAGACGATAGGCTTGCCTCGTCGCCCGCACCCGGTCTCAAAATCGCGGCAATGCTCCCCGCATACAGCAAGTACTCGTTGCCCGTTGTAGTCCTGGCGGTCACTGTCAGCAGATCCGTATCAGTGCCACCTGGCACGCGACAGAAACACTCCCACCCTGAGTAAAGAAACGCTTCGTCCTTGAAATGCGTACGAACATCCGGTCTGCGGAGGTAAGGCATACATTTCTGCCGCACCTCCCCGTTCACAAAGAACGTAATTTCCTTGATCGCGCTGCCAGGCGTAATGTCCACTGTCCACCCGTTTACACACAACTCGTCGCGTCTGCGCCAGTAGCAGTAATCGACCGTACCGCCCGCTCCATATTCGAACTTCAGCCCCGAAAAATCGGGCTGATCGCTCTTGACCAACACATACAGATCCTGGAGATACATCATCCGCCTGATCCTGTGGTACGCCGTCCGCCCCCCAGTAGCCTCCTCCACGGCCTTGCTCACAAATGCCTCTGTAACGAATGTGACGCCGTAGTCCCGTGTATCAAGCTCAGCGATCTCACTATCCTCTCGAAAAATGAAGCCGCTCTCAGGCATCTGATATGACGGATCAAGCAGTATCTCGTCGTGCACGCTGAACATCAGCAACCCATCGGGCTTCAACATAGAGTACAGCTTCCGCAGCCACGGAATGAAGGTCCTTTCGGGCAAATGGCTGAACAGCGATGCAACAAATATGCAATCGAACTTTTCGGCGAACTCCCCGGCGCGATCCAGGTCGGCTGGGTTCATTTCCGACAAGAATCCATGCACGCCAAGCTGTTCCACTTGAAAAGCCACCGCGTTCGCCTGTATATCTGACACCCAGATTCGGTCGGCAGGCAATTGCTGAACCAGGAACCGCGTGAGCCGCCCGTACCCACTGGCAAAATCGAGGAAAGCCTCCACTTTGTCGAATGAGCCGAACTTCCACTCCACCAGTTGCGCGACAATATCCATCAGTTGCGCGCCCGACCTGAAATACGTCCCCCGCGCGATCTCCTCGTTCCCTATGACAGACGCCACGAAGGTCAGCATCTGATCTGAAGGGTAGACGTTTGTGTTGAAATGCCCCGCCGTGCCGAATGTGCCCTTCAGCAAATCTTCAGCGGTCAAAGCATTCGCTGCAACCTCGACATGATGCACCATACAACCTCCTCAACGACGCAGCCTCGCTACAGTGCCCCTACCATGCGGCAGCACAGCCCCGACATAAGCATATCGAGGCTGGTTTCATATGTGATTTCGGGTGTGTCCGGTGGGACTCGAACCCACGACTCCCTAATTAAAAGTCAGGTGCTCTGCCGGCTGAGCTACGGACACATCGCGACAATTATATCATAATTGTCGGGCGTTTGTCTTGCGGGCTTTGCGCTCCGCTTGACAGCGGTCACCTGTGGTAGTATCCTTAATAAAGCATATTTCGAATGGCTATGACGGAAAGAGTAGGCGTGGGGAAGACACAGAGAGGCCGGGGTTGGTGCGACCGGCTGTCGGAAACTCGCCGAAAATCGTTCCTGAGCCGCCCACTGAAAACCCCCCTGGGTGAGTAAGCCGGGCCGGATCGCTCGCCGTTATCGGGCTGCGGTCAATATAGATCACATTGGTGATCGTGTTGGACGCGACTAAGTGGGCGCTTCGTGCGCCAACGAAGGTGGTACCGCGGGTTTTGCCCGTCCTTCTTGTGGAGGACGGGATTTTTGTATTCCCGTGTACCGTGTGGAACTTGATGCGAGTCGCCGGCTGCCGGTTCGCAATGGGAGGCGGTATGGAACTGTTTGATTCGGCTGTATTG